>NZ_DASZGI010000222.1:0-12456 GCF_035938995.1 Actinocrinis sp.
GGACGGCAGCTGCTGCTGGGCGGCGGTGTACGCGCTGGCGAGCTGCGTCATGGTGCTGATCGCCTGCTGGTGCTTCTCGCTGACGTCGCGCTTCGCCAGCTCGGAGGCGACGTTCACGCCGGGGCCGCCGAGCACGAAGCCGATCGCGCTGGTGGCGAAGTTGGAGTCGATCTTCGCCGTCTCCTGCTCCAGCCAGGAGGGCGGCTGCGGCATGTTGCCGCGGGCCCAGGACAGGGCGCTGGCCGTGTTGCCGACCGCGGTGCTCGTCGCGTTCGCGTCGTCCGCGTGGGTCTGCATCTTCTGCGCCACGTCTTGCGACTGCTGGAAGTAGGCGTCCGCCGCCGCTCCCCGCCACTGCGACTGAATCGCGGTCAGGTTGGTCTGCAGGCCGTGCGTCGCGTCCTGGATCGCCGCGGCGTGGGTCGCCCACGCCTGCGAGGTGTGGTTCATGGCGTTCGGATCGCCGGACTGCACGTAGTCGTACAGCTCCTGATGGTCCATCTTGCTGTAGTCGGTCATGAGGCGCTCTCCCCCGTCAGGCTGCGTTGCCCGCTGCGTTCGACGAACCGGAACTGCCGCTCGTACTCGGGCTCGACTGGGTGGCGTACGTCTGCGGCTGCGACTGCGTGGTCTGCGTCTGCGTCGGCTCAGGCGCGCCGGTGTTCGAACTCGAACTCGAACCCGGATCCGCCGGGCCGGAGGCAGGACCGCCGCTCGTCGCCGGGTAGTAGGTCGTCGTCCCCGTCGTCGTGGTCGATGTCGGCGCGTCGCCGTACTGCTGAAGGATCGCGTTGAACTTGGCGGTTATATCCGCCTCGGTCTGCTTGTACTTCGACGCGCTGGACCCCGCCACGTTGATCATCGTGTTCACGAGCTGCGTGACCTCGTTGAACGCGTCGATGAGGTCCTGCTTGGTCTGCTCGTACGCCGCGGCGAAGGTCTTGCCCTCCGGGAAGTCGCCGTAGGTGCTCGCGCCGTCCCCGAGGCTCATCACGTTGTTGTCGGCCTCGAGGTCCTGGAGGATGACCGTCAGCTTCTGCTGGAACTCCTCCAGGGACTCGATCTGCACCGCGTACATGGCGCCACTGCCGCCGTCCGGCGCTTCGAGCACGGCCCTCACCCCGCTTCGTCTCGCTACCCGTTCCGCCACCCACCGGCGTGCACACCAGGGGCATCTGAAGGGAACTTTAGCGAATAACGGCGCCGCGCAGCAGGGCGACGGCGCCGTTACGGGGTGTTCGATTCGTGATATGAGATGACTTCGGGTGCTGCGATGGCGGAGTCCCGGGGCCGGAGAAAGGCCCGCGGAGCACGTTCGATCTGGGCTCGGGCATCCCGCCGTGGGCGCGCGGCCTCGGGGCCGGTCAGGCGCCCATGGCGTGCACGCCGCCGTCTACGTGGATGATCTCCCCGGTGGTCTTGGGGAACCAGTCCGACAAGAGGGCGATCACACCGCGCGCGGCCGGCTCGGGGTCCTTCATGTCCCAGCCGATCGGGGCCCGGGTCCCCCACACGCCGTCGAAGGCCTCGAAGCCGGGGATCGAGTTGGCCGCCATGGTCTTGATCGGGCCGGCCGAGATCAGGTTCGAGCGGATGCCCCGGGGACCCAGGTCGCGGGCCAGATAGCGGCTGGCCGCCTCGAGCGCCGCCTTGGCCACGCCCATCCAGTCGTAGCCGGGCCAGGCCACCTGCGCGTCGAAGTCCAGCCCGACGATCGAGCCGCCCCGCTCGCCGAACAGCGGCGCCGTCGCCATCGCCAGCGACTTGTAGGAGAACGCGGACACGTGCAGCGCGGTCGCCGCGGATTCCCACGGGGTGCTGAGGTAGTTGCCGCCGAGCGCGTCGGCCGGGCCGAACGCGATCGAGTGCACGAC
The DNA here is from genome assembly GCF_035938995.1 of Actinocrinis sp. Lineage (GTDB taxonomy): Bacteria > Actinomycetota > Actinomycetes > Streptomycetales > Catenulisporaceae > DASZGI01. The sequence goes on from NZ_DASZGI010000222.1 coordinate 1,875, forward strand.
CCCGTCGAGGCCGTCCACGTGCGCGCGGACCTGGTCGGCCAGCGCGGCCAGGTGCTCCGGGTCGGTCACGTCCAGCTCGATCACCGGCGCGGGCTTCGGCAGCCGGGCGGCGATCCGGTTGACCAGCGACAGCCGGCCGTAGCCGGTGAGGACCACCTCGGCGCCCTCCTCCTGCGCCAGCCGGGCCACGCTGAAGGCGATCGAGGCGTCGGTGATGACGCCGGTGACGAGGACGCGCTTGCCGTCCAGGATTCCCATGCGGGTCAGTGCCCCATTCCGAGTCCGCCGTCAACCGGGATGACGGCTCCGTTGATGTAGGCCGCTTCGGGCGAGGCCAGGAACCTGACCACTCCGGCGATCTCGTCGGTGCTCGCGTAGCGCCCGAGCGGCACCTGGCCGACGATCTCCTGCCTGCGCTCGTCGCTGAGCACCGCGGTCATCTCGGTGTCGACGAACCCGGGGGCGACCACGTTCGCGGTGATCGACCGCGACCCGAGTTCGCGGGCCAGCGACCGGGCCATGCCGACCAGGCCCGCCTTCGAGGCGGCGTAGTTGACCTGGCCCGCCCCGCCGGACAAGCCGACCACCGAGGAGATGAAGATGATACGCCCGCGGCGCATGCGCAGCATGCCTTTAGTGGCCCGCTTGGCCACCCGGAACGAGCCCTTGAGGTTGGTGTCCACGACCGCGTCGAAGTCGTCGTCGGACATGCGCAGCACGAGGGTGTCGCGGGTGATCCCGGCGTTGGCCACCAGGACCTCCACCGGGCCGTGCGCCGCGCTCACCTCGTCGAAGGCCCGGTCCACGTCCTCGGGCACCGTGATGTCGCACTTGACCGCCAGGAAGGAGCCGTCCCCCTTGACCGGCAGGACCGGCGGCTCGCCCGAACGGTAGGTCACCGCGACCCGGTCGCCCACCTCCGCGAAGGCGCGCGCGATCGCGAGGCCGATGCCCCGGTTGCCGCCCGTGACAAGAACCGATCTGGCCGTGCTGTTCTCACCCACGCAGAGTGCCCTTCCCCATCGGCAGAAGTTGAATTTTTTAACACGCTAGCGGGTCGCGCGCCGCCGACCCGTTGCGGAGGACTACAAAAGCGCCAGGACACCATCGTGGAGTTCAGCTAGGTTCGGCTTAATGCCGGCGCAAACCACCCGAGGGGAAGAAGGTACCGGATTGGTCTCGAACGAGGCACAAGGGCGGATCGACCCGTCGTTCCTCGCTCTGCCGTTGCGGGAGATGGCCGAGGCGGCGCTGGCCAGGGCGCGGGAGCTGGGGGCGGAGCACGCCGACTTCCGTGCGGAACGGGTGCGCGCGCAGGTGATCCGGCTGCGCGACGGGCAGTTGGACGGGGTCAACGACAGCGCGGACGCGGGCATCGCGGTGCGCGTGGTGCACGACGGTACGTGGGGCTTCGCCGCCGGGGCGGTGCAGACTCCCGAGGCGGCCGCGCGGCTGGCCGAGCAGGCGGTGCAGGTGGCGAAGGTGTCGCGGCCGGTCAACTCCGAGCCGGTGGTGCTCGCGCCGGAGCCTTCGTACGGCGAGCGGGTGTGGGTCTCCTCGTATCGGATCGACCCGTTCGAGGTACCGACTGAAGAGAAGATCGCGCTACTGACCGAGTGGTCCAAGCGGCTGCTCGCGGCCGAGGGCGTCGACCATGTGGACGCCTACGTGCACGCGGTCAAGGAGAACAAGTTCTACGCCGACTCTGCCGGCACGATCACCACACAGCAGCGAGTGCGGATCCATCCGACGCTCGAGGCGGTGTCGATCGACCAGGAGACCGGCGCGTTCGAGTCGATGCGCACCGTCGCGCCCCCGGTCGGGCGCGGCTGGGAGTTTCTGGCCGGCGGGGAGGGGTCGCGCGACTGGGACGCGGAGCTCGCGGCGCTGCCGGGCCACCTGGCGGCCAAGCGGGCCGCGCCGTCGGTCGAGCCCGGACTCTACGACCTGGTGATCGACCCGTCGAACCTGTGGCTGACGATCCACGAGTCGGTCGGGCACGCCACCGAGCTGGACCGGGCGCTGGGCTACGAGGCGGCGTACGCGGGCACCTCGTTCGCGACGCCGGACAAGCTCGGCACGCTCAAGTACGGCTCGCCGGTGATGAACATCACCGGCGACCGGGTCGTCGAGAACGGCCTGTCGACGGTCGGCTTCGACGACGAGGGCGTCGAAGCGCAACAGTGGGACATCGTCAAGGACGGCACCCTGGTCGGCTATCAGACGGACCGTCGGATCGCGCAACTCAAGGGCTTCAACGGCGGCCGGTCCAACGGCTGCGCGTTCGCCGACTCCTCCGGCCACGTGCCGATCCAGCGGATGGCGAACGTCTCGCTGCAGCCCGCGCCGGACGGCCCGTCCACCGAGGAGCTGATCTCCCAGGTGCGGCGCGGCCTGTACATCGTGGGCGACAAGTCCTGGTCGATCGACATGCAGCGGTACAACTTCCAGTTCACCGGGCAGCGGGCGTTCCTCATCGAGGACGGCAGGCTGGCCGGGCAGGTCAAGGACTTCGCGTATCAGGCCACGACCACCGACTTCTGGAGGTCGATGGAGGCCGTCGGCGGGCCCCAGACCTACGTGCTCGGCGGGGCGTTCAACTGCGGCAAGGGCCAGCCGGGCCAGGTCGCGCCGGTGTCGCACGGCTGCCCGTCGGCGCTGTTCCGCGCGGTGCGGATCCTCAACACGGTTCAGGAGGCGGGAAATTGAGCGGCGGTGTGGCGACCGCGCAGGAGCTGGCCGAGCGGGCGCTGGAGCTGTCCCGGGCGGACGGCGCGGTGGTGCTGGTCGACGAGCGCTCGACGGCGAATCTGCGGTGGGCGAACAACACGCTGACCACCAACGGTGTCGCCCAGTCCCGCAACGTGACGGTCGTGTCCACGGTCGGCGGGGGTGAGGGGGTTTCGGCGGCGGTGCTGACGCAGGCCGGCGTGGGCCTGGACACCCTCGAGGACCTGGTGCGGGCCAGCGAACGCGCGGCCCGCGAGGCGGGGTCGGCGGAGGACGCCCGGCCGCTGCTGGGCGCCGATTCGCCCGAGCTGGCGGGCGCGCCGGTCGATCCGGCGCGGTGGGCGCAGCCGCCTGCGGGCACCTCGATCGAGGTGTTCGGGTCCTTCGCCCCGGCCCTCGGACAGGCTTTCGAGGCGGCGCGGGCGGGCGGGCGGCTGCTGTTCGGGTTCGCCGAGCACACCGTGGAGTCGACGTATCTGGCCACCTCGGCGGGACTGCGGCTCAAGCACGACCAGCCGACCGGCAAGCTGGAGCTGAACGCCAAGTCGCCGGACTTCGCCCGGTCGGCCTGGGCAGGGGCGCAGAGCCGGGACTTCACCGACGTGGACGTCGTGGCCTTGAGCGGGCAGCTGGGGCAGCGGCTGGACTGGCAGAAGCGGCGGATCGAGCTTCCTGCGGGCCGGTACGAGACGCTGCTGCCCCCGTCGGCCGTCGCGGATCTGTACACCTATCAGTACTGGGTGTCGGCGGCGCGGGACGCGGCCGACGGGCGCACCGTGTTCTCCACGCCCGGCGGCTCGACCAAGGTCGGCTCCCGGATCGGGCGGGAAGGGCTGCGCATCTGGTCGGACCCGTCCGCGCCGGGGCTGGAGTGCGCGCCGTTCAACATCGCGCACTCGTCCTCGTCCAGCGAGTCGGTGTTCGACAACGGGCTGCCGCTGCGCGCGACCGACTGGGTGCGCGACGGGGTCCTCGAGCACCTGCTGACCACCCGCCAGTCGGCCGAGCGGACCGGGCTGGCGCTCACCCCGCCGATCGACAACCTGCTGATCGACGGCGGCGGCACGGCCACGCTGGAGGAGATGACCCGGGCGACCGAGCGCGGGCTGCTGCTGACCTGCCTGTGGTACATCCGCGAGGTGGATCCGCAGACGCTGCTGCTGACCGGGCTGACCCGGGACGGGGTGTACCTGGTCGAGGGCGGCGAGGTGACCGGCGTGGTGAACAACTTCCGGTTCAACGAGTCGCCGGTGGACCTGCTCGCCCGGGTCTCCGAGGTCGGGCGGCAGGAGATCTGCCTGCCGCGCGAGTGGAACGACTACTTCACCCGCGCCGCGGTGCCCGCCTTCCGGGTGGCCGACTTCAACATGTCGTCAGTCTCCCAGGCCAGCTGACCGGCGGCCGCGACACAGCCACAACACAGCCACGACAATCCCGGCGGCCCGTCCCCCGGTCTTAACCGACGGGACGGGCCGCCGTAGGGTGGAGCTGTGCGGATCGGTCATCGCGGCGGCCAAGAGCCGGTATACGGCATCACCACCGCCGAGCAGAGCCACACCGACGAGATCACCCGCCGGCAGAAGCAGTACATCCTGACCATGCTGATCAGGGTGGTCTCCATCGTGGTCGTGGTGGCGGTGCCGGGGATCTCATGGCAGATCAAGGTCCTGCTGATCCTGCTGGCCACGGTGATCCCGTACATCGCGGTGGTGCGGGCGAACGGCGGCCCGGTGCCGGAGAAGGATCCGACGAACCTCCTGCTGGCCCCGCCGGACAAGCCGGCGCTCGAGCACGACCAGCTGGGGCTGCCGGGCACTGGGCCGGTGGTGTCGGGCGAAGCTGACGAGGCCACAGATCCCGCCGGCGGCGATGAGGCGTGGGAGCGCGGCGAGACCGCCCACAGCGGTGGGACGGCGCAGACCGGGGAGACCGATGAGCACCGTGTGCCCGCGGATGCACCGAAGCGCGCGGGCGGCGCGGCCGGGCGGGGTGACGCAACTAACAGCCGCGTCTACTCAGAACACTGAAAGGTGCTCGACTTCCCCTTGACCAGCGCGATGCCGGTCACCCCTATGGGCGGGTTTTAGCGGCGGGGGTTCACCAGCCCCTGACGCCGTGGCATACTTCTGATGCACGCCCTGCTCCCCCGTCAGGGCGGTGCCTGGTGGGGCCACCTCGGTTTCGAGGACCCACCTGCGTGCTGGGCGGCTCCCCCCGTGGCTGTCCAGGGCGCCGCGCCGACTCGCGTCCCCCCGTGCGCGAGTCGGCGCCTTTTTCTGTCCTCGTCTTCCTTACCGCGCTTGACGCGGAGCGCCGACGCGCTAGCCGCCGATCGCGGACATGGGGCGCTGCGGCTGAACGAATCCCGGCTCGCCGATGCCCGCCGCGGCCTTCTTGCCGAGCATCGCGACCTGCCAGGCCGCGGCGACCGCCTCGTCGGGCGCGCCGGAGCGAAGCAGGGTGCGCAGATCGGATTCCTCGCGGGCGAACAGGCAGGTGCGCACCTGTCCGTCGGCGGTGATGCGGGTGCGGTCGCAGGCGCCGCAGAACGGCCGGGTGACCGAGGCGATGACGCCGACGCGGCCGCCGCCCGGCGCTCCAGGGCCGCCGTCAACCAGCCACGTCTCGGCGGGCGCGGAGCCGCGCACCTGGTCGCCTTCGGGCACGAGGGTGAACCGGGTGCGCAGCGCGGCCAGGATCTCCTCGGCGGTCACCATCGCGTCCCGATCCCAGCCGTGCTGGGCGTCGAGCGGCATCTGCTCGATGAAGCGCAGTTCGTAGCCGCGGTCCAGGCACCAGCGCAGCAGCGCGGGGGCCTCGTGGTCGTTGATTCCGCGCATCAGCACGGTGTTGATCTTCACCGGGCGCAGGCCGGCCTGGTGGGCGGCCTCGATGCCGGCCAGCACGCGCGCGTGGCGGTCGCGACGCGTCAGGGTGCGGAAGACGTCCGGATCGAGGGTGTCGAGGGAGACGTTGACCCGGTCCAGCCCGGCCGCCGCCAGCGGCCCGGCCAGGCGTTCGAGCCCGACCGCGTTGGTGGTCAGGGAAAGGCGCGGGCGCGGGGCGAGTGCGGCCAGCCGGGCGACGATCGCCGGCAGGCCCGGGCGGATCAGCGGTTCACCGCCGGTGAGCCGGACGTCGCGGATGCCCAACAGCGACACGCCGATGCCGACCAGGCGCACGATCTCGTCATCGGTCAGCAGCTCGGCCTTGGGTAGCCAGGGCAGCCCTTCGGCCGGCATGCAGTAGGCGCAGCGCAGATCGCAGCGATCGGTCAGAGACAGCCTCAGATCCGTGGCTGTCCGACCGAACCGGTCCGCGAGCACTGCACCCATGATCCGAGTCTAGGCGCTTTCCCGGACAGTATCTCCGGGTACCGGGCGTACTCGCGGACCGATTCGCCGTCAGCGCAGGTACACGGAGACGAAGTCGCGGTCGGATGCCTCGAAATACCGGTTGGCGGGCTGGACGAAGTCCCAGAGCTTGTTCGGCGTGGGGTTCGTCGGGTCGCCGTTGTAGTACATGAACGAGACCCAGTCCGGGTTGATGTCCAGCTCCATCGCGTAGACGCAGCCAGCCGCCTGAAGCAGCTTGGCGAGCGTGTAGACGGACAGCTGGCCACCGCTGACGTACACGATGTCGCCCTTGGCGGTCATGCCGACGCCGGAGCGCGCGATGTAGTAGGAGTTCTTGATCGTGTAGCCCCACTGCGCGCTGGAGCCGTCGCCGGGGCCGACGGTCACCTGGCTGTTGTCGACCAGCAGGCTCAGGTTCTCCCGGACACCGACGACGTTCGAGGCCATCGTCTCATCCCGGCCCCACAAGCCGATCTTTATCGATCCGTCCTGGTAGAAGACCTCGGCGGCCTTGTTGTTGACCAGCGGCACCGCGGTCCTGCCCTCGGCGTAGAAGCCGCCGAGCGCGTCGTCCGGCTTGATCTTGAAGCCGCCGTTCCAGGTCGCGACCAGGCCGTTGCGGGCGTCGGCGGCGATGCTGTCGGGCGCCTGCCAGGTCCCGCCGGGCTGCTGGTAGCCGGGGTGCAGGCCGAACTTCAGCGAGCTCTGGTTCATCCAGACGGCGTACGCGAGGTCGGAGGTGTGCTGGGCGTCGGGGCGCAGCGCGGCCTTCTCGACGATCGGCACGTTGGCGGAGTTGTACGTGACCGGGTGCCAGACGCCCTCGCCGGGGACGGTGCCAGTGGCCAGCGGCGTGATGTCGGTCGGCAGGTCGGCCGGCGTCTTGACCTTGGTGGTGGGCGTCGGCGCGCTCGGGCCCTGCAGCTGGGAGAGCTGGCTGGAGTTGAGCTGACCGCCGGTGACCGGCGGCTTGTAGCTGGCGTTCTCCAGCCAGGTGACCGCCCAGCCGAGGCCGTGGTCGCGGCCCCATTCGGCGACGCGGGCGTTGAGCGGGTCGGTGCCCGGGCCGGTGATGTACGGGTACATCGTGATGCCCACGTAACCGACGAGGATCACGAACACGCCGAGGATGCTGCGCCGGATGATCTTGCGGCGGCGCAGGATGTGCGGCGGGACCGGCTTCTTGCCCTTGCGGCGGCCGGAGCGCCCGCCGGGGCCGTTCGGGCCGTCGGGACCGTCTCCGTCGCCGCCGCCCGCGCCGGCCGCGGTGCCGGGGCGGTACGCGCCGTTCTCGTCCTCTTCGAGCAGGCTGGTCGACCCGGCGCGCAGCGCGGCCCGGGTCGGCGAGGCGGAGGGGCGGGGGCGCAGCCCGTGTTCGTCGACGACCGTGGCGGCATAGGGGTCCGCGCCGTACGGGTCCGCCTGGTTGTACTGGTCACGGCGGCCGTACTGGTCGGCGCCGTAGCCGTCCCGCCTGCGCGGGTCGCCTCCGTAGGGGTCGGCGGCGTACCGGTCGCCACCGGAGTACTGGCGGCTGGGGCCCTGCTCGGCGCCGTACCTGCCGGCGCCCGCGCCGTACGGGTCGACCCTGGTTTGATCGGCGCCGCCTTGATTCGCACTGCCTTGGTTGGCGCCGCTTTGATGGGCACCGCCTCGATGGGAACCACGCGGATCTGCGCCGTACTGATCGCCGCCGTATTGCTCGGAACCGGAGGGGTCGGGGGCAGCCCGCCCAGTAGTGCGCCGGGGTGCGCCGCCGCCGTATCCGTCGTCGTACGACCAGCCGCCTCCGTGCTGGTTCTGGTCGGCGGAGGGCTGAGGCTGAGCGGAGGCGCCGCGGCGGCCACGTCCGCCCTGGCCGTCGCCGGCCTGCCGCTGCCGCTCGGCGGCCTCGTCGTGGGCCCGCGTCTGGAACGGGTCGTACGCCGGCGGCCTGCGCGACGTGCGGGGCTGCTGCGCCGGATCGCCGTAACGGGGGGATTCCTGGCGTGGGCGCGGCTCCTGCGGAGGCTGGCCCGCGGGCTGCGGTTCCGGAGGTCGGGGACCGTAGTCCGGGAACTCCGTGCCGTTCGGTCCGTAGGCCATGATCTGGAAGCCCCCAAGGCGTGACGGGCGGTGCCTAAACCGCGGCTGAGCTGTGTCTCTTCGTCGAGCACGGACTTTCCTTATCCGTACCTGAAACGACGCGCCGGAGTGCGACCTGGTTCCGATCCCGCTCCCGCGATTGATCGCCGCGTGCACAACTCTAGTGCGCACACCCGGTTATCACCGCGCGCCACGGGCGAACGTGTGTTGCTCTCTGCCACGTTGTGGCGTGTCACGGCCGCAGCGCCCGGCGGGTTCAGTCAACGCGCCGGGTGCCAGAAAGTGCGGTGCCGCTAGCTGGTCAGGCCGAGCCGCCCGGGTATGGAGGGTAAGGCGCCGCCGGCGGTGGTGGCGCGTAGTGGCCGGGCAGCGGGGTGAATCCGGAGGTGCCCCAACCGGCGGCCGGGTTCCACGCGGGCGGTTGCGGCGGTCCCCACCCAGGGTGGGCACCGGGCCACGGCGCCGGGCCCGACGGCTGTGGGCGTGCGGCGTCGGCGGCCTGTTCGGCCGCGGACAGGTCTTGCTCGATCACTCCCCCGGCCTGGCTGTAGGCGACGAACAACAGGACGCTGACGACGATCTCGACGATCCACCAGAAGTGTCCGGCCACGTAGTCGTTGACGCCGTGCAGTACGGCGGTCAGCGCCAGGCCGAAGATGGCAAGCCAGACCCGGTGCCGGGTGAAGCGCACCGCCAGGCCGATGAAGTAGCCGGTGATGCCGGCCCAGATCGCGTGGCTCATCGGGTCGGTGACGAACCGCCAGGAGCCTTGGGTGATCGAGGCGAGGACGACCGCGGCGGGGCTGGCGCCCTCCTGCGCGGCTTGGGTCATCTCGCCGGGGATGACCTTGGTGATGTACTCGACGGCTTCGGCGGCGCCGAACGCCAGGCCGCTGACCGCGCCGAGGAAGAGGTAGTCCTTCGGGGTCAGCGAGGCCCAGGCGTGCCGGTGCACATAGGCGAGCACTGCGATCGGGAGCGCCTTGGCGAACTCCTCGGGGATGCCGACGGTGAACACCGAGGAGACGACGTTGTCGGTCCCGGCGTGCAGCGTGCGCTCGAGAAAGACCGCGAGCGGCGCCTCGAGGACCAGGCCGATCGCGGCGACCTCGGCCAGCATCAGGGGCTTGACCATCGGCGGGCGCACCGAGATCCACAGCACCAGCAGCCAGGCGCAGGCGAAGTAGACCGCGAACACCCAGGACGACTGGGTGGCCTGCGACAGGTCGGGGAAGGCGACCAGGGCGAAGGAGGGCACGACGACCAGCCCGACGAACAGGACCGTGATCCAGTTACGCAGCGACCGGTCGCGCAGCCAGCGCTGGAACGGCAGCACCACGGCGGGCGACGGGAACGCGGTGTGCGTCGGGCGCGGTGGCCGTGGCGGGGCGTACGGGCCGAAGCCGTACGGCGGCTCTCCTAGATACTGCTGTCCCTGTCCCGCGTAGTGCTGCTGGTACTGCGGCTCCTGATACAGCGGCTGCTGGGGCTGCTGGGGCTGCTGTTGTTGCGGCTGCTGATACTGGGGTCCGGGCCCCTGGTACTGCCCGTCCGGCCATCCGTAACCCGGTTGCTGCTGCGGCTGTGGTCCTTGCGGCTGGCCCTGTGGGCCCGGCGGTACGGTCACGGCGCGGCTCCCCCTTGCGGTGGCTGGTGTCGGTCCTGCGGCGGTCGTCGCGCACCGTGGTGCCCGGGGTTCACACCGGTTCGCCGCGCCCGGCATCGTCTCACGGGCGGCGGAGCCAGGCGACCAGTTCCGGCCCGGCGCCGCGGAGCGTTGCCGCCCGATGGCTGCGTACGGGTGGATGACGGACGGCGGTCAGGCGGTGCGCTTCCACCGGCGCACCAGGGCGGCGTGCCCATCCGGCGTCACTTCGCCGAGCGCGCGGAGCCGCGCCATGCCGCCGTCGGGATACACATCGAGGCGAAGTCGGGTGGACGGCGCCGCGTCCCGGACCAGGAAACGGTGCAGGGTGTCGGGCTGGAGCTTGGTGGCGGGCAGCAGCGTGGTCCAGGCGTCCGGCCTCGGCTCATGGCCCGGCTCGACCCGGGCGGCGGACACCGTGGCCTTGTGCGGGGCGTTGCCCTTGAAGTGCGTCGCATCGAGTTCGAGGATCCGCACCACGCCCTCGCCGAGCAGTTCGATCTCCACCCAGTCGTGGCCGGGTCCGCGTCGCCGGGCGTTCTCCCAGCCCTCCCCCATCGTGCGTGCCTGGCCCGGCATCAGGAGGTTCTCCGGGCGCCCGTAGAACTGATCGCTGCACCCGACGATGCGCGCCCCGTCGCTGAGCGCGGCCAGGTTGACGGTCACGCCGACGAGGAAGTCGGGGTCGGCCACCGGTTCGCCGTGCACGCGCAGGCGGGCGATTCCGCCGTCCGGGATCATGTTGAGCCGCACGTGGGTGAAGCGG
>NZ_DASZGI010000223.1:0-53450 GCF_035938995.1 Actinocrinis sp.
CGCCGTCTCACCCGGGCCATGCGGCCACTCGCGTTGAGGTCAGCCGGGAAAGAAGGGTCTAACAACTCGGTCATCTGTCATGTGGGACGCCGATCGGGCCAGGCCTACCGAACCCCTGTCGTGGCCGCAGCGCACGACGACGACTTCCTGATCGCTCTCTTCCCTATGGTGATCGCACCGATTGGATGAAGAACGTCGTTGCCAAAGGGTCGGCGACGCTCATATCCCGTGGTCGGGCCTACGAGATTGACAGGCCTGAGGTGATTCCCATGGCTGAAGCGACCGGCTACTTCCAGCCGAAAGAGCAGCGCCTGCACAGACGTTTCCAGGTCGAGTCTGCTCTCCGGCTCCACCGTGGATGATTCAGTGGTGGATGATTCAGTGCCAGCTTGACCGTGGTTGCGCCGGGTTCGGGTGGCTTCCCTGCCGCCTCATGATCCGGGGCGGCCGGAACCGTCGTGTCGCCCTGTCCGCTGCGGTTTGCCGTGCGAGGGGTTGGCTGAACCCGGCCTCAAGGCCCCAGACCTTGACATGGGTCCGGGGCCTTCGTGCCCGCTAGTGCCTGATCAGTCTTGATCACGTTCTGACGGTTTCCGAACGCGGCTACCGTGATGAGGCGATCACGGGTGGAAGTACTGGTCGATCACCGTGACGAGGCCGCCGTTGTTGAAGTCGATCCCGTAGAAGCCGCCGTATTCGTTGAGGTTGCTGGCGGCGAACTGCGACCACGTCTGGGAGTACGGCTGGCCGCCGTGGTTCATTGCGGTGATCTTCACGGTCGTGGCCACGTCGTAGTCCACGGCCGGGCCGGTGACGGAGTACTCTGCGTCGTTCGGGATGCCTCCTCCGCACAGGCCTTTCGCCGGCTGCGCGACGAGTTCCTCGTGGTTGGTCGCGGGGTCGACTCCGATCGAGAGGATGCGCACGAACCTCTGCTCGGGAAACGAGCACGGCGTCGGCGTGGGGCTCGGGGGTATCGAGGACAGTGGCGGCTGCGCGGACGACGGGGCCTGCGTCGGCGCACTTGCGGGGGGTGTCGTCCCGCTGGCGCCCGTGGGCAGTTGCACAGCCGGTGCGGTGGACGGCGACGACGTCGCACTCGTGCCCACGGTGGCGCCTGCGGCAGCGTTGGTCGTCGCGGTGCAGCCCGCGACGAGTGCGGTGCCGGCGGCAGTGAGGACGACCGCTGCGGCGAGGCGCCGGGTGAGGATGGTCATGTTGCCCCCTGGGAGAATCGGGCGGGTGGTGGGTATCCGGCACGGCCCTGCGTGCGGAGTCACACACAAAAACGCGTGGCGGCGCGAGCGGTTGGGCTCAGCATGTAACGACTTGGCAAGCGGGTCGTTCGTCACCCTGATTGACCTGGGGAATAAATGATTTTGCGCGCGATCCTCGGCACCTTCGTGCTGTCGAGTTTGCACCGGCGGGCAGTCAGGGACCGAGTCCGTCCAAGGCGCAGACCGAGCGCACGGAGTCGCTGAGAACCTTGACGGCTTGGCGCTGTGGGAGGTCTCGGAGATGGTGACCTATAGCGGGGTGCGTCTGCGGGCTGACGTGAGCCATGGGATGGCGGCCTTGATCGCAGGCAGTTTGGCCGTCGTGGGTGCTGGCGTGGGCCACGTATCAGTCCGCGTCAGTGCTGTGCGTGCAGATCGCCGTAGGCGAGTGACTGCGTGGGAGGCGAGTGACGGGCTGGGAGGCGAGGCAACGCGATGACTTCTTCGACCTCATTGGCGGGTCGGATATCGGTGCGGCGGCGTGGTTCGGTCGGCAGGCCAAGCGTTCGGACGCTCGGCTGTTGCGCACGTGACGGCGTTGGTAGACCGCTAACGTCGGAGTCAAGGTGAGGCGGCGCCGTGACTTATCCCAGCAGTGGTTCCCGGAAGGTCTCGCGTCCAAGGTGCCGCCTTCAAGGTGCCGCCTTCCTAAGACTCTTTATTCTCTTTGTTGAGCCCTTCTGTCGTTGTGCTGGGAGTGGCTCGGGGCGGCTCAGTTAGGAGACAAGGCCGGTGTGACGGCCGAGGCCGGTGCGGGTGGCGACGAGGACGTAGCTGTCGCCGGGGTTGAGCCTGCGGCCGTGGTCGGGGCGCCAGATGTAGTCGTCGGTGCCCCTTGGGCGGACGGCGATGATTCTTACTTCGCCGGGGGATTCTGCTTCGCGGAGGGTCTTGCCGACGACGGGGGAGCCTGCTTCCGCTGCGAACTGGGCGATGAGGACCACGTGGCGGTAGACCGAGAGCGTGCCGAGGACTTCCCTGCCCATGAGCGCTGCCGCGAATGCGGGGGCTGCCAGGTAGGACACCGAGCGTGAGGATGCGTTGGTGAAGGTGCGGTAGACGTGGGCTGCGAAGTCGTCGTCGAAGAGGCGTAGGACGACTCTTACATCCGGGCTGACTGCTCGTGCTTCGAGGACTGCTTCCAGGTTCGTCGCGTCGTCGCCGGTTACCGCGAGGACTGCTCTCGACGTCTGGACTCTTGCTTGGCGGAGTTGGTTGTCGAGGGGGCCTTCGCCGACGATGACGGGGATGTCGAGGCTTCTGGCGACCGCGATGCCTCTCGTCGTCGGGTCTCTTTCGACGCAGACCACGGGGACTTTGGACTCGTGGAGGAGCGTCGCGATTCTTGTGCCGACGTTGCCGAGGCCGATGACAACGGCGTGGCCGCGGATGCCGGCGCTGGGGGTTTTGGGGGCGCCGCGCCTTTCTTGGCCGGTGTTCTCCACCAGGATCGCGGTGACGACGGCCATGAGGGGGATTCCGCAGAGGGTGATGGCGACCTGCGCGACCCGCTGCCAGGTGCCGCCCGTTCCACTGGGCTGGCCGAAGTTGTCCGGGACCGCGGAGCCGGCGATGTCGAGCAAGGACTCGTATACCGCCCAGCCGACCGGGCGGTTGAGCAGCCAGATCAGGATGAAGGACCCGATCACCAGGGCGACGCTGGCAGCCAGGACGACGCGCAGCTGCGCGCTGGTGAAAAAGCGCCACATGTCGATGAGCCGCCAGCGGATGCGGGAGATTCGCGGGAGGGCGTCGCCGGGTTCGGATTCGAGGAACTGCAAGACCGCTTCATGGCCGGTGGCGGGCGTGGGGGTGGGCTGCCGGGTGACCCTGGTGACCCACTGCGCGGTCGGGCCGGGGGTCTCCGGCAGCAGCCGCATACGGGAGAGGTCCTGCTGGTCGATCTCGTCGGCGACCGTGCACAGGTAGTCGACCGGGGAGATCTGCTCGCTCTGCGCGATGGTGACCGCGCGGCCGCCGATCTGCACCGAGTTGGGCCGACGCAGCGCCGCGTCGACGAACGCCGGGGCCGCGGTGGCGGACCGGGAGAGCGCCGCGCAGTTGTCGAAGAGCTTTTCGATGTGCTCGCCGAGCCGCTGGTTGTACATCCGCAGCACTATGCGGATACGGGGGTTGAGTGATTGGGCGCGAAGGGCGGCGTGGATGTTGCTCTGGTCGTCACCGTCCACCATGGCGATGCCGCGCGCGCTGACCGCCTGGGCGAGATGCAGGGCCTCCTCACCGACGGAGGGTGTGACGACGACCCCTGATTCGCCGAGGATCTTCAGGATGTGCGGTGAGTGGTCGCGTTCCCGGTCCGGCAGGATCGCCACCACCGGGACGTCGTACTGCTCGGTCAGCTCGACGACCAGCCGGTGCGCCAGCGAACCGGCGCCGCAGACGATGTAATGGTCCGTATGCGGAACCGCGGGCAGGATCCGCTCGACCGGCCCCATGCCCCACCCTGTGTTCGCCATGATCTGACGATAGTAGGACGCTCAGCCGGGCGGGGACGAGACTAGTTGAGCACTTAACCACTGAAGCGCGGCCGGGACCTCGGCGTTCCACGTGTTGAAGTTGTGGCCGCCCTGGGCGCGAATCAGGGTTGAGACGCGCATCGGCGCCTTGGCCGCTGCGGCGAACGCCATCGTGGGGGCGTAGTTGTCCTCGCCGGTCTTGCTGGTGGAGAGGAGGGCGGCGATGGGGGGCGAGGGAAGGTTGTTGATACGCCAGGTGAGGTTGTTGAGATTCCGGAAAGCTTGGTTGTTGTCGTAGAGGTCGCCGGTGGTGCCGTCCTGGAGGGCGTCCAGGTAGCCGGACAGGGAGGCGGCGGCGGAGAACTTGTCAGAGTTCATCATCGCCAGCTTGAGCGCGCAGTAGCCGCCGGTCGAGTCACCCACCAGACCCCAGCCGCGCGCGTCGGTCGCCACCCGGAAGTCCCGCTCGACGGCGGTCGTGACGTCTTGGGACCAGAAGGTCCCGGCGAGCGGACCTCCGTTGGGCACGTCGGTGCACTCGGTGTCCCGGCCCGGAATGATCATCGGCGACATCATGACCAGGACCATCGGCTTGTCCTGGCCGGTTGCGATGCCGCCGGCCAGGCGCGCGGGGTAGCGCAGCAGGGTGACGAGCTTGACCACGCTGCCGGGGTAGCCGGACGAGACGATGACGGCGGGGAAGCGGGTGTCGGCGTACTTGGGCTGGAAGTACTGGGGCGGGAAGTAGATCATCGCGTCGGCGGAGAGGCCGGTGGTCTGGCCTTTGATCGTGGTGTCGAGGATCTGGCCGACCGCGGCCGGATTGCCGTCCCCGGGCAGGCCGACGGCTTGGTGGCCGGTGATGGTGATGGGATCTTCGGTGGCTCCGGCGCCGAGGGGGGTGGGTGCGGCGAAAGTGTAGCTACGGCTGGACGAGGCGTTGGCCACGCCGAGCAGGTCGTTCCAGGTGCCGTAAAAGCCGAAGTAGGAGTTGGCGTAAGCGGCGGCGGTGGAAAGAAGGAAAAGTTGGGCGACGGCGAAGGCGGCGACGCGGAGGGTGATGCCCTTGGGGCCGCCCCCAGAGAGGCGGGGCCAGAAGTAGACAAGGAGGACGAAGATGGCGACGGTGACGACCGTGAGGAGGATGAGGAAGGGGGCGCCGGTGAGACTCATGACTTGACCCCCTGGAGCGTCTGGGCGAGCCAGGAGAGCGCGCTCTGCGTGTCGGTGTTCCCGCTGACGGTCGTCTGGAGGGGTGGGCGCACGTGGCCGAGGACGCTGTCCGGCGGGCCAGAGACGCCAGCCAGGAGGATGCGGCTCGGTGGGGCGGGGTAGGTGGCGAGCCACCAGGCGGGGTTGAAGCTCGCCGAGGTGGGGTTGGTGACGGTCGAGGCCGGGTTGGCGGCGGCCGGGGTGGGGCTGATGGCGGCTGCGGCTGAGTAGCGGGTGGAGTCAGCGAGTGCGAACTCCAGCGCGCAGGCGGAGTCGGGGCCCGTACCGAGCGCGCCCCAGTCGCTCGCGCTTAGTCCGACGGCGTAGTGCGCGGCGATCGCGGAGCGCAGGTCTTGGGACCAGAACTGTCCGCCCTGCGCGCCGCCGGGCTGGTCGGTGCAGGGGATGGTGGAACCGTTCGCGGTGTCCACGATCACAACGAGGGCCTGGACCGGGCGGGCGGCGTTGCTTAAGGCGGCAGCCTCCGCGGCGGCGCTCTGCTGACCCGTCGCGTCGACGACTATGGCGGGGTAGGACTGCGGAGGATGCGGCGGCACGTATACGCGTAGCCGGGCGGTGATGCCGCTGCGCAGGCCAGTGAGAGTGGTCGTGGTGATCAAGCCGGACGTTGAGCCCGAGGTGAGCTGCGAGGCGTTGACGTTCGCCGCCACCGCGCCCTTGTCGTTCACGTGATAGCGCTGCGACCCAGAGCCGAACAGGTCGCTCCACGAGGTGTAGAAGCCGAAGTAGGCGTTGGCGAAGACGGCGGCGACGGAGAGCACGAGAAGCTGGGATGAGACGAGGAGCGCGACGCGGCCGCAGATGGCGCGGGGGGTGGCGGGGGCGAGCTTAGGCCAAAGCCAGACCGTGAGGGCGAACAGAGCCAATGCGACCAGGGCCAGCAGCACGATGAAGGTCTTGCTGGTGATACCCATCGCCCTAGCGCCCGCATCCCGACCTGTGTCCGGCCGCGCTTTCCGCGGCTTCGCTCCAAGTATCAGACGAGGGGGTGGTGTTTGCTGGTTCCTTGCCAGGTGTTCACGGAGCCGCGGGTATGGACACGGGAGACGGGCACGGGAATGCCGCGGATGCTGCTGCGGCTAGCGCTGGGCGCTCCACTCCTCATAGGCCCCGGTGACCTCGTCGACGTCGCCGTCCATGCGGATCACCCCGGCCTCGAGCCAGATCGCCCGGTCGCAGATGTCCCTGACGGAAGCTATCGAGTGGCTCACGACGAACACGGTGCCCGCATTCTGGCGTAGCTCGCGGATACGGTTCTCGCTGCGCCTTTGGAAACCCTGGTCGCCCGTAGCCAGCGCCTCGTCGATCAGGAGGACATCGTGAAGTTTGGTCGCCGCGATGGAGAAGCGCAGGCGGGCGGCCTGGCCCGCCGAATACGTCTTCATGGGACGCTGGGAGGTCCTGGCACCGTTCTCGTCGATGCCGGAGAAGTCGATGATTTCCTGGTACTTCTCCTTGATCTCGTCCGGGTGCAAGCCCATCGCCAGGCAGCCGAGGACCACGTTGCGCTCGCCGGTCAGGTCGTTCATCAGCGCCGCGTTCACCCCGAGGAGGGACGGCTGGCCGTCGGTGTACACGCCGCCGACCTTCTCCGCCGGCAGCAGCCCGGCGATCGCACGCAGCAGGGTCGACTTACCGGAGCCGTTGGACCCGATCAGGCCGATCGACTCGCCGCGCCGGGCCACGAAGGAGATGCCCTTGATCGCGTGCACGTCGCTGAGCGCATTGTGCTTGCGTCGGTGGAACATCCGGTTCAGCGCGCCGGTCGCCGTACCCTTGGTCGCGCCGCCCGCGCCGTAGATCTTGTAGTGGACGTGCAGGTTCTCCACGACCACCGTCGGCTGGTTCTGCGCGGCCTCGGCCCGCCGCTTGGCCCGGCGCTCCAGGACCTCCTCGCGGCTCAGTTCGCCCGTGCTCTCGTCGACAACCTCAGCCACGGCCGTACGTCTCCTCACCCTGCCAGAAGTACAGGTACCCGCCCACGCCGATCGCCAGCGCCCAGGCGACCGCCCACAGCCAGGCGTGCGGCGGAAGGTACATCGCGTTCGCGATCTGGGCGGCTGTCTGCTTCGGATTCGGCGCGGGCGGTGTGATCAGCTGGCTACGGACCAGCTGGATGAAGATCAGCGGCGGGTTGTGGTCGAGGACCCAGGCGAGCGCGGCCGGGGTGCTCGGGTGCTGGGCGATCATGTTCTTGATGCTGTAGAACACGCCCGAGCCGTACATCCAGGTGCGCAGGAGGAACGGGAGCAGCTGGCTGGTGTCGGTCAGGATCGCGCCGAAGCGGGCGACGAACAGCGCCAGGCCGGTGTTGAAGACGAACTGGAGCGCCAGCGCCACCGCGATCAGCAGCCAGTGCCAGGTGACCGGCTCGCCGCGGACCAGCGCCACCCCGACCAGGATGACCATCGCGATGATCAGCTGCTGGAGCTGGATGATGGTGATCGCGATCGGCAGGCTGGCGCGGGGGAAGTACAGCGCCCGGATGAGGTTGAGGTTGTCGCTGATCGCCCGCGAGCCGTAGAGCATCGCGGTCTGCATGAAGTTGAAGATGAAGACGCCGGTGACCAGGTAGACGATGAAGTCCGGGACGCCGCGGCTGGTGCCGAGCAGCACACCGAAGATCAGGTAGTAGACCCCGACGTTGAGGATCGGGGTGAGCACCTGCCAGATCTGGCCGAGCCGCGAGCCCGAGTACAGCGCCTGGTTGCGCGCGGTGGCCCAGGTCACGATGAAGTGCCGGGCGACCCACAGCCGTTTGGCGTACGCCCACGGGCTCGGGCGGGCGCCCGCGACTGCGAGGCCGTACTTGGCCGCCATGCCCGCGCCGCTGAGCTCGTTGAACTCGGGGTCGACGGGCGCAAGGCTCTCGGAGCCGCCGGCGGGGCCGACCGCCACCGTCTGTGTGCCGCTCACGTTCCCTCTCGTCTTCATCGCATCCGCGTCGATATCACTAGCCGAACCATCTGCGCCGGACCATCCGCGCCGAATCGCCTGGGCCTGGGGCCGTGTCACCACTCACCGCCATGCCGGACGACCGGCGGGTCAGATGACGGGCGGGCGCCCCAATCGGCCCATGCGCCAGACCGTACGCCACCGCATCGGTTGGCGCGGGCCCGCCGGAGTCCGCCATCCCTCCACGAAGCCGCCCCACCACGCACGCAGCGCAGCACGGTCGCCGCGCATCCGTACCAGCGTCAGCGCCGTCCAGACGCCGAGGTACACCGGGACCAGGGCCCATGGGAGATTACGCTTCGCCAGCCAGACCCGGTTGCGCGCGACCAGCCGGTTGTACGTCGCGTGCCGGCTCGGTGTGGTGGCCGGGTGGTTCAGGGTGAGGTCGGCGCGATATTCGATCGACCAGCCGGCGTCCAGCGCGCGCCACGCCAGGTCCGTCTCCTCGTGGCAGTAGAACCAGTCGTCGGGCAGGCCGCCGACCTGGTCCAGCAGCGCGGTGCGCACCGCGTTGGCGCCGCCGAGGAACGTGGTCACCGCGGAGGAGCGGTTCGGGTCGCCGACCCGGATGCGCGGCACGTGGCGGCGCTGCACCTCGCCGGAGTCCGGGTCGGTGATCCGGAACGAGACGATGCCGAGCTTCGGCTCGGTCTCGAATGCCTCGCGCACCCGCTTGCCGACCTGGTCGCCGACCAGCGCCCCGTCGTCGTCGAGGGTCAGGATCACGTCGGGACGCTCGCCTGCGGGCAGCTTCTGCAGCAGCTCGTACCCGCGGTTGCGGCCGCCTGGAATGCCGAGGTTCTCGGGCAGGTCGAGGGTGCGGGCGCGGCCCAGGTCCGGCAGCTCGGACGCCTTGACCCCGTTGCCGACCACGACCACGTCGATCGGGTCGCCTTCCTGCGTGGCGATGGTGCGCAGCAGTTCGGACAGCTCCGCGGGGCGGGTGCCCATGGTGATGACGACGGCGGCGAGCTTCATCCTTTGAGCCTGCTCGACATGACGATGGAGACGAAGTGCAGGACGACCATCGCCAACGCGATGGCCGCGAGGACGGCGACGGCCGCCTGCGTGAACGGACGGCCGGTCGCGAACGCGTCGGCGATCCCGGCGACGAGGACGAGCAGCGACGCCTCGACGCCGCCGATCAGCCGGTGGATCTTGAAGGCGGAGGCGAGGGTCCGTGCCTTAGCAGCGCCGCGCGCGCGGGGGATGGCCGCGCTGTCGGTGGCGGCCGGGAGTCCCGAGCGGGTGCGGGCCACGTCGACGAGGTCGGTCTCGGACTTCACCAGGACGACGGCGAGCGCGGCGGTGAACCCGAGCACCGTCCAGCCGTCGAAGTGCAGATCCGCGGCGCGGAATCCGAGGCCGACGAGAAACGCGGCTTCGCAGAGGTAGTGGCCGACGCGGTCGAGGTAGACCCCGGTGATCGAGGTCTGCCGGCGCCAGCGGGCCAGTTCGCCGTCGACGCAGTCGAGCAGCAGATACACCTGGATCAGCAGCGCGCCGAGCACGGCCCCCGCGACGCCGGGGATCAGCAGCGCCGCCCCGGCCCCGAAGCCCGCGAGGATCATCAGATAGGTGTAGCCGTTCGCGGTGATCGGCGAGTTCACCAGCAGCCGGGTGACCCGCAGCGAGATCCATCGCATGTAGAGCAGGCCGGCCCAGTGTTCGCCGTTGCGCCGCTGCATCTTCTCGGCGGGCTGCACGACCTGCCGCAGCTCATCGAGCGTAGGTGTCGACATAGTCCTTTACCGCGTCAACGAGGTCTGATTCGGACAGATCGAGGTGTTCGAGGATGGTGTAGCGGCCCGGCCGCGTACGAGGGGCGTAGGCGACTGCTTCGACGAATTCGTGGGTGTCGAGTCCGAGCTCGCCGGGGAGCACGGGCAGGTCGTGCCGACGCAGCGCTTCCACCAGCGTGTCCGCCAGGCCGCGGTCTTCGCGCAGGTGACTCGCGAACGCGGCCCCGACGCCAACCTGCTCGCCGTGCTGGGCCGCCTTGGCCGGGAACAGCTGGTCGATCGCGTGCGAGATCTCGTGGCAGGCGCCCGAGCTCGGCCGGCTGCTGCCCGCCACCGACATCGCCAGCCCGGACAGCACCAGCGCCTCGGCGAGGACGGTGAGGAAACCGTCGTCGGCGATCGTGCCGTCGCGGTGCAGCAGGGCCTCGGCCGGGGTCCGGGCCATCGCCGCGGCCAAGCCGTCGACCGGCTCGCCGGTCTCGCGGTGTGACAGCTCCCAGTCGGCCAGGGCGCACAGGTTCGACAGCGCCTCGCCGATTCCGGCGCGCACGAAGCGTGGCGGGGCGTCGCGCACCAGATCGAGGTCGACCACGACGCCGATCGGGCCGGGCACACCGTAGGAGCCGCTGCCCGCGTCGTTCTCCAGGGTCGAGACCGGGGAACAGATGCCGTCGTGCGCCAGATTGGTGACGACCGCGACCATGGGCATGCCGAGCCGGGCCGCCGCGTACTTGGTGACGTCGATCACCTTTCCGCCGCCGAGCCCGACGATCGTGTCGTATGGCTTCCCGGACGCGCGGATCTGGTCGGCCAGGGCCACGGCGGCGTCCAGGGACGCGGTCGGCACCGTGAACCAGCCGGCGGAGGCGGGGATCTGCTCGCGCAGTCGCTCACGCAGCGCTGTGCCCGATCCCTCGCTGATCGCGATGGCGAGCCGGCCGGAGGCGGAGATCCGCTGGTCGGCGAGGATCGCGGGGAGCTCGCGGGCGGCTCCGGCGCCGATCCGGACGGTCGCGGGGCCGGGATAGAGGCGCGTCAGGACGGCCATGGCGCGTCCTGCCTTGCCGGAGAACCGGTGGCCGGTGCGAGGTGGGTGTCGGGGCTTGAACCCACGACATCCGCGCGGCTGGCGGCCGCGGTGATCGCCCGGGCCCGCACCAGATCCTCGTGGTTGTCGATCTCCACCCAGTCGACCTCGCCGATCGGCTGGATGTCGATCCGGAAGCCGCGGTCCACCAGTTCCTGGTAGCCGTCCTCGTAGTACAGCTGCGGGTTGCGCTCGAACGTCGCGCGCAACGCGTCGGCGAGCTGCGCTCCGGCCTCGGCCTCGATGAGGGTGACCCCGATGTACTCGCCCGTCGCCTCGCCCGGGTCCATGAGCTTGCTGATGCGCCGGACCCCGGCCTCGCGGGTCCAGACGACCTTCATCTCCTCGTCGGCGAGCTTCTTGACGGTGTCGACGGCGAGCAGGATCCGCTTGTCCCCGCCGCGGTTCGCGAGCAGGGTCTCCTCCACCGCGACGGGGTGCACGGTGTCGCCGTTGGCCAGCAGCGCGCCCTCGCCGAGCAGGTCCCGGGCGCACCACAGGGAGTAAGCGTTGTTCCACTCCTCAGCCTTGTCGTTCTGGATGAGGTGGAGCGTGACGCCGTACGCGGACTCGAGGCTCGCCTTCCGTTCCCGGACCGCGTCGGCCCGGTACCCGACCACCACTGCGGCGTCGCCGATCCCGACTTCGGCGAAGTTGGCCAGCGTCAGATCCAGGACTGAACGCTCGCCGTCCACCGGGATCAGCGCTTTTGGCAGCGTGTCGGTGTAAGGGCGTAGGCGGCGGCCCGCCCCGGCGGCGAGGATGAGTCCGATCACGCGCCCATTCTGCCAGGCGTACGGGTGCTTTCTTCGCTCTGGTGACGACCCTAGGACAACCCTGGTCCACTGTTACGTCATCTAGCCACGCAGCGTGGCCGAGTCGTGACGCAGACGCCACCCCGCCCACGCCGAGGCGATCATGTCGTCGAGCCCGTACTCGGCGGTCCAGCCGAGTTCCGCCTTGATCCGGTCGGCGGAGGCGACGCAGCGGGCCCCATCGCCGGGCCGCCGTGCGACGACGGCCGGGGGCAGGCCGACGCCGGTCACCACGCGCACGCGGTCGATGATCTCGAGGACGGAGACGCCCTCGCCGCGGCCGATGTTGAGCGTCAGCGCCGCGTGGTCGTCCTCCCGCAGCCGGCGCGCCGCCGCGACGTGCGCGCTCGCGATGTCGTTGACGTGGATGTAGTCCCGGATGCAGGTGCCGTCGAGGGTCGGATAGTCGTCGCCGAAGATGCGCGGCGCCTCGCCTGCGTCAATCCGCTCGAAAACCATGGGGATCAGGTTGAACGCGCCGACGTCGGCCAGTTCGGGCGTGCCGGCCCCGGCCACGTTGAAGTAGCGCAGGCTCGCGTACGACAGGCCGTATTCGCGAGCCATCGCGCGGATCAGCCACTCGCCGACCAGCTTCGTCTCACCGTAGGGCGACTGCGGCAGACACGGGGTGTCTTCGGTCACGATCTCGACGTCCGGTGAGCCGTAGACGGCCGCCGACGAGGAGAAGACGAAGCGGCGCACGCCGGCCGCCAGGGTCGCCTCGAGCAGGACGCGCAGGCCTTCCACGTTCTGCTCGTAGTACCAGGCCGGGCGCTCGACAGACTCGCCGACCTGCTTCTTCGCGGCGATGTGGATCACGCCGCCGATCGGGTGCGCCGAGAAGACCCGGTCCAGCGCGGCCCGATCCCGCACGGTGCCGATTTCGAGCGGCACGCCCTCGGGCAGCCGGTCGCCGAAGCCGGTGGACAAGTCGTCGAACACGACGACCCGGTTCTGTTCGACGCCGTCCCCGTCGGCGAGCAGCGCGCGCACCACGTGCGAACCGATGAATCCGGCGCCGCCGGTAACCAGCCAAGTCGTCGTCATGGCTCGACCCTAGTAGACACGTTCGGGCCGACAGCGCCGAATGCCGTCACGGAACGGAAACAAACACTTCCGATCACTTCCACACGAGATCGAACAGGTTCTCCCAGGAGGTGAGGATCTCCTCCGGAGCGAACCGGCCGACTGAGCCGACCGCCGCCTTTCCCAGCGACTCCCGCAGTTCGCGCGAATCCATCAGGTCGCCCAACGCTTTTGCGAACGCGTCGGTGTTCCCGGGTGGGACGACGATGCCGTCCTCGCCGTCGTGGACGATCTCGGTGACGCCGGGGGCGCAGTCGAAGGCCACGCACGGAAGACCGCACGCCATCGCCTCCAGCAGCGCCATCGGAAAGCCCTCGGCGCGGGACGAGGCCGCGAATACAGAACCCTGCACGAGCGCGGCGGCGACATCGTCCGTGGGCCCGGCGAGGTCGACCGATCCGGTGATGCCGAGTTGGTCCGCCTGTGCTGCGAGCGAGTCCTGCTCAGGCCCGGATCCGTGGATGCGCAGCGTCCAGCCGGGGCGGTCGGCGCCGGCCGCGGCCCATGCCTCGAGGAGGAGATCGAAGCCCTTCTCCTGCGACAGCCGGCCGAGTCCGATCACCACACGTGCACCGGGGTCGGCCCCGCCGTTCGCGGGCAGCGGCAACGGATTCGGGACGACCGCGGTGTTGTTCATGCCGCCGTCCCGGGTCCAGCTCATGGCGTCGGCCTCGGTCAGGCACACGAACCGCGGAGCCGTCGCGTAGAGCTTCTTGACCCGGCGGCCCCGGCTCGAAGCCATGGACGCGGCGTACGACTCGTGGCTCATGGCGATGACCGGCGGCGCGGCCGGACCGAGGTTCGCGACCGCCCGCGCGACCCATTCCATCGCGTGCACCTGAGCGCAGATGACAACGGCGCTCCCGGGCTCGTCGGCGGTGCGCAGCAGTGCCGTGAGACGCGCGGCACCCGCGCGCTGCACCGCCTCCCAGCGCTTGTACCGGACGTAGGCGACCGGATTGGCGATCCGCGAGAGCAACGCGGGTCGCGGCCTCGCCCCGAACCGGTTCGGGTGCAGGACGGTTTCGGAGTACGTACCGCCGATCCCCGCGGCCCGGTTCGCCGGCGCGACCGCGAACACGCCCACCAGCCGGACCCGGTGGCCGCGCTCGGTCAGCAGATCGGCGAGCCTGCGCGCCCACCGCTGCACGCCGCCGAGCTCGTCGATCGTGTTGCAGACGACGAAGACGTCCCGCCCGGCCCTCATCGGGTCGGGGCTCGCCGAATCGGTGCTCATCGGGTCACTGCTCACCGGGTCACGCCTCCCCCGCCGAAGAACCGGGCGACGACCTGATCCGCCGCGCTGCCGGTTTCGTACTCGCCGAAGTCGTGCGCGAACGCCTTGCGGGCCTCGGCGAACGGGTCGTGCGCGCCCTGCCGCGCCGCCTCGCGCACGGCCTCGAAGAACGAGCCCTGATCCGTGGCGAGCGGACCGGGCGCGCGGTCGGCCAGATCGAAGTACATGCCGCGGTCCCGGTCGTACTGCGCGGCGTCCGGGGTGAAGAACACCATCGGCCGGTCGAGCAGCGCGTAGTCGAACATCACCGAGGAGTAGTCCGTGACCAGGACATCCGCGACCAGCATCAGCTCGGTGACATCGGGATACGCGGACACGTCACGCACGACGTCGCCCACCGCCCGCGGCACCACCACGGTGTTCAGGTAGTGCGCTCGCACCAGAAGCACATGTGTCGATCCGAGCTCGCGCGCGAACGCCTCCAGGTCGAATCCGGGCTCGAAGACGCCGGTCCGCGCCCGGAACGTCGGCGCGTAGAGCACGATCCGCTTGCCTGCCGGGAGTCCGAGGCTTTCGCGCAGTGCCCCGCCGCGCTGATCCCGGTCCGGCGCGAGCAGCGCGTCGTTGCGCGGATATCCGATCCGCAGCGGTTCGGCGCGCAGTTCGAAGGCCTCAACCAGGGTCCTGATGTCGTACTCGGACCGCACGAGGAAGTAGTCGAATCGGCCCACCGCGTTCGCCAGGCGCTTGCGATCCGCCGCGAGCATCGCCTTGACCTGCGGGGTGTGCACGCCCATCTTCTTGAGCGCGGTCCCGTGCCAGGTCTGCACGTATGTGGTGCCCGGCCGCTTGCGCATCCACTGGGGGAAGCCCTGGTTGTCGATCCAGATCTCGGCCCGGGCCGCGGCTCGTAGATACGCCCACGAGCCCCGCTTCACCAGACGCGCATCCCTTGGGAACCCGCCGGTCCCCTTGGCGTACGACCAGTAAACGCGCCGCTTGTAGCCGGAGCGGCGCAGCGCCTCGTGGATGTATTTGGGACTGTCGCTGTACGAGCCGCCGAGATGCGACTCGAACAGCACCGAGCCGCGCCGGATCGGCAGCCGACACAGCACCCTGTGGTAGACCTCACGCTTGATGCGCGGGTCGTTCAGGATCCGCGCCTTCCGGTAGAGCCGTTGCGCGAGGCGCAGCACCCGGCCGGGTGGCCTGGACGGATCGAAGGGTGCGTTCACCGCGCGCGCCACCGGATTGCGGGCGACGAGCGTCAGGCTGAACGCGCCGCGGTGGTTGATGCCGGCGACCCACTGGTCTCCGACCGCACGCGTCAGCAGTGGCTTGGCTCGCACGGTGATGGGTGCATCGCCACCGACTCCGGTGACGCCCGGGAGCACGGTCACCTTGGACACTGTGGTGCCCAAGTCGCCAGCGGTAAGCCGCAGCCGCGTCTCCCAGTTCTGGTCGATCACGCCGACCGGTTTGACGGTCTTGGTGAGGTTCAGTTCGGCTGTCCACATGATGCGGCGCCCTTCGTGGCGCACCTCGCCGACTTTCGTCCGGTAGGTCCGCACCGCGCGCGCCGTCGGCCGGAATTCGAGCACTGCGGACAGCGCCACGTCCTCGGGGATCCGCCCCAGCGGGTTAACCGTCTCGCCGGTGATGCGCACGCGTCCGCCGCCGAGCGCTTCGATCCCGGTCAGCCGACTCGCGAAGTTGGCCTGGGGGAAGGGGACGCGGTGCAGGCCGAGGTCGGTGACGTCGAGCGCGGCGCGTTCTTCGGGCATGTAGAGGTGGGCATCGCACCAGTAGATCCGGTCATCGCGCTCGACGAGGTCGGAGGTGATCCTCGTGCGTTCGAGGTGCGCGGCGCTGTCGCGGCTGCGGTCGAGTAAGTGCTCGCACACGGTGACCAGGTTCGGCCAGTCCTGCAGCAGCAACAGCTGCGCCCCGGCCACGGCCACGCGGTGCGGACAGCGGTCGAAGGCCTCCGGGCGCAGCGTCCCGAGATAGTCGCGCACCAGATTGGTGAACTCGGATACGTAGTCCGGGCTCTGATACGGCAGGTCGCGCAGGTAGAGCACCAGGTCGTGCTCGATGAACTTGGCGTCCTTCGCGATCTTCACATCCGGATCGCCGCCCGCGTCCAGCCAGGCGGACAGCGCCTCGTCGATCATCCGGTGGATGCTGATGCGGTCACGCAGGTTGGAGATCTCGCCGCGCCGGTTCGAGATCGACTTCTGCGCGGCCCGGACCACCACGTTCCAGAGGTAGACGGTCTCCGGAATCAGCGCGATGCGACCGGCCGCGAGGTACGCCTTGGCCGAGAAGAGCAGGTCCTCGTAGTGGTAGCCCACCGGGAAACGCAGACCGTTGGCATCGAGGAACGCGCGCCGGTAGCACTTGTTCGTCGACAGCGTGTCGCGCAGCAGATCAGGCATCTGCGACACGCCGTCGAGCACCCGCCGCTCGGCGTACATCTCGGGCCACCACGGCACGCTCTCAACCAGGCCGGACCTGTTTTGGTGCACCCGCACGCACACCCCGGAGACCAGGTCGGCGCCGGATTCCTCGGCCGCGTGCACCATGTTCATGCAGGCGTGCATGTCGAGCGTGTCGTCCGAGTCCAGGAACATCACATAGGTGCCCCGCGCCTGGTCGATGCCCACGTTGCGCGGCATGGAGCAGCCGCCGCTGTTGCGCTCCAGCCGGACGTAGCGAACCCTCGGATCCTCCGCCAGCCGCGCGGCGACCGCCGGGGTGTCGTCCGTGGAGCAGTCGTCCACGATGATCACTTCGAGATTGCGCAGCGTCTGCCGGAGCACCGACCGGACCGCCGACGGCAGCCGCGCCGCATCGTTATAGACGATGACGATCACGGACACGTCGGGGGTGACGGGATCCGCGACCGGGGGCTTGTCGGCTGGTGGCACCTGGCGTCCTCGCGTGGGCTCGATCTCGGCATTTCCGCGCCGAATGAACGTTTGCAGGATGGTAGCCGACCCGGCTGAGGGACTACGGTTGCCGCCGGGCACGTTCACACAAAGAGAGAGGCCGCCCTGGTGCGCATCCCGACGATCGCTGTATTGACCGGCCCGCAGCCGGTGGACGGCGACGGTCAGTTGAAGGCCGACCTGTCGGCCATCGGGGCGACCGTGATCGAGGCGGACGGGCCGGCGGCCGCGGCCCGGGCGGTGGCCAGCGCGTCGGCCGCCGGACGGGTCGCGCTGGTGGACCGCCGATTGGTCGCGCACCAGCACGCGCTGCGGCTGGCGATCGAGGATCCGCGCTGGTCGGCCGCGCACTGCACCGGCGTGCTCACCGTCTCCGGGGCGGCACGCGAACTGCTGGCGGGTCATCTGCGCGCGCTCCCAGACCTGACCGGGCACCGGGTGGAAGGGGTTTCCCCGGCGGCGCGGCTGACGGCCCCGCGCCCGCTGGTTCCGGACGATCTGGCGGCCCGCCTGCCCGAGTCGGTGCGGCTGCACGAGGTGCGGCTGCCCGTGGGTCTCGTGGCGACGCTCGTGGACGCACCGCTCGCCGCCCGTAAGAGTGCTTATGCGGACATCGCCGCGGTCAGCGACGAGACGGTTCGGCTGCGCGAGTCGGTCAAGGCGGACGACGGCTTGTTCGCCACGCTCTTCGTATCGTCGTACTCGCGGCATCTCGCCCGTTGGTGCGCGCGTCACGGAATGAGCCCCAACACGGTCACGGTGCTGTCCCTGCTGGTCGCGCTCGTCGGCGCCGTGACCGCGGCGACCGGCACGCGTGCGGGGTACGTGATTGCCGCCGTCGCGCTTTACCTCTCCTTCGTGCTGGACTGCACCGACGGCCAGCTCGCCCGCTACTCCCTCAACTTCTCCCGGATCGGCTCGTGGCTCGATGCCACCTTCGACCGGGCCAAGGAGTACGCCGTGTACGCCGGGCTCGCGCTCGGCTCCGCCCGGCATGGCGACGACGTCTGGCTGCTCGCCGCCGTCGCGATGGCCCTGCAGACGCTGCGCCACCACATCGACTTCGCCTTCCACGAGGCGCAGCGGGGGCAGCCGGCACCTTCGGCGCGCCGCGGAGAAGCAACGCAGAGCCCTGCCACCGAAGCGCGCCAGGACCCTCCTGCGAAGAACCTCGGCTACTGGGCCCGCAAGGTCGTCATCCTGCCGATCGGCGAGCGGTGGGCCCTGATCGCGCTGCTCACCGCGCTGACGAGCCCGCGTACCACCTTCACGGTCCTGATCGCGTGGGGCGCGGTCGCTGCCGCGTACACCACGGCCGGGCGAGTCGTTCGCGCGCGGCGGTCGGCGCCGCCGCCCACCGATGAGGCGCTCGCAGGATTGTTCGCCATGTCCGACATCGCCGCCGCGCCGATCGCCGAGCGGCGGCGCCTGGCCACGCCGCTGGGTTGGCTGATCCCGCCGAGCTACCACGGCCTCGAATACGCGCTGGCCATCGCGGTAGCTTCCCAGGTCCACCACGCGCTGCCCGCGGCCTTCGCGTACTTGGCCGCCGTGATCTACCACCACTACGACGTGGTCTACCGGATCCGCGCCGGCGCCTCCGCGCCGCGGTGGCTGACGATCGCCGGCTGCTTCGGCTTCGAGGGACGCGTGATCGTCCTCGCCGTCGCCGGGCTTTTCCTCGGCGGTTCGGCTCACCACGCCCTGATCCCGGCGCTGCTCGTGCTCACCGGTTATCTGTGGGTGCTCTTCCTCGGCGAGTCGATCCGCTTCTGGAGCCGCCCGGCCACGCCCGCTCTTCCAGCCGACGTCTGACTGCACGTCGTAACCGCACGTCGCGCGTCCGTGGCAAGGTCTTTGCGCGAAGTGCCTTGCCCGGTCCGCGCGCCGCTGGGTAGCCTCGGCCGGTGACCGACAACCACGGGGACTCGTCCGATTCCTCGCAGGAACCTGACGACCCGTTCGACATCGTCCTCGACGAGGACTTCGTCAAGGCGGCCACGACGAAGGAGCCGTCGGCGCGGGCCCGCGAGCTGAACGCGCGGTGGTCCGAGCAGCCGCCGGAGTCCACGGGCCGGCGCAGCGACACGCCCGACCCGTCGGGTGAGGCTGATCCGTGGGCGGAGCAGGACCGGCCCGCGCGCCGGGCGCAGCGCGTCTGGGTCCGGAACCTCGTGCTGATCTTGGCGGTCGCCACCGTCGTGGGGTATCTCGTCTACCCGCGGCACGGCAAGGCCCCGCTGACCGAGACAGCACCGACCGGGACCGCCCGGCCGGGCCCGACGCCGTCGCCCTCGTTCACGAATCCGGACGACCAGTACTTCGCCGACTCGCCCGCGCTCTCGTGGGCGGACAACGACGCCGGGATCGTCGTCCCCGCCGCCACCGCCGTGGGCTCCCCCGCGACGGGCGTCTTCCCGGCGGGCGAGGTCGCGCTCGGCTACGACGGGCTGCGGCAGCTGCTCATCGCCGGCAATCTCGACCCCGCGGTCCTCAGCGGCGGCCCGGTCACCGACTTCACCCAGCTCCTCGACTCGCGGAACCACCTGTCCGAGGAGCTGACCAAGTGGATCTCGCACCCGGGGGCCGGGGCGAACGCGATCGACGTGGTCACCCGGTTCAATCCCACCACGACGCGGCTGCTCGGCCGCACGGTGAAGGTCCGGGGCGCCATGACCGCCGGGATCGACAAGAACGGCGACCTCACGGTCGACGGCGACTACGAGTTCGTCTACGCGGTCGGTCCCGGCAACGGCGCGGGACGCCCCTCGCGGGCTGTGGTGCACCGGGTCTACGTGCTCGAAGTGGCGACTCCGACGGGGTTCGCCGCGCAAAACGGCAAGTACCTGATGTCGAACTACGCCTCGGACATAGCGAACACCGCCTGCAACACCTACAACGGCTACATCAACCCGGCCTTCGGCACGGGCGGCGGGAGCTCCGGCCGTATGGTGGACCCGTACGCCTCGACCAACCTGCTGGCAGGCTCCGCATCGCCAAGCCCGACGGCAACCGCATCACCCCCGTGCGGCACCGCCTCGAGGCTCTGATCAGGCGCGAGGGGTAGGGAAAGGCTCAGCACCGCGCCGCCGCCGGGATCGTTCGCGGCGGTGACCGCTCCCCCGTGCGACTCGGCGACCTGCGCCACGATGGCCAGCCCGAGGCCTGAGCCGGGCCGGTCACGCATCGAGGCGGCCCGGTAGAACCGGTTGAACACGTGCGGGAGATCCGCCTCGAGGATTCCCGGGCCGTCGTCGCGTACGGTCAGGGTCCCGCCCTTCAGCTTGATCTCGACCAGGCCCGTTCCGCCGGAGAACTTGGCGGCGTTGTCGACCAGGTTCGCCATGGCGCGCTGAAGCCGGTCCGGTACGCCCGCCACCACGCACGGCTCGGCGGTGAAAGCGAACTCGACGCCGGACCACAGCAGCCGTGCCCGTTCGACGACGCGGTCGGCGAGTTCGTCCCAGCGGAACAGCTCGACCGACTCCGGAGGCTCCTCCCCGCGCGCCAGCTCCACCGTGTCGGCCACGAGGGCGGTCAGATCGTCGATGCCGACCAGCACGGACGCGATCAGCCGCTCGCGGTCGTCCGGCTCCAGCAGCTCGATCTTGCGCAGCACCTCGACGTTCGTGCGCAGCGAGGTCAGCGGCGTGCGCAGCTCGTGCGAGGCGTCGGCGACCAGCTGGCGCTGCCGCTCGGTCGAGTCCTGTACCGCGCCGAGCATCGCGTTGAAGCTGGTCGCCAGGCGCCCGAGCTCGTCCCGTTCGGCGCGGTCGCCCGGGTCGATCCGGTGGGCCAGATCGCGGGTGCGCGCGATCCGCTCGGCCGCCGCGGTCAGCTGGCCGACCGGGCGCAGCGCGGTCCGGGTGACCCACCAACCGAGCACAGCCGCGAGCAGGATGCCGGCGGCCCCGACGGCGAGAAGCTCCAGGCCGAGCCGGCTGAGCTGGTCGTCTATGGAGGTGAGCGGGACCGCGACCTGGATCGCCGAACCCTTGCTCAGCGGCGCGGTCACCATGCGCACGTGCACGCCCTGGAGGTAGATGCTGCGGGTGACCTCCGGCGCGGTCCCCGCGGCGACGGCCTTGTCCACGTTGTCCACCGGCAACGCGACCGTCTGGTCCGGCGGCTGTGAAGTCTTTCCGCTCGCGCTCACCGACTGGATGTAACCGACGGTGTCGCCGAACCGATGGTGCGGGCCGTTGAGGAAGCCCTGCCCGGTATGGCCGGCCTGGGAGCCGTTCGGAAGACGGTTACCCAATCCGCCGCTCGCGTTGAACTTCTGGATGTTCTGCACCTGGCGGCCCAGCTGGTTGTCGATACCGCCGAACAGTTCCGCGCGCACCGCGAGGTAGGCGAACAGCACACCCGCGCCTATGCCGAGCGAAACTGCCAGCGTCGCGGCCAGGGTGATCCTGGTGCGCAGTTTGAGGCTTCGCATCCGGCGCAGCGCATGGCGCAGACGCGTGGCTCCCGACGAGGTCATGGCCTCACGTCCGTCCCTCGCGGATGGTGTACCCGACGCCGCGCACGGTCTGGATGACCCGCGGCGCGCCGCCGACCTCAGTCTTGCGCCGCAGCGTGGAGACGAAGACCTCCAGCGAGTTCGAGCCGGGACCGAAGTCGTACCCCCAGATCCGGTCGATGATCAGATCCCGGGTGACCACCCGGCCGGCGTTGCGCAGCAGCAACTCGAGCAGCTCGAACTCGGTCTTGGTCAGGTCCGCCCGGCTGTCCCCGCGCACGACCTGGCGGGCCGCGACGTCCAGGGCGAGATCGCCGCAGGCGAGCATCTCCGGCTCCGGCGGCGAGCTGGCCGCCGCCCGCCGCAGCAGCGCGTTCACCCGAGCGACCAGCTCGACCAGGGCGAACGGCTTGACGAGGTAGTCGTCGGCGCCGGCGTTCAGCCCGAATACCCGGTCGGCGATCGCGTCGCGGGCGGTGAGCATCAGGATCGGCGTGCGGTCCTCGGCGGCACGCAGCGCCCGCGCCACCGCGAGGCCGTCCACGCCCGGCATGGCGACGTCCAGGATCAGCGCGTCGGGTGTGGCCTCGCGCACGGCGTCCAGCGCGGCGGCGCCGTCTGCGGCCAGAGTGACCGAGAAGCCCTCGAGTTTCAGCGCACGACCGAGCGCCTCGCGGACCTCGCTGTCGTCGTCCACGACTAGGAGCCGCGCGCCGCTGCTGCTCGCCGCCATCAGGGCCTCCCCCTTAAGTTCACCTTCGATTGTCGTACGGGTAAATCATCTCCCCGGTGACAAGGTTGGACAGAATTCCTGAAAACTGCCTTAGAGGTACACCCAGCCTGTGGATAACTGCCGCTTCGGGGCGTATTTGCAGCGTAGAGGGCAACGCCGCGCACCGGACGGGCAGCACGTGGCCCGTCCGGTGCATGCGGTCCGTAAACTCGCCGAGCGGCCGTTCAGCTGGTCGCCGACGGCGACGCGCTGCGGCTCGGCAGCAGCGGCGAGCAGACCTTGAGCGCCGCGACCACCTTCGGGTCGTTGGGGTCGAGGCCGCCGAGGTACCGGGAGCTGCCGCTGGCGGGGGCCGTCGGGCGGACGGTGGGCCGGGTGGTCGGGATCACCACGCCCTGCTGGCTCATGCAGTTGCGGAACGCGGTGAGCGCCGCGCCGCCCCCGCCGCCAAAGCCGCCGAAGCCCCCGCCGGCCGGCCGCAGCGATGCGCAGGCCTGCAGCGCCGCCTGCATCTGCGGGTTCGCGGTGAACCCGCCGCCGCCTCCACCGCCGAAGCCCCCGCCGCCGGTTCCGCCGGACGGCCTGCCCTGTCCCGGAGCCCGCGACGGCAGCGTGACGCCGTGCTGCGCGAGGCACGCGCGATAGGCCGAGGCGTTGCTCGAGCTCGAGGCCGACGCCGCCGCGGCCGCGGGCGTGGTGCCCGACGTGCCGCCGCCCCCGCCGCCGCAGGCCGCCAACACGGCGCCCGCGACGATCGCGCCGGCCACCGCCACGACGGGCCTGGCCGATATCCGGATCATGTTCTTGTTCATCGCGTGTCCACCGTCACTGGCCGGTCGAAGTGGTGTTGTTGGTCGTGCTGCCCGCGGTGATCGAGGTCGCGGTGACGTCGCCCTTGCCGTCGTTGCTGCCCGCGATCACCACCGTCTGGCCCGGCTTGAGCTGGGAGAGCGAGCCGGACTGGGCGATCGAGACGGCTGTCGAGCCGTTCGTGGTCACCGTGTAGACGCTGCCGTCCGCCGCGGTGACGTAGAGCGTGTTACCGGTGACGACGGTCACCGTGCCGCTGACCGCGCTGGAGCCGGTCCCCGAACCGCTGCCCGTGCCGCCGAGTCCGCCGAACCCGCCTCGCCCGGTCCGGCCGGCGGCGCCCGTCCCGGTCCCACCGGTCCCGGTGCCGAACGCGGCGAAGTTGGCGCCGCCCCGGCTGGAGGAGCCGGCCGAGTGCTTCTCGACCAGCACGCCGCCGAGGAACCCGCCGCACAGCAGGGCGGCGGCCACCAGGGCGGTGGTGATCTTCGGCAGCTTCAGCCGCGGCGGCCGGGCGGCGAGCGCGGTGCCGAGGTCGTCGACCCGCGGCGGGAGTGCCAGCAGGTCCGCGTCGGCGCCGCGCACCTCGAGCTCGCCGGGGAGCTCGTCCGCGTCCGGCTCCGCCAGGACCAGTTCCGCGGTCTCCGCGCCCGGGTCCACCGCGGTCTCTGTCTCTAGTTCACTCATGACGCAGCGCCTCAATCGGATGGAGTTTGGCGGCCCGGTTGGCCGGCAGCGAACCGAAAACCAGGCCGATCACGGCGGACACGCCGAAGGCGAGCAGGATGGAGCTGGGGACGAGCACCGGTTTGATGCCGTCGATCGTGAAGCGCGACCCGACCACCCCGGCGACCACCCCGAGCGCGCCGCCGACCACCGACAGCAGCACCGCCTCGATCAGGAACTGGCCGAGGATCGCGCCGCGCGGGGCGCCGAGGGCCTTGCGGATGCCGATCTCGCGAGTGCGCTCGGTGACCGTCACCAGCATGATGTTGGTGACCCCGATCCCGCCGACCAGCAGGGAGATCGCGGCGACCGCGGCGAGCAGGACGGTGAAGGTCTGCGTCGTGCTCTGCGCGGTGGACAGCAGCGAGGCCTCGTTGGTCACCGTGAAGTCCGCGTTGGTGGCGGTGTCGTGGTGCGCCTGGAGCAGGAGGTTGGTGACCTCGGCCTGGGCGGCGTTCGACTGGTCGGCCCCGGTGGCCTGCACCGCGATCTCGGACAGCGAGCCGAAACCGGTCAGGCTGTTCTGCACGGTGGTCAGCGGGGCGAGGGCGACGTTGTCCGGGTCGTTGAAGGTGCTGCCGCCGCCCTTGGCCACGAGCGTGCCGATGACCGTGTAGGGGACGCCGCCGAGTTGGAGCGTCTTGCCGATCGGGTCGATGGTGCCGAACAGGTTGGTCACGACCGTCTGGCCGATCACCACGACCTTGCGGTCGTTGTTGACGTCGTCGGCGCTGAAGGAGGAGCCGGTCGCGATCTGGTCGTTGGAGATCGGCAGGTATGCCGGGTAGGTCCCGACCACCTGGTTGATCGTCGTGGTGGCGCCGGCGTAGGTGGCCGTCCCTGAGGTGGAGGCGACCGGGGCGACCACGCCGACGTCCGGGTCCTGGTCCGAGGTGGCCAGCAGCTGCGCGTCGGCGACGGTGAGGTTGGTGGTCTGGCTCTGGGTGCCGGTGCGGCTGGCGGCGGCCCGGCCGAAGCCGCCGGCCTGCCGGGTGACCGTGAGCAGGTTCGAGCCGAGGTTGGAGATGCGCGCTTGCACCGCCGCACCGCTGCCCTGGCCGACCGCTATCAGCAGGATCACCGCGCCGACGCCGATCAGGATGCCGAGCGTGGTCAGCCCCGAGCGCAGCTTGTTCGCCCGCAGTCCGCGGATGGCGAACCGGAAGACCTCGATGACGCGCATCAGGAGCCAGCCTTCCGGATCGCATGGCCCTCGGCCGCGTGCCGGGCCTGGTTGTTGTACGCCTCGGGGTTCCGGGTGGCCATCCGGGGCGGCAGGCCGTCGGCCGGGGAGAGCCTGGTGTCCTCCACGATCAGGCCGTCGACCAGGCGGATAGCCCGCTTGGCGTGCGCCGCGATGTCCTCCTCATGGGTGATGAGCACGATCGTGCGGCCGGTCGCGTTCAACTGGTCGAAGAGGGACATGACCTCGTAGCTCGAATGGGTGTCGAGGTTTCCGGTCGGCTCGTCGGCCAGCACCAGAGAGGGCGCGGTCACCAGGGCGCGGGCGACCGCGACGCGCTGCTGCTGACCGCCGGACAGCTGGTTGGGGTGGTGGTCGATCCGGTCGCCGAGGCCGACCAGGTTCAGCGCGGCCAGGGCCCGGCGCCGCCGCTCGATCTTGTGCACGCCGCCGTAGACCAGCGGCAGCTCGACGTTCTCGAACGCGGTGGTGCGGGCGAGCAGGTTGAAGGACTGGAAGACGAAGCCGATCTTGCGGTTGCGCACGAGCGAGAGCTGGCGCTCGTCGAGGTCCGCGATGGCGATCCCGTCCAGCAGGTACTCGCCGGAGGTGGGCACGTCCAGGCAGCCGACGATGTTCATGAGGGTGGACTTGCCGGAGCCGGACGCGCCCATGACCGCGACGTAGTCGCCGTGCGGGACGTCGAGGTCGATGCCGCGCAGGGCGTGCACGGCGGCGTCCCCGTCGCCGTAGACCTTCCGCAGGCCGTTGATCCAGACCGCGCTCGGCCGGACCGGCTTGACCTGCGTGACGGCGGTGGTGTCGTCGTCGGCCGAGAAGACGCTCACCCGCCGCTCCTCGCGCCGCCGCCGAGCCCGCCGCCGACGCCGCCCAGTCCGCCGCCGATGCCGCCGAATCCGCGGCCGCCGGTGGTGGAGGTGGTGCTGGCCAGGCTGATCAGGACCTTCTCGCCAGCGGTCAGGCCGCTGGTCACCTGGGTGTCGGTGGTGCCGACCAGGCCGGTGGTGACGGGCGTGACGGTCTGCTTGCCGTCCGAGCCGACGACGGTCACGATCGAGCGGCCACCGAGCTGGGTGATGGCGGAGCTGGGCACGTACACGGCGTTGCTGGCCTGGCCGGTGATGATGGTGATGGCGGCGGACTGGCCGGGGCGCACGGAGGCGGGCACCGTCTGGGTCAGGTCCAGGGTGACCGCGTACTCGACGACGTTGGAGACCACGGTCGACGTCGGGGCGATCGCGGAGACCTGCGCGGAGTAGTTGGTGCCCGGCGCGGCGTTCAGGGTCAGGGTCGCGGACTGGCCGAGCTGGACCGAGGCGACGTCGGTCTCGGAGACGTTCGCGGTGACTTGGAGCTGGCCGAGGTCCGCCATCGTGATGAAGGTGCCCGAGCTTGAGGAGCTGGACGAGCCCGAGGACGACGAACCCGCAGAGGATGAGGAGCCGCCGCCCGCGCCGCCCCCGCCCGAGCCGGACGACCCAGACGAGGAGCTGAACGAGGAGGAGGCGCCGGTCGTCGAGGTGCCAGCGCTGACCTCGGAGCCGACCGCGCCGGCCACGGTCAGGATGGTTCCGTTCGTCGGCGCGGTGATGACCGTCGCGCTGACGGCGGTCTGCGCGTTGTTCACGGCGGCCTGGGCCTGGGTGACCGCTTCCTGGTCCTGCGCGATCGTGCTCGGGTCGACGTACGCGCTGGCCGCCTGCTGGTCCCTGAGGAGCTGAAGGGTGTTCTGCGCGTTGGTGACGGACTGCTGGTCCTGCGTGATCAGCGGTGCTGACTGGCATCCCGTCGACGACGAGCCCGACGAGCCGCCCTTGCCGGACGACGGCGAGGGCGTCGGCGTCGCGGTGCACTGCGGCAGGGCTTCGTCGTTCGAGAGGGTCTTCTGCGCGTTGGCCAGCGCGGTCTCATCGTTGTTGAGCTGGTCGTCGTTGACCGCCTGCTGAGCCGAGCTGGGACCGTTCTGTGCCTTGGCGAGATTGTCCTGAGCGACCGTCAGCTGCTGCTGCGCCTCGGTCAGCTGGAGGTTGGCCTGGGTGGGGTCGACCTTCGCGAGCACCTGCCCGGAGGTGACCTGCTGGCCGACCTTCACGTCGATCTCGGTGATTTTGCCGGCCGCGCCGAAGGCGAGGCTCGAGGTGGCGGCGAGCGCGAGGTTCCCGGACGCGGAAACGGAGGCGATGACGGTCCCCTGCTGCACGTTCGCGGTGCGCAGGGTCGAGGCGGTGGCGCTGTTGGCCGGGCCGACCGTCGCGTAGGCAACACCCGCGCCGGCCAGCACGAGCACGGCGAGCGACCCGTTCAGCACGAGTCGGCGGCGGGAGGACTTGAGCGGCGTCATGGGGCGGAGTGTTGGCGCCGAATCTGAAACCAATGTGAAGCGAGGCGGGTCTGCGCTGATTTCTCAGCGCCAATTCAGAAAACTGTTACCCGCCCATGACACTGCGAACTCAACCCGTGATCGCGGCGCCATTTCACGGCAAGCTACCGGTCGCCAAGAAGTCCCGCAGAGCACGGTCGTAGGGCGTGATGTCGATGCCTTGGCCGCTCAACCACCCGTCGTCGTAATAGGTATGGGCGTAGCGTTCGCCCCCGTCGCAAAGCAGCGTGACGACGGAGCCGTGCACCCCGGCCGCCCGCAATTCGGAGATGATGCGGAAGGTCCCCCACAGGTTGGTGCCGGTCGATCCACCGGCGCGGTGCCCGGTGCGCTCCGCCAGCAGGCGGGCAGCGGCGATCGAGGCGGCGTCCGGAACCTGGATCATCCGGTCCACGACGTCCGGGAGGAAGGACGGCTCGACCCGCGGGCGGCCGATGCCCTCGATGCGCGAGCCGCGTCCGGTCGTGAAGGCGGGGTCCTGGTTGGCCCAGCCGTCGAAGAAGGCCGAGTTCTCCGGGTCCACGACGCAGAGGCGGGTCTGGAGACGGCGGTAGCGCACGTAGCGGCCGATCGTCGCGCTGGTGCCGCCGGTGCCCGCGCCGACCACGATCCAGCAGGGCACCGGGTGGCGCTCGCGGGTCATCTGCTCGTAGATCGACTCGGCGATGTTGTTGTTGCCGCGCCAGTCGGTCGCCCGCTCGGCGTAGGTGAACTGGTCCATGAAATGGCCGCCGGACTCGGCCGCCAGCCGCCGCGACTCGGCGACCACCGCGGTGGGGTCGTCGACCAGGTGGCACTCGGCGCCGAAGAACTCGATCAGCGAGATCTTCTCCTTGCTGGTCGAGGCGGGCATCACGGCGATGAAGGGCAGGCCGAGCATCCGGGCGAAGTAGGCCTCGGAGACGGCCGTCGAGCCGGACGATGCCTCGATGACAGGGCGCCCCTCGCGAATCCAGCCATTGCATAGGGCGTAGAGGAAGAGGGACCGCGCCAGGCGGTGCTTAAGCGAGCCGGTCGGATGGGTCGACTCATCCTTGAGATAGAGGTCGATGCCCCACTCGGCGGGCAGTGGGACGACCAGCAGATGGGTGTCGGCGGAGCGGTTGGCGTCGGCCTCGACCTTCGCGATGGCGTCGTGGACCCAGTCGCGCCCAGCCTGGCAGGCCGCGTTGGTGCGGTCCTGGGTGCCGCCCGCCGCCCGATCGCCCATGATCATTCTCCCTCTGGCAACCCACACAACGTCGAAGAGCCTGATACACCGACGTTGACGGGCACACCCGTCTCTAACGACCGTAGCGCGCCAGCCAGGCGACGGCAGCAGCCAGGTAGCCGAGCAGCCCGAGGAGGCCGACCCCGGCCAGCGCGGCACCGGTGGCCACGTCGGTGCGGGTCGCAGCGGTCCACGCGGTGCCGCGTAGCTGGTCGCCGAGCACGAACGGGGCGGCGATCAGCCAGCCGCCGAGGAGGGCGAGCAGGGCGAGGCCGAGCAGCGCGGCCACCGGGGCGCGCAGCGCGCGGGCGATCGGACTGGGCATCACGGGCGGACACCGCCTTGGGAGCCGTCGGTGCGGCTTTTCAGATCCGCCGCGAGGGCGGCGACAAGTGGCGTGAGCAGTTCCCGCAGCGAGCCGATCGGGTCGGCAGCCGGTTCTGGGGGCAACGCGTCGGGCGCCGGAGCGGGTTCGGGGACGGTCGAGGCGGACGTCGCGTACAGCGGAGCGAAGGGCTCTGATTCGTCGGCGGTCGGCTCGGGTTCGGGCTCGGCGACAGGCTCTGTTTCCAGCTCGGCGCCGAGAGGTGCATGGAGCCTGCGTGCCAGGGCCGCGGCGAACAGGGCCGCGCTGATGAGCGCGACGGCCGCGACTGCCGCGCCCGTCGCAAGGTCGATCTCAGTGGTGCGTGGCGTGGTGCGGGCACCGTGACGGTAGTCGAGTGCGTATGGGGCGAGCAGGAGCCAGCCGCCGCCGAGCGCGCACAGCACTGCGGTAACGAGGCCGAGGTACGGCGCGAGCACGGGCACTGGTGGCGTCCACACAAACTGCGCGCCGGGAAGGTCGAGGGCCGGCTCGGCGGACGGTTCCACCCCAACGCCGGTCGCCGCCATCACAGCCGCTCCAATTCCATCGCGATGCCCCATGTAGCGGCCCGCAGGAGGGTGGTGAGGGCGGCCGGGCGCAGCACTTCCACGGCGGCGCGCCGGGCCCGCTCGGTCAGGCCGGTCAAGACGGCGCCGACCGGGCGGGCCGCCACCAGGCGCGCGGCGGCGCAGGCCAGGAGCGGGTAGGCGACCGGATCGTGCTCGAGCCGATCCGCCATCACCGCGAGCAGCACGCCGACCAGCGCCAGCTCCTGTTCCGGGCG
The DNA here is from genome assembly GCF_035938995.1 of Actinocrinis sp. Lineage (GTDB taxonomy): Bacteria > Actinomycetota > Actinomycetes > Streptomycetales > Catenulisporaceae > DASZGI01. Next base: position 29,540 of record NZ_DASZGI010000223.1, read on the forward strand.
CAGGCTCGAGAACGTCGCGGCGCCGGATCCGTCGGCGGCGCCGACCGCGCGGTCGCCCGCCGCGCTGTCGCGCAGGGCGAAGACGGCCAGCGAGCCGAGCGCGATGGCGGGGATCGCACCGAACAGCGCCGCGTAGTCGCGGTGGACGAAATCCTCCAGGCGGCCGCTTCCCAGATCGACGAAGCCCGGATCGGAAAGACGCTGGAGGAGCGCGAGAGCGGACAGGACGGTCACCGCCTTCCGTGGGCTGGCTGCAGGCGTGACCATGCTGCCAACCCGCGCGGGGCAAGTCAGCGATCTTCACACGCGGGTGTGAAGTCCCGTCCCCCGGCGGAGTGGGTGGAGCGGTGACCGGACCTTCTCAGAGCAGACCTGCGACGCCGTGGACGAGCGCGGTCACGTTGGACGGCAGAGCCTGCGCGGCGGACGTGACGGGCGCGAGCGCGGGCAGTGCCGGGAGGGGGAGCGGAGCCGGGGCGTTCACCAGGGTGGGCTGGGAGGCGACGGACTGCGGCGTGATCGGCGTGATGGACGAGAGCAGGCCGGTCGCTGCGAGGGGCTGCGTAACCGCCGGCGGAAGTGCGTTGCGGACCATGGGCACGACCGTGGAGCCCACGCTCGACAGCTGATTTACCACCGGCTGGACGGGCGAGTTCTGGAGGCTGCTCGTCTCGAGTGCAGTCGTCAGGAGCGCGGGTGTTTGGACGGTCGGTGCTTGCACTATCGGCAGTTGCACTGAAGGCACTTGGACGGCAGGGGCGTTGGCCGCGACAGGCAGGGCCGCAGCCGCGCGGCCTAGCGACGGCTGGACAGGTCCTCCCCTCGCGAGGGCGGGCTGGACTCCGGTGCGGCCTGCGGCCCTGCCTGTCGCGGCTCCAGCGCCAATGCCGCCGACGGGCACGGCAGCGGGGACGGTGTCGATCCGGGCGACCGGCACCGGCGCGCCGAGTCCGGCGGCGGCGAGGTCGACCGCGGTGCCGGTGAGCGTTCCGTCCGCGGACACGCCGGCCGCGTCGGGCGGGTCGAGCGCGGCGGCGGTGAGGCCGAGTCCGGTGAGCGTGGCGCCGACTGTCAGGGCGCCCATGGCGGCCGATCTGACCCGGGTGCGGGGTTTGGCATGTCTTGCCATCGTGGGGTTCCCTTCTCGCGGGGCGCGTGGGCGAACCGCGTGGGTTTCTATTGGAGTCAGCGCCCCGATCGGGGGTAGGTCGAATAACAGACAATTCACTCAATGGGGTGAGAGGGTGAATCCCGGTACGGTTGGGTACTGACCAGCCCGAACACCTGCTTCGACCCTGACCTGGCCGGACGCGCAAGCCCGTGGCGGGGATCGTCCTCGCCGCGGCCGTGACCTGGCGCTGGTCAGCTTCGAAGCCTCGACGACAGCCAAGGAGTCACAGCCATGGCCACCCCGGCGCCCGAGAACGATCCGCGCGAAGACGGCGTCGCCGTGGGCCCGGGCGAGACGTGGGCCGCGGGCGTTCCGGGGATCGCGCACGCGCTGCAGATCGCGCAGCAGCAGATGGGCGCCAAGCGGTCGGCGCTGACGCTGCTGAAGCTCAATCAGCGCGACGGCTTCGACTGCCCCGGCTGCGCCTGGCCCGAGAGCGCCGACCGCAGCCACTTCGAGTTCTGCGAGAACGGGGCGAAGGCGGTGGCCGAGGAGGCTACGCTGCGCCGGGTCACCCCAGAGTTCTTCGCCGCGCACCCGGTGGCCGAGCTGGCCGAACGGTCCGACTACTGGCTCGGTCAGCAGGGGCGCCTGACCGAGCCGATGTACAAGGCTCCGGACGACGAGCACTACCGCCCGGTGGGCTGGGACGAGGCGTTCCGGATCACCGCCGACGCGCTGCGTGCGTGCACGCCAGATGAAGCGGTCTTCTACACCTCAGGGCGCACATCGAACGAGGCGGCGTTCCTCTATCAGTTGCTCGTGCGGCGCTACGGCACGAACAACCTGCCGGACTGCTCGAACATGTGCCACGAGTCCAGCGGCTCCGCGCTGACCGAGACACTCGGAATCGGCAAGGGCTCGGTCTCGCTGGACGACCTGGCCAAGGCCGACCTGATCATCGTGGCCGGGCAGAACCCCGGCACCAACCACCCGCGCATGCTCACCTCGCTGGAGAAGGCCAAGCGCGGCGGGGCGTCGATCGTCGCGGTGAACCCGCTGCCGGAGGCCGGCCTGATCCGGTTCAAGAACCCGCAGACGGTGCGCGGCGTCGTCGGACCGGGCACCGCGCTGGCTGACGATTTCCTCCAGATCCGCGTCAACGGCGACCTCGCGCTCTTCCGCGCGCTGGGCCGGCTGCTGCTCGAGGCCGAGGACGAGGCGCCGGGGACCGTGCTCGACCGCGCGTTCATCGAGCAGCACGCGCACGGCTTCGCCGAATACGAGGCCGAGGTGCGCAAGACGCCGTGGGAGGACGTCCTCGAAGCGACCGGGCTGCCAAAGGAACGGATCGAGGCGCTGGCCGCCCGGGTGCGCGGGTCCGAGCGGATCATCGTGTGCTGGGCGATGGGTCTGACGCAGCACCGCAACTCGGTGCCGACCATCCGCGAGGTCGTCAACTTCCTGCTGCTGCGCGGCAACGTCGGGCGGCCGGGCGCCGGCGTGTGCCCGGTGCGCGGTCACTCCAACGTGCAGGGCGACCGCACCATGGGGATCTACGAGAAGCCCGCCGCGGCGTTCTTGAACGCACTGGCCGCCGAGTTCGGCTTTGAGCCGCCCCGCGAGCACGGCTACGACACCGTCGAGGCGATCCGGGCGATGCGCGACGGCAAGGTGGCGGTCTTCGTCGGGATGGGCGGCAACTTCGTCACCGCGACTCCCGACACCTCAGTCACCGAGGCCGCGATGCGCCGGTGCGGGCTCACCGTGCAGGTGTCCACGAAGCTGAACCGCTCGCACGCGGTCACCGGCGCGGCGGCGCTGATCCTGCCGTGTCTCGGCCGGACCGAGCGTGACGTGCGCGGCGGCCGCGAGCAGTTCGTCACGGTCGAGGACTCGATGTCGATGGTGCACGCCTCCCGCGGCCGCCTGGCCCCGGCGTCCCCGGTGCTCAAGAGCGAGGTCGCGATCGTGGCGGGGATCGCCGCGGCGCTGTTCGGCCCGGACGGCGGCGGAATCGACTGGGCGGCCATGGCGGACGACTACGACCTGATCCGGGATCACGTGGCGCGGGTCGTGCCGGGCTTCGCCGACTTCAACGCGCGGGTGCGGCGGGCGGACAAGCAGGCGGTGGGCTTCCAGTTGCCGCACGGCCCGCGCGACTCGCGGACCTTCCCGACCGCGACCGGGAAGGCGAACTTCACGGTCAACCCGCTGGACGTGCTCCGCGTCCCGCCGGGCCACCTGCTGCTCCAGACGGTCCGCTCGCACGACCAGTACAACACCACCATCTACGGCTTGGACGACCGCTACCGCGGCGTGAAGGGAGGCCGGCGGGTGGTGTTCGTGAACCCCGCGGACCTAGCCGAGCTCGGGGTGGCGGACGGTGCGTCAGTCGACCTGGTGTCGCGGTGGGAAGACGGAGTCGAGCGGCGTGCGCCGGGCTTTCGGGTCGTCAGCTACCCGACCGCGCGCGGCTGCGCCGCCGCCTACTTCCCCGAGACGAACGTGCTCGTGCCGCTGGACTCGACGGCGCAGGTATCGAACACTCCGACGTCCAAGTCAGTCGTCGTACGGCTAAGTCAGGAGCATTTTCACCGCGTGTAAGCAGATATTGCCGATTTGACCACCCACCAGATGGCTTAACCGATACGCCTCGCAAATGCAGGCTATCTAGGCGTAGATAAACTGACGGTATGACACAAGTGCGCACCGTTGACGGGCGGGTGGCCGGCCGCCGAGGCCAGGCGACCCGAACCCGGCTGCTCGAATGCCTCGCCGAAATGCTCACGACCACCGCCTACCGGGACGTGACGGTGATCGACGTGGCCAGGCTGGCCGGGACGTCACCGGCGACGTTCTACCAGTACTTCCCGGACATCCAGGCCGCGGTGCTGGAGCTGGCCGGCGACGTCCTGCGGGACGCGGCGGCGCTGCGGGACCTGGTCGCCGACCGCAGCTGGAGCGGACGGTCGGGCTCGGCCGCGGCCGGCCAGCTGGTCGACGGCTTCCTGAACTTCTGGCGCGATCACGACGCGATCCTCCGGGTGCTCGACCTCGCGGCGGCGGAGGGCGACCGGCGCTTCTCCCGCATCCGGATGAAGCTGCTCAACATCGTGGTGACCGCGGTGGCCGAGGCGATAACCGAGCTCCAGCGCACCGGGAAGGTGGACGGGGACGTGCTGCCGACCGCCACCGCGGGCGTGCTGGTCACGATGCTGTCCGCGTGCGCGGCGCACACGAAGGCGTTCGAGAGCTGGTCGGTCAAGGAAGCAGACCTGCGGGCCGCGCTGACCCGCCTGGTCGCCTGGGGGGTCACCGGGAAGAAGCCGGTCGCCGCCTAGTCGGAGCCATGCGCGGCGGCGGCGGGGCCGCCGCGGCTCCGGATCAGGACCGGGACCGATCAGGACACGGCGTCACTCAAGACACGGCGTTGATTAGGGCACAGCGTAGATCAAGACACAGGGTTGATCAGTAACCGGGGCCGGGCGCGGTGCGCCATTGGTTGAAGCGGCGGCGGGCGGAGCGGTCGGACAGCTCGATGCAGGCGATGACGATCAGCATCACGAAGGTGGCGAGCCCGAGCAGGATCAGCGTGAGGCCCGCGACCTGCGGAATCAGGCTGCCGGCGAACTCGATCCCGTCGTAGGCGGTGTGCGCGAGCACGATCGGCCACAGCAGCCGCCACCGCCGGTAGACCCAGATGTTGACGACCGTGAAGCAGATGACGCCGAGCGACGCCCAGCCGTAGTACAGGTGGAACGGGACGCGCAGCGCGATCGCGACCAGATAGATCACCCAGGCCCGCTTTGCGAACCCGGCCTGCTCGAGCGTCGTGGTGACCATGCCGGTGATCAGCACTTCCTCGCCCAGCCCGGCGGCGAGCGCGACCACCACGCCGACCGGGACGAGCCACAGACTGTTGCCCTGGTCGGGCGCGCTGGCCTGCTGCTTGCTGATCGCGACGTAAACGATCACGGTGACGAGGAAGGCGAGGACTCCCGCCATCGAGACGAAGAAGGCACGCGCGAACTGCCATCCCGGACCGCGCTGCGCGGGCTGGCGGACGTAAGGCGCGTAGCCGTACGGCTGGGGTGCACCGTAGGGCTGAGTCGCGCCATAAGGCGGCGGGTAGCCGGCATAGGCACCGGGCGGGTACTGCTGCGGATATGGCTGCTGGTAGGCGGGCCAAACTGGCATGGCCGGCGCAGCAGGGGGCGCGGGGCGGGAGAAGCGCCCGAAGATCGAGCTGAGAGTGAGACCGCGCTTGAGGCTGAAGTATCCGACGCCGAGGATGACGACGGCGGCCTGCATGATGTACTGCATGATCTCGCTGCCGGCGTCCAGCCAGCCCTTGACGACCTGGTCGGAGCTGAGCGAGGGGTCCGTGAGCAGCCCGACGGCGCTGACCACGCCGAGGCCGAAGGACACGAAGTAGACCAGGCCGATCTCGCGGAAGGCGCGCGCGGGGCTGATCTTCGGCGGCTGCGGCGAGGGAGCCTGCGCAGGCGGCGGTGCGGGCACCGGCGGCGGGAACTGGGGCGGCTGGTCGAAGGGTATTTGATCCCGAGTCGCCTGCTCGTAGAACTGTGGCGCGGACGGCGGTGGCATCGACGGGGCGGGGTAGGCCGGCTGCGGCTGCGGCTGAGCGGGGTACAACGGCTGCGCGGGCGCGCCACCCGCCGGGGACGCGAATCCCACCGCGCCCTCGGGCTCGGGTATCCCCCGCTCGGTCCCAGGTCCGGTGTGCTCCACAAACGCTCCCAGCTAGCTTCGGCCGGGCCGATCGACAGCGGCCCCATACACGAGTCTGCCCCTCTACAAGAGAATGAGTTGTATCACGCCGATCCCACACCCAGGGCTAGGGAAGTCTAAGGATTGCGTTGGAAGCTGCGCTGCAGGTAGAGGGCGTCACGGCCGGGTACCGGGGAGTGCCCGTGCTGCGCGACGTGACGTTCGCCGTCGCGCCGGGCACGGTCGTCGGGCTGGTAGGGCCGAACGGTGCGGGCAAGTCCACCTTGCTCGACGTCGTCTGCGGTGAGCTGCGGCCCAGCGTCGGCCGCGTGGTGCTGCTGGGGCGGGACGTCACCCGGCTCTCGGTCCGCCGTCGCGCACGGATGGGACTCGGGCGCACCTTTCAGCGGCTTGAGCCGTTCGGCTCGCTGAGCGTCGCGGACAACCTGCTGGTCGCGGCCGAGGCGGCGCAGGCCGCGGAGCCCGGCGCTCTCGTCCGCGACCTGCTACAACGCTTCGGGCTCGTCGACTTCGCCGACCATCCGGTGGCGATGGCACCCACCGGCGTCGCCCGCCTCGTCGAGATCGCGCGGGCACTCGCCGCCGGGGCGCGGGTCCTGCTGCTCGACGAACCCTCCTCGGGCATGAGCGAGGCGCAGGTGCGGGAGTTCGCCGAGACGGTGCGCGCGCTGCGGGCCGGCGGTCTGTCGATCCTGCTGGTCGAGCACGACACGTGGCTGGTCGCGGCGGTGTGTGATGCGGTGTACGAGGTCAGCCGGGCCGGTTCGGGGTTGCGGGCTTCAGGGGTGCGCGCTTCGGGACTGGGGGCTTAGCCGAGCAGGCGGATCGCGTCCAGCGCCCAGTAGGTCAGGATGATCGACGCCCCGGCCCGCCGGATCGCGGTCAGCGTCTCGAGCACCGCCCGGTCCCGGTCGATCCAGCCGTTCGCCGCGGCCGCCTCCACCATCGCGTACTCGCCGGAGATCTGATATGCCGCCACCGGGACGTCCACCTCGTCGGCGACCATGCGCACGATGTCGAGGTAGGACCCGGCGGGCTTGACCATAACCAGGTCCGCGCCCTCGGCGATGTCCAGCCGCACCTCGCGCAACGACTCAAGCGCGTTGGCCGGGTCCTGCTGGTACGTCTTGCGGTCGCCCTGGAGCTGCGACTCGACCGCCTCGCGGAAGGGTCCGAAGAACACCGAGGAGTACTTCACCGCATACGCGATCATGCCCGTGTCCTGGAAGCCCGCCGCGTCCAGGGCCTTGCGCACGTAGCCGACCTGACCGTCCATCATTCCGCTCGGGCCGAGCAGGTGCGCCCCGGCGCCGGCCTGCGCGAGCGCCATCTCCGCGTAGACCTCGAGCGTGGCGTCGTTGTCGACCGTCCCGTCGGCACCCAGCACGCCGCAGTGGCCGTGGTCGGTGAACTCGTCGATACACAGGTCGCTCATGATCACGGTTTCGTCGCCGACCTCGTCGGCCACCTCGCGGATCGCCCGTTGCAGGATTCCGTCCGGATCGACGCCTGCCGAACCCACCGCGTCGCGCTGCTCGGGGACCGCGAACAGCATCAGGCCGCCGACCCCGGCCGCCACCGCGTCACGCGCCGCCTTGCGCAGGCTTGGCAGGGTGTGCTGGACCACGCCCGGCATGGACGCGATCGGCCGCGGCTCGGGCGCGCCCTCCTTGACGAACATCGGCAGCACGAAGTCCGCCGGGTGCAGCCGGGTCTCGGCGACCAGCCTGCGCAGCGCGGGAGTGCGCCGCAGCCGACGGGGACGTGCGTGCGGGTACTGCGATTGCACGGTCATAGGTTTAAGCGTAGTCCCGGCGTTCTCGAGCTTTGACCGGGTTCCCTATTTCGCCCGGCGGGCCCGGGACGAGCGCCGTTCCGACGGACGCGTCACCGGCTCGCCGGCGGCGAGCGCGGCCTCCCGCCGGTCCCGCCCGAACTCGGCCAACGCCTCGGCCAGCACCGCCGCGCTCGGTGTCGGCGCCAGCACGTCGACCCGCAGCCCGTGCTCCTGCGCGGTCTTCGCGGTGGCCGGGCCGATGCACGCGATGACCGTCGTGGCGTGCGGCTTGCCGGCGATGCCGACCAGGTTCCGGACGGTGGAGGAGGAGGTGAACAGGACCGCGTCGAAGCCGCCGCCCTTGATCGCCTCGCGCACCTCGGCGGGCGGCGGAGCGGCGCGCACGGTGCGGTACGCGGTCACGTCGTCCACCTCCCAGCCGAGCTCGACCAGGCCGGCGACGAGCGTCTCGGTGGCGATGTCCGCCCGCGGCAGGAACACCCGCTCGATCGGGTCGAACGCGGGATCGTAGGCGGGGAAGTCGTCGAGCAGGCCGACCGCGGACTGCTCGCCGGACGGCACCAGGTCGGGGACGACGCCGAAGGCCCGCAGCGCGGTCGCGGTCTGCTCGCCGACGGCCGCCACCTTGATCCCGGCGAAGGCCCGCGCGTCCAGCCCATAATCCTCGAACTTCTCGCGCACCGCCTTGACCGCGTTCGCCGAGGTGAAGGCGACCCACTCGTAGCGCCCGGTGACCAGGCCCTTGACGGCGCGCTCCATCTGCTGCGGGGTGCGCGGCGGCTCGACCGCGATGGTCGGCACCTCGTGCGGCACCGCCCCATAGGACCGCAGCTGCTCACTGAGCGCGCCCGCCTGCTCCTTGGTGCGCGGGACCAGCACCCGCCAGCCGAACAGCGGCTTGGTCTCGTACCAGGACAGCTCGGCGCGCCGATCGACGACCGAACCCACGACCACCACAGTATCCGCAGCGGGGTTGGATACGCGCTCCGCCTTCAGGACCGCGGCGATCCGGTCGAGCGGCCCGGTGACCGTGCGCTGGGAGGTCAGCGAGCCGTCGACGGTGATCGCGACCGGGGTGGTGCCGGGGCGGCCGGCGGCCAGCAGTTCCGCGGCGACCTCTTCCACCCGGTCGCCGATGCCTATCAGGACCAGCGTGGAGCTGGCCGCGCCGGCCTCGCCGAGCTGCCGGTGCCAGTTCGACCAGGCGTTGAAGTCGGCGTTGGAGTCGACGCGGGGCGCGGCCAGCAACCGGACGTCCCCGATCGGGCCCGCGGTCAGCGGAATGCCGGCGAACGCGGGGACCGCGGTGGCCCGGGCCAGGCCCGGTACGACCTCGAACGGCACCCCGGCCTTGGCGCACTGCGCGGCCTCGGCCTCGAGCGGGCCGAAGAGCCCCGGGTCGCCGTCGAGGAGGCGGACCACGAACTTGCCCGCCTTCACCGCGTCGCTGATCGCCTCGAAGCGCAGCACCGAGGCGAACGTCTCCACCCCCTCGACGTCGCCGTCGGGTGAGGCGCAGAGGCGGGTCGGCGGCACCTCGATGACGTGGACCGCGGTGCGGCAGCGCGGGACGAAGCGGTCGCGCAGCCCGGACTCGAGGACCAGGACGTCCGCCTCGGCGAGCAGCGCCGCCGCGCGGACCGTCAGCAGGTCGGGGTCCCCGGGCCCGGCGCCGACGAAGCTGACCCGGGCCCGCGACGCCGCCCCGGCCTGGGATGACGCCGCGTCAGAAGACACTGTATTGGAAGGCGCCGCGTTAGAAGGCACCGCATCAGAAGCTGTTGCGTTGGATGACACCGCATGGGAGGACACATCAGATGACGACGCAGCGTCGGCTGATGTGACACCCGCGGTTGTGACATCCGCGGTCGCCGGGCCGGCCGGAGCCGTCGCGACGAGAGGTTGGTTGGCGGCTGGCTCGGTGGTGACGCTCACGGTCACGACTGTTTCCCCATCAGGCCGGCGGCCCCTTGGTCCAGCATCCGCGCGGCGAGCTCGCGCCCGATCCGCTCGGCGTCGGCCGCGGGTCCGGTGGCGGACATCCTGATCGACCGGGGGGCAGCAACCCCGTCGTTGGCTGACGTGACCGCTTCGGTCACGGTCCCCGTCAGCTGTAGCTCGTGCCCGGCGGCGACCGCGTAGCCGCCTACCGGCGCAGAGCACCCCGCTTCGAGCGCGGCAAGCAGCGCTCTCTCGGCCGCGACCGCGTGGCGGGTCGGGCCGTGATCAAGCGCGGCGCGCAGGAGCTCGGTCAGCTCCCGGTCGTCCGCGCGGCTTTCGACGGCGAGCGCGCCCTGGCCCGGTGCGGGCAGCAGCGCGGTCGGCTCGAAGAAATCGGTCGCCTCGCCGATCCGGTCCAGCCGGTTCAACCCGGCGTAGGCCAGCACGACGGCGTCGAGACTGCCGGCGGTGACGTACCCGATGCGGGTGTCGACGTTCCCGCGGATCGGCACGATCTCCACGTCGGCGCGCAGCAGGCGCAACTGTGCCGCGCGGCGCGGCGACCCGGTGCCCACGCGCGCGCCGGACGGCAGATCGGCGAACTTGAACCCGTCGCGGGCGACCAGCACGTCGCGCACGTCCTCGCGCTCCGGCACGGCGGCCAGCGCGAGCCCGGCGGGCGCGGCGGTCGGCAGGTCCTTGAGCGAGTGGACGGCGAAGTCGATCCGGCCGTCCAGCAGCGCGTCGCGCAGCGCGCTGACGAAGACCCCGGTGCCGCCGATCTGGGCCAGTGCCTCGCGGGAGACGTCGCCGAAGGTGGTGATCTCGACCATGTCGACCGGCCGTCCGGTCGCCTCGGTCACGGCGCGGGCCACCAGCCCGGACTGGGCCAGGGCGAGGGCGGAGCGGCGGGTGCCCAGCCGCAGCGGCACGGTCATGTCGGGGTCTCCTCGATGGGCTCGGCCCGGCTGACCACGGCGACCGCGGCCGGGTCGAGGTTGAAAAGTTCGCGCAGCGCGGTCGCGTAGGAGGTGCCGCCGGGGTCCGCGGCCAGCTGTTTGACGCGAACGGTCGGCTCGTGCAGCAGCTTGTCCACGACGCGCCGCACCGTGTTGGCGACCTCGGCGCGGGTCTTCGGGTCGAGATCGGCCACGCGCGCGTCGAACCGCCCGAGCTCCGATTCGACCAGTACCGCGGCCATCCCGCGCAGCGCGGCGACCGTGGGCGCGACGGTCGCGGCGCGCTGGTTGGCGTCGTAGTTGGCGACTTCCTCGGCGACGATCCGGCGGGCCGCCTCGACGCTCGAGGCCTCGACCCGCTCGCCGCCGTCGCGCTCCGCGGCGGCGATCCGCTCCAGGTCGATCAGGGTGATCCCGGGCAGCGCGCCGACCTCCGCGGCGACGTCGCGGGGCAGCGCCAGGTCGATGATCACACCCGGCCGGGAGTCGCCGAGCACGTCGGCGGTCAGCACGGTTCCGGTGGCACCGGTGCAGGAGATGACCAGGTCGGCACCCTCCAGCGCGCTGCCGATCCGGTCCAGCGCGACCGTCTGGCCGCCGACCGCGGTGGCGAGGCGCTCGGCCCGCTCCGGGCTGCGGTTGACGATCGCGAGGTCGAGCCCCGGGTAGAGCCGGGCCAGGGTGGTGGCGGCGAGCGCCGACATCGAGCCGGCGCCGATCACGACGGCGTGGGCCGGCGCGGCCGGGCCGAGCACCGGCTGGGCGAGGTCGAGGGCGGCGGTGACCAGCGACTGCCCGGCCTGATCGAGGCCGGTCTCGCTGTGTGCCCGCTTGCCGACCCGCAGCGCGGTCTGGGCCAAGTCGTTCAGGACGCGCCCGGCGGTGCCTGCGGCCTGTCCGGCGGCTAAGGCACCGCGCAGTTGCCCAAGGATCTGCGGCTCGCCGACGACCATCGAGTCCAGGCCGCAGGCGACGTTGAACAGGTGCTGGACCGCGCGGTTGTCGTAATGCACGTAGAAGTGGCTGGTCAGTTCCTCCAGCGGCACCCCGGTGTAGTCGTTGACCAGGTCCGACAGGTCGGCCAGGGCGCCGTGGAACTTGGCCACGTCCGCGTAGATCTCGAGCCGGTTGCAGGTGGCGACCGCGATGGCCTCGTTGACGTGCTCGGTGCCTACGGCGTCGCCCAGAAGCTTGCTGACCTGGTCCGGCGGGAGGGCCACCTGCTCGAGCAGCGGAATGGGAGCGGTGCGGTGCGACAGTCCGATGATCAGAAGGCTCACGCCGGCCTCACCTCGTCGTAGCGGGCGTTCGCGGCCGGAGCGGCGTCGTCCGCGGTATAGCTGGGGTAGTCGAACTCGCCCGGGTTCACCGGGTCCTCGCGCACCGGGCGCACCGCGCGCGGGCCGCGCAGCACGGCCCGCGGCAGCCCGGAGGTCTTGCGCTGCTCGTGGAACGCGAGGATCTGGAGTTCGATGGAGAGATCCACCTTCCGCAGGTCCACCCCCTCGGGGACAGTCACCACGGCCGGCGCGAAGTTCAAGATGGAGGTGATGCCGGCGGTCACCAGCCGATTCGCGACCTCCTGCGCGGCGTGCGGGGGCACCGCGATCACCGCGATGGAGATGCCGTTCTCCGCGATGACCTCGTCGAGTTCGTCGATGTGGCGGATCACCAGGCCGGCCACCCGGTTGCCGGACAGCCGGGGGTCGGCGTCGAGCAGGGCGGCGATGCGGAAGCCGCGGCTGACGAAGCCGCCGTAGTTGGCCAGGGCGTGGCCGAGGTTTCCGATGCCGATGATCGCGACCGGCCAGTCCTGCGACAGGCCCAGCTCGCGGGAGATCTGGTAGATGAGGTACTCGACGTCGTAACCGACACCGCGGGTGCCATAGGAGCCCAGGTAGGACAGGTCCTTGCGAAGCTTTGCCGAGTTCACCCCGGCGATCACGGCCAGTTCCTCCGAGGAGGCGGTGGCGATGCCGCGCTCGACCAGACCGTGCAGAGCGCGCAGGTACACCGGCAGCCGGGCGACGGTCGCCTCCGGGATAGCGGACGCGGCCCGTCCGGTCGGCCCTTCACTCCCCCGGCCCGGCGGGCCGTCGGTTCGCAGTGTGGCCATCGTGCTCCTAGGCGCTGTCACGGTGAGACTGTTGCCGGAGCGCGCCACGGTTTGTGGGGCTGCCTCAGCACCTTCTCGACAGAGTAGGACCTTGTGAACGAACGCACAAAGTTCCTGTCCGGATCGTTAGAAAAGTCTGTTATCGGCCAGAACGTCCCCCTCCGTGGTCACTGACCAGGTCGGAAGCGTTCGCCGCGGTGGTGCCGGAAACCGGGATGCGACCCATATCACAGTAGCTTGAGCTCGATTCCCAGCGGGTTCACAGTAAAGCGGCACACTAGCAGGCACGATGGAATCTCAAGGGCGCCGTCGACTGCCCGATCGGCGACCGCGGCCAGTGGGATGAGGGGTGTAATCGCCACAAGAGCTATCGGGCCGATTCGCCCTAGAGCGGCACCTAAGGCAGCCTTGATCGGCCCTGGGCGTGCGGCATTGGATTTTCAGCTCAGCGCGGCACGCAGGCGGGCCTCGTCGACCCGCCAGAAGTCGTGCCGCTTCCCGTCGACCAGGGTGACCGGGATCTGCTCCCAGTATTCGTCGGCGAGCCTCTGGTCAGCGGTGATGTCGAGTTCGGTCCAGCCGACGCCCAGATCCTCCGCGACCTGTGCGACCACGGCGCGCGCCTCGTCGCACAGGTGGCAGCCGGGTTTGCCGATAAGAGTGATCCGGGACTCGCTCATGCCAGCAGGGTATAGTCGCCGGACTGTAACCGTCCGGGCACTAAGCCAGGCCATGAAGTTACCGGTACCCGAGTATGGTCTCAGCCATGGTGCCTCATTCCGTGCCTGAAGTGTCAGCAGTCCCGGAGATAACAGCAGCCGTGTCCAAGCCGGTGGCTCCGGGGCGGGAGAGTGCAACCTCGACCGTGGCGAGGTGCGTGACCTCGGAAGCGGCCGCCCCGAACCACGCCGTCAGCGCCACCGGCGCGGCGGCGTTCTTCGATCTGGACAACACGCTCATCCAAGGCGCGTCGCTGTTCCACCTGGCCAGGGGGCTGGCCGCGCACCGGTTTCTGAGCGGTCGCGAGGTCGCCAAGTTCGGCTGGGACCAGTTCACCTTCCGGATGCGGGGCGAGCGGGCCGGGCAGCTGGAGACCACCCGCAACCGCGCGCTGTCCTTCATCGCCGGCCACACCGCCAGCGAGCTCGTACAGATCTGCCACGACATCTTCGACGACTACATGGAGTCGAAGATCTGGCCGGGCACCCGGGCGCTGGCCCAGGCCCACCTCGGCCGGGGCGAGCCGGTCTGGCTGCTGACCGCCGCGCCGACGGAGCTCGCCCAGATCGTCTCGGACCGGCTCGGCTTCAGCGGGGCGCTGGGCACCGTCGCCGAACGGGTGGACGGGGTGTATTCGGGCCGTTTGTGCGGACAAGTCCTGCATGGACCTGCCAAAGGCGCCGCGATGCGAGCGTTGGCGGACCGTGAGGGCTACCGTCTTTCCTCATGCCATGCCTACTCCGACTCGGCGAACGATCTGCCGATGCTCACCGCGGTCGGCTACCCGCACGCGGTGAACCCGGACCACCGGCTGAAGCAGTACGCGGTGAAGCAGGGCTGGCCGGTCGTCGAGTACCGCGCCGGCGTCAGGTTCCTGCGGGTGGGCCTCCCGGCCGCGGCGGGGATCGGGGCCACCGCGGGTGCCGTGTCGGCGGGCGTGGCGCTGCGCCGCGCCGGGCGCCGCAGAGCCGAAGTGACACGCCATTAGTTCCGAGCACAGGTACGCGTGCCTGCTTAAGGCGCTGCTCTACATGCGTTTTGCGTACTTGCAGTAATCTCTCGGTCACAAAGCGGTATCCTCATGGAGCGCTCGGCACGTCCGGGCCGGTCGTACCAAACCCGCACACGAGGGGTGAGATTTTCCCTACGATGTGGAGACGGCCAACAAGCGGTGATCGCCTACGCACGCTCGGTCATGACCGGTCCGCCGGTCCGACCGGAAGGTCCGCAGCCCACGCGGGCCGCTGCCCCGGCGCCGTACCGGAGCCGCGCTTCCGCGGCGGCTCGCGGTGAACTGACGCGAGCCCTCGAACAGCTGGAGTCCCGTGCATCGAGACGTCAGAGCCGAGTTGAGCGGCCTGTCCGGCCTCCGGACGGCCGTTGCCGCGATGACGGCTTCGGCGGTTCCCCGCCAGCCGGCGCCCGCCGGTGCGGACCGCACCGGCCCCATCCAGACAGGCCCCACTCGCACCGGTGCGGTAACCGGTGGCCCGAGCCAGAACGGCCAGAACGGTTCAGGGCCTGGTGCCCCGACGCAGGCTTCCGGGCCGCATTCGGACGACCGCGACCGCTTCGCGGACAACGCGAAGGACGCCGAGTCGCTGCGGATGCTCGCCCTCGTCGAGCTCGCCCAGCAGGGCGACGGCGAGGCCTTCGGGCAGCTGTATGACTCCTACTCAGACACCGTCTACCGCTACATCTACTACCGGGTCTCGAACCGGCAGCTCGCCGAGGACCTGACCAGCGAGACGTTCCTGCGGGCGCTGCGCCGGATCTCCACCTTCACCTGGCAGGGCCGGGACTTCGGCGCCTGGCTGGTGACCATCGCGCGCAACCTGGTGGCCGACCACTTCAAGTCCAGCCGGTACCGCTTGGAAGTGCCGACCGGTGAGATGCTGGATTCGGACGAGACGGAGTCGTCGCCGGAGGACTCGGTGCTGGCTTATTTGTCGAACAAGGCGCTGCTCGACGCGGTGTGCCAACTCAACTCGCAGCAGCAGGAGTGCGTGACGCTGCGGTTCCTGCACGGGCTGTCGGTGGCCGAGACGGCGAAGATCATGGGCAAGAACGACGGGGCGATCAAGACGCTCCAGTACCGGGCGATCCGCACCCTGGCCCGGATGCTTCCGGTGGATCTGCGTTGACGGACGATCATATAGGCGTGCTCGCGCAGTCGTCCTCGGCGCACTCGGCGCCGCCGCCCCCAGGCGGGTGGGACGGACCACTGGAGGGGTGCGTCGGCGTAACTCCGCAGCCCATGCCGTCGTTGGCCCTGATGAGAGTCGCCGGCCGGCCCGCCCCGAGCGCCGATTCGAGCCGATGTTCGGGAGATCCACTCGTCCGGGTGAATTTAGTCGCCTTGGGCGTGCTAGTGACCGATCAGGGCACAACCATGCGCGATCGGGGCGAGTCAAACCAGGCGTCGGCCCCGGTGCGGGACGGCCCACGGCGGCGGAGGCGCCGCCCTGCAAGCGAGAGGAGGTGGCTGGCGAATGGCTTCACTCAGTGAGCGCAGGCTCGCGGAGGAGTTCGACCTCGCGCTGGAGCGCGCGGCGGACCGGCGGCGGAGGCCTGCTCCGACGGCCGCCCCGATGACGTCCCTGGTCGCGGTCGTGCACCGGCTCGGCGAGGCGGACCGGGCACTGCCGGGCATGGACGAGGCGTTCCGGGCGCAGCTGCGCGAGCGGCTGGTGCGGCTCACCCCGGAGCTGGCGGCGGCGCCGGTGCGCTTGCCCGCACAGCGCGGCGGGCGCCATGCGGGCCTGCGCCGCGGCGCGGGTGCGCACGTGAACGGCACGCGGCCCGGCGGCGCAGCAGTCAGGCCGAGTCCGTCGAGTGGCGCGGACAGCGGGAAGAGCGGGAGCGGCGAGAACACGACCCGCGGCCACATCGGTCTGTCCGCGGCGTGGCGCCGACGGCTCCTGGCGGCCGGTGTGGGCGTGGCGGTGGCCACCGGCTCGGTCGGCGGGATCGCGGTCGCTTCGGCGGGCGCGCAGCCGGGCGATCCGCTGTACAGCGCGAAGAAGATGTTCGAGAACATCCAGCTGGAGCTGTCCGGTTCGCCCACAGACCGCGGGGAGCAGTACCTCAAGCTGGCGGACATCCGGCTCGCCGAGATCGACAACCTGCTCTCGCGCCGGGACGCGGACGTGCCCGGTTCGCCGACGGCCGCGTATCTCGCCCAGGCGCTGAACGATCTGCGCACGACGATCGGCGACGGCGGCACGCTGCTCGTCGGCCAGGTGCGCACGGCCGGAGACCAGAGCGCGCTGCACGCACTGTCCGATTTCCTCCAGACGGAGCGGCAGCGGGTGGCAGACCTGACCTGGCAGGTGCCGACGAGCCTGCAGGGCCAGCCGGCGCGCATCGTGGCCCTCATGGACCAGCTGTACCAGCAGTTGCAGCAGGCGGTCGCGAACATGCCCCAGAGCGGCGCTGCGGGACCGGCACCGACGCCCGGCGAAGGCGGCTCGCAGGGCCGTGGCGGCGCGAACGGCGGCGCGGGCCCCGGGACGACGCACGGCGGCAAGGGCGCGACCAGCGCGGCCGGACAGCAGAGCGGTCCTGGCGCGGGAGCCCACGGCAGCGCGTCAGGTGGACCGTCCCCGAGCGCGAGCGGCCCCGGCACCACGACCCCGAGCGCCAGCTCGTCGCCGATAACCATAAACCTCCTGCCGCTGCCGATACTGCCGTCGACCAGCATCGACCTACCACCGCTGCTCGGGCTGCCGGGGATAGACATCGGGCTCGGGGACGGCGGCTCGAGTTCCACGCCGACTCCCTGACGGGCCACCCGAGGTGCGCTTCCGGCGGGTACCGGGAGACGTACCTCGCGGCCACCCGGGGCGCGCCTCCGGCCAGTGCTGGGAGACGCACCTCGCGGGCTGGGCGGGCGGTCGCGCGTTCCGCGGCCGCGGCGGCGGCGCGCTGGCCCAAGCCGATGCGGGCGCGCCCCGCTGCGCACAATGCGAGCGGGGCGCGCAGCGGGGACAAGCCGCGCAGGCGTAGCAGCCGCGTAGGCGTGACAGCCGCGCGGCTCGTTAGTTCCCGGTCGCGGTTCGCCGCTCCCGTAGCCGCCAGGATCGCCGTCACACGGCCAGCGCGCGTCTAGAGGCGGCGGCTAGAAGAACGCGGTGAGAAGAAACCGGCTGTTAGAAGAACACAGAACGGCGCTGGAGCAGCAGGCGGTAGAGCGTGTCCTGGATCGTCTCGCGCACCTGGTCCGTCAAGTTGAACACCAGCATCGGGTCGTCCGCTGAACCCGGGTCGTACGCCGAGGTGTCGATCGGCTCGCCGAACGCGATGTACCACTTCGAGGGCAGCGGGATCAGGCCGAGCGGGCCCAGCCACGGGAACGTCGGCGTCACCGGGACGTAGGGCACGCCGAGCAGGCGCGCCAGGGGCTTGATATCGCCGATCTTCGGATAGATCTCCTCCGCGCCGACGATCGCGGTCGGCACGATCGGCGTACCGGTGCGCAGCGCTGCCGAGACGAAGCCGCCACGGCCGAAGCGCTGCAGCCGATACCGGTCCGCGAAGGGCTTGCCGATCCCTTTGAAGCCCTCAGGCCACACGCCGACCACTTCACCCGCCGTAAGCAGCCGCTCGGCGTCCGGGTTGCAGGCGAGGGTGTGGCCGGCCTTTCGGGCCAGCTCGCCGACGAACGGCATCGTGAACACCACGTCTGCGGCCAGCATCCGTAGGTTGCGATGCGCCGGATGGTGGTCGGCCAGCGCGATCTGCGTCATGATCGCGTCCAGCGGCAGCGTGCCGGAGTGGTTGGCGACGATCAGCACGCCGCCCTTGTCGGGCACCCGCTCAAGCCCGCGCGTCTCGACCCGGAAGTACCGCTCGTACAGCGGACGGAACAGGCTCAGCAGCACGTTCTCGGTGAGCTCGCGGTCGAAGCCGAATTCGTCGATCTCGTAGTCGCCGGTGACCCGGCGGCGCAGGAACGCCAGGCCGCGCGAGGCGCGCCGCTCCCAGTCTCCGCCGCCGATCAGTCGGCCGACGGTGTCGATCATGTCAAATCGCGGGCGTGCGGGCGCAGAGGGCGCGGACGCGTCGTCGGCCTCAGTCTCAGCTTCGGCGTCGGCCTCAGCTTCGGCTTCGGACGCTGACGACGCCTCGGATTCCGTGGCCTGGGCACTGTTCGCCGCCAGGTCATCGCCGTCGGCGACGGAGTCAGGCTTCTGAATCTTCTCGGGTTTGGGCAGCGCCTTGCGAGGACGGGCGCCGGATCCGGCAGAGGCTTTACCGGACGACGATGAAGAAGGCTGCGATGCGCGGGCATTCGCGGCGCCATTGGTCCCGGTGCCATTCGTCCCGGTGCCGTTGGTCGCCGCGCCGTTCGTCGATCCGTTCTCGCCGGCGGACGCGGATTCGGGGCGGAGAGCCGAGCCCGGCTCGGGGCGGGACGGTATCGGCCGCTTCGCCCCCGCCGAGGCCCGCGGACGGCGGGGCGCGCCCGGTCCGGGCTGGGACTGGGGCTGCTCCTGAGCGTGCGACTCGTCGAGCCGGACCCCGTTCAGCCGGACGACTCCGACGTCGGACTTCTCGGTCACGACTCGTCCTTCCACCCGGAGGTCGCTTGTGCGAACGCCGTCTTCGTCATTGCCTTTGTCATCGCGTGATCGGCCAGCAGCCCGGCCAGCCGCCGCTCCGCCGAGGCGACCGCCGTCGGGGGGATCACCGGCCGGATGCCGGCTGCCTCGCGGTGGGCGATCAGCGCGGACGCGGTCGTGTGGCGCAGGGACAGGCCAAGCCGGGAGGCCATCCGCTCGGTGTCGAGTACCCGGCCGTAGGTGAGCAAACTCAGCTGATCCGCGGTGAAGTCGGCCACCCCGGCGCGCTTGAGCAGCTGTCCGAGGCTGGCGGTGGCGAACCGCGGGATCGGGACGGTCGGGCGGCCCAGGCGGCGGGCGATCTGCGAGATCGTCAGCGAGCCGGAGCCGGCCACGTTGTACGTGCCCGGGTGTGTGTCACCCGCCGCGACCCGTATCGCCCGCACCACGTCGTCGATGTGCACGAACTGCAGCCGCGGATCGAAGCCCATCACCGTCGGCAGCACCGGAAGGCCCAGGTAGTCCACGAACGCGGTCTCCACGTCGGGGCCGAGGAAGTTGGCGAAACGCAGGATCGTCACCGCGACATCGGGACGGCGCCGCGAGAAGCCGCGCACGTAACCCTCGACCTCGGTGACGTCCTTGCCGTATCCCGCCCGCGGCGGCTGGTGCGGCTGGGTCTCCTCGGCGAACAGCGCCGGGTCACGCGGGTGACAGCCGTAGACGGCGCCTGAGGACTTCACCACCAGCCGACGCACCGACGGAGCCTTCTGGCAGGCGGCCAGCAGCTGCATCGTGCCGATGACGTTGCGTTCCTTCATCACCGTGCGACCGCCGGCCTGCGACGGCGCGGCCAGCACGTCAAGGTGAAGCACGGTCTGCGGGCGCACCCGGGCGATCAGCGACGCCACGGCCGGGGTGCGCAGGTCCACGCACTCGATCTCGACGCCGTCGACCCGGTACTCGGGCTTCGGCTCGCGTAGGTCCACCGCGACGATCCGGTCCACCGGCGATTCGCCGGCCACACCGTGTTCGAGCAGGTCGTGCAGCACCGCCGCGCCCAGTCGCCGCGCGGCTCCCGTCACCAGGATCGTCCCGGACTCGCTCACCCGCTCGTTCGCCTCCCGCTCGGCATCAACCGGGCCGCCGGACGCCGCGAAAGCCGACGCGCGGAAGCCGGGCCCGCGGCCCCGGACATCGAGACCGCCGCCCGCGTCATGGCCGGACGCGCGCCACGTCTACTTCTTGTTGCGGCGCTGGATACGCGTCTTCTTCAGCAGCTTGCGGTGCTTCTTCTTGGCCATGCGCTTGCGGCGCTTCTTGATGACCGAGCCCACTTGGAACCCTCGCTCACTCTTCACGGATGTTCAACAGGGCTCCAGGGTACCCGCACTGCCGAGTTCGCGAGAACGCGGCGGATCGATCCTAGGCACGCCGGGTAAAGCAACGGTCGAGCCCGGTCGAACGGACACGGTCAAGTTCACACGGTTGGGTTCACCGGGTCAGCTCAGACCGTTCCGTCCCGCCGGGCTCACGACGCGCCGCTCACTCCGTTCCGACATAGGCTCCGGAGAGATACTCGCGCACCGCCTTCGCCGGGACCCGAAAAGACCGTCCGACCCGCACCGCGGTCAACTCGCCGGAATGGACCATCCGGTAGACGGTCATCTTCGACACCCGCATCAGCCCGGCGACTTCGGCGACCGTGAGGAAGCTCACGTCTTCGAGCCCGGTGCCCTCGCTGAAGAACTGAGGTGCGGAAGCGGTCGTGGGCTCAGCGTGCGGAGGCTGTGCGTTGGCCATGGGCGAACCACCTTTCGAGGCGCGCGGCGGCTCCGGCATCCCCTCCGTCCGGAGTCCATCAGCGTAAGCGCGTCATCTCCTACAGTAGTTGCCCCTGCTGCCAATGGGGAGAGCGATTCCGGATTATGGGGATATCCCTACCTCTTCATTACAGTGCCCGCTTCAGGCCCCGTACGCCAGTCGCGTGGAATCGTGCAACGTGCGCCACGGCACTTCGCGCGCCGGTCAGCGCGCCGAGGGCGCTCACCGGAGAACATTTGAGCGCCCGCTTGAGCGGCTGCCGCTCTTGATCGAACTCTGTCTAAGGCACCCTCAACTCGTCCACGTGTGATCAAGCCGTAGCGCGGGCGAGTATGTAGTCGCCGACGAGTTCGTAATGTTCGGGATCGCGGCCGTCGTCGAGAGGTACCGCCACCTGGATCGTGCCCTCCGCCTCCCCGACGAACAGCGCGGGGTCGTTGCAGTCCGCGAATCCGATCGCGTCGATGCCCGCCTGCCCGGCGCCGCCGCACCACCCGTGGTCGGCCACCACCAGGTCGGGCAGGGGCTCGCCGGAGCCGACCAGTTCGGCGAGCACCGCTCTGATGGGGCGCGCCGCGTGGCTGTGCACCGGGCCACCGGGGTCCTCCACCATGGCGACGCCGAGGAAATAGCGGATCTCCAGCCGCTTGCGGCCGTGTCGGGTGGAGGCGTCGTAGCCCCAGCCGTCAGCGGCCTCGACCACGGTGCCGCCGGCCGCCTCGAGGGTCGCCGCGAAGCGCTGGTAGAGCGGGCTGAGGTGGTCCGGGTGGCCGGTGGCGAACAGCACCCGCTGCCTCTCGCGCAGCGCGCGTCCGAAACGGGCCGCGTACCGGTCGAGGGCGTCGGCGGTGCGCTCCGGATCGATGGTGTCCTGGCCGTACCGATAATTTATCAGAGGGCTGACACCCGCCTTGCGGGCCATCAGTTCGAGCACGGAGTCGCGGGTCCAGTGCGCGGCCGGCTCGAGGCCGAGCAGGTAGTACGGATCGCGGTCGGCGAGCAGCCGGTAGTGCAGCAGGTTGTTCTCCCGCGGGGTGGCCACCGGGCCCGCTATTCCGGTCGCCACCAGGTGCGAGACCAGCGCCCGGCGGGCGGGCTCGATCTCCTCGGCGACGGTCGGAACCAGAGTGCTCATGAAAACGAGCGTAGCGGCACGGCCGCCGCCACGACGGGGAAGGATCGCATCACGGACCGCGCAACCACCCGGCGGTCAGTCGGTGCGCAGCGCGACCACGGGGTCGAGACGTCCGGCTCGGCGGGCCGGGACGACGCCGAAGATCACACCCACCGCGACCGAGACCCCGAACGCCACGGCCGGCGACCACCACGCGATGACGGTCGGCAGCGGGCTGAACGCGCCCACAGCGGCGGAAACCCCGACGCCGAGCAGGATGCCGAGAATCCCGCCGAACGCCGTCAGCACGATCGCCTCGATGAGGAACTGAAGGATCACATCCCGCTGCCGAGCGCCGAGGGCCTTGCGCAGCCCGATCTCACGGGTGCGTTCGCGGACGCCGACCAGCATGATGTTGGACACCCCCACGCCGCCGACCAGCAGCGAGATCCCGGCGATCGCCGCGAGCACGAGGGTCAGCAGCGACAGGATCTTGCCGATGGTGCCGAGGATCTGGGTCTGCGTCACGGCGGAGAACTGGGTGCCCGGGTACTTCGCCTCGAGCGCCGCGACGACCTGGTCGGAGAGCGGGCCGATGCGGTCCGGAGTCGGCGCCTTGACCGCGAGGCCCTGGATCGCCGAGACGCCGAGCAGCCGCTGGGCCGCGGTGATCGGTATGTCGACCTGGGAGTCCTGGCTCACACCGAAGGCCGAGCCGCGGCGGGTCGCGACGCCGATGACCCGGAACCGCACGCCAGCGATCGTGACCGGGCGGCCGACCGGGTCCTCGCCCGGGAAGAGGGAGTCGGCCACGTCGGCGCCGAGCACGACGACGCGCGCGTTGGTGTCCACGTCCGCACGGGTGAGGTAGGAGCCTTCGTCGATGGGGCGGTTGAAGACCTCGGGCACGGTCTGGGTGACGCCCTGGACGGTGGCGAAGTACTGAAGCGAGCCGGCCCGCACGTTCTCGCCGGAGGTGATGCTGGCGGTCACGTCGTCCGGGGAGCCGACGATCCGCGCGACGAGATCGATGTCTGACAACTGGAGCCGGGACACCGACGGCGCGGTGCCGAAGGCGAATTTGCCGGGCACCACCAGGATGATGTTCGAGCCGAGTCCCTCGACCTCGTTCTCCACCATGCTCTTGGCCCCGCCGCCGATGGCGACCAGGATCACGACCGCGGCGACGCCGATGATGACGCCGACCATGGTCAGCAGCGAGCGCAGCCGGTTGGCGGCGAGCGACTCGCCGGCGACGCGCAGCGACTCCCAGGGGTTCACGACGCCTCCCCGGCGCCGGTTTCCCCGGACCCGGCTTTATCGGACCTGGCGTCATCGAGCCCTGCGTCGATTCGCGTGTGTTCGAGCGCTGGGTGTTCGAACGCGGTTTCTTCGAGCGCTGGGTGTTCGAACCCCGTGTCCTCGACCACGAGCCCGTCGCGCATCCGGATCAGCCGCCGCGCCCGGGCCGCGATCTCGGCCTCGTGCGTCACGAGCACCACCGCCACGCCGCGCTCCTTGTTCAGGGACTCCAGGATGGCCATGACCTCGTCGCCGTTCGCGGTGTCCAGGTTGCCGGTCGGCTCGTCGGCGAGCAGGAAGCGCGGCTCGGTCACCAGCGCCCGGGCGATCGCGACCCGCTGCTGCTCGCCGCCGGACATCCGGGCCGGCAGCGACCGCTCCCGCCCGCCCAGGCCGACCGCGTCCAGGAGCTGGCGGGCGCGCTCCGGCTTGTCCCAGCCGGTCCGGTACGGAAGCACGGGCGCGATCACGTTGTCCAGGGCGGTCAGCGCCGGGAGCAGGTTGTAGCGCTGGAACACGAATCCCACCGTCCGGCGGTAGGCCGCCAGCGCCCCGCCGCGCAGCGCGGTCACCTCGGTGCCGCCGCTGACGATCGTGCCGGTTGTTGCGCCGGTCAGGACGAGTTCGCTCGCACCCGACGAAACCACGATCCCCGAAGCGGGGGAGGGGTAGAGGATCGGGCTACCGCTGGCAGGCAGCAGTAAAAT
>NZ_DASZGI010000224.1:0-10126 GCF_035938995.1 Actinocrinis sp.
CCGGGCGGCCGCGGTTTCCGCGTGTCGCAGGAAGCTGGAGTACACGCCCGCGAAGCCGAGGGTGAGGGTCTCGCGGTCCACTCGGACCGGCCTGTCCTGCAGCGGGCGAACCAGGTCGTCCGCGGCGTCCTGCAGGGCGAGCAGATCGCACCCGTGCCCCCAGCCCTCGAGGGTGGCGACCGCGACGAACGCCTCGAGCGGGCAGTTGCCCGCTCCGGCGCCGTGACCCGCGAGCGAGGCGTCCACGCGGATGGCGCCCTCCTCGACGGCGGCCAGGGAGTTGGCGACGGAGAGGGAGAGGTTTTCGTGCGCGTGGATGCCGATCTCGGTCGCCGGGTCGAGGACGTCGCGGTAGGCCCGGACCCGCTCACGCACCCGATTCATCGTCAGGTGGCCGCCGGAGTCGGTGACGTAGACACAGTGCGCGCCATACGACTCCATTAGGGCTGCCTGGCGCGCCAACGCGGCCGGCGGCGCCATGTGGCTCATCATCAGAAAGCCCGCGACGTCCATGCCGAGCTCACGGGCCGTGGCGATGTGCTGGGCGGCGATGTCGGCCTCGGTGCAGTGGGTGGCGATGCGCACCGAGCGCACGCCCAGCGCGAAGGCGTGCTTGAGGTCGTCGATGGTGCCGATGCCGGGCAGCAACAGGGTGGTCAGCCGGGCTCGGGTGACATTCGCCGCGACGGCTTCGAGCCATTCGGCGTCGCGGTTGCTCCCAGGTCCGTAGGTGAGGCTGGCGCCCGCGAGGCCGTCGCCGTGGGCAACTTCGATCGCGTCTACGCCTGCCGCGTCGAGGGCTGCGGCGATCCGCGCTGCTGTCTCGGGCGGGATGCGATGGCGCGTGGCGTGCATCCCGTCCCGCAGGGTGACGTCCTGGATGAACAGCCGTCTGGTCACCGGGTCCCCTCCAGAATGTGCGCCGCGGCGCGCTCGCCAACCCGCAGGGCCGCCGACGTCATGATGTCGAGGTTGCCCGCGTAAGGCGGCAGGTAGTGGCCCGCGCCCTCGACTTCGAGCAGGACACTGACTTGATGCGTGACCGGATCGTCGCCGACGAGCGTATGCGGCTGATCGGCCACGGGTGTGATCTGCACCGGCCGCTTGAGTCGATATCCCGGGACGTAGGCGGCCACGTCCGCGACCATCTGCTCGACCGCGGCCGCGATCCGCGCGTGAGTCGCGGGATCGGGCGCGTTGACGAGGCAGAACACCGTGTCGCGCATGATCAGGGCGGGTTCAGCGGGGTTGAGGATGATCACTGCCTTGCCCCGTGTCGCGCCGCCGACCGACTCGATCGCGCTCGCTGTGGTCGCGGTGAACTCGTCGATGTTGGCCCGGGTGCCGGGCCCCGCCGACTTCGAGGCGATCGAGGCGACGATCTCGGCGTAGGGCACGGGCGTCACGCGTGCGACCGCCGCGACGACGGGGATCGTGGCCTGGCCGCCGCAGGTGACCATGTTGAGGTCGGGTGCGTCCAGATGCCGGTCGAGGTTGACCGCAGGAACGGCGAACGGACCGAGCGCCGCCGGTGTCAGATCGATCAGCCTTTTGCCGTACGGGGCGAGGGCGCGGGCATTGGTCTGGTGCGCTTTGGCCGAGGTGGCGTCGAAGACGATCCGGATGTCCTCGAAGCCGGGCATCGCGATGAGGCCTTCGACGCCCTTGGCCGTCGTCGGCACGCCGAGCCGGTCGGCTCGCGCGAGGCCGTCGGATGCGGGATCGATCCCGATCATGGCGGCCATCTCGACGTGCTCGCCGAGACGCAGGAGTTTGATCATGAGGTCGGTTCCGATGTTCCCGGAGCCGACTACCGCGGCCTTGATCTTGTCGGTCATCCTGTGCCTTTCGTGAAGGACGCGGCGACCTCACCGATGCCGCTGATGCGCGCGTGGAACGCGTCACCGGGACGGACAGGGACCACGGGGCCGAGCGCGCCGGAGAGTACGACGTCTCCCGCGCGCAAGGGGCGGCCGTGGTCGCGTGCGGTCCTGGCGAGCCAGGCGACGGCGGCGAGCGGATCGCCGAGGCACGCCGCGCCCGATCCGGTCGACACCACTTCTTCGCCGCGACGCAGTGTCATGGTGCACGCGCGAAGGTCCATGCTGCCCAGTTCGCGGTGCCGGTCCGCGAGGACGAACAGCCCTGAGGAGGCGTTGTCCGCGATGGTGTCGACGATGTCGATGTCCCAGTCGGCGATACGGCTGTCCACGATCTCCAGCGCGGCGACGACATACGCGGTGGCGGCGGCGACATCGGCCGGGCCGATCTCGGCGGCGTCCAGGTCGCTGGCAAGGATGAACGCGATCTCGGCCTCGATCTTGGGTTGGAGGGTGCGGGTGATGTCGATGGGCTCGTCCGCGGGGCAGGCCATGGTGTCCAGCAGGGTTCCGAAGTCAGGCCGGTCGACGCCGAGTTGAGCCTGGACGGCCGGGTTGGTCAGTCCGATCTTGTGCCCCGCGACCCGGGCCCCGGCCTCGATCTGCCGGGAGACCCAGGCAGACTGGACGGCGTATGCGGCGCCGATGTCTGCCGGGGGCAGCAGGTCCCGTACCGGGGCGCAGGGTTGGGCCGTGGCGCGGGCGGTTGTGAGCCGGTCCAAGGCCCGGGCGGCGGCGACAGTGAGGGGGGCGCTGCGGGTCGGCACGTCAGTCCACCTCGAAGGTCGCGCCGAGACCCATGCCGGTGATCCACTCGGGGACCGGCTCGTAGGCGGTCCAGACCAGCGGCGCGGCCGCGGCGGCGTGACCGATCAGCCAGGTGCGGATCTCGTGGCCGCCGCTACCCGCCTGCTCTTCCAGGCCGTCGTCGCCCAGAGCGGCGATCGGGGCGGGGTCGCCGACGGTCAGCTGCTTCAGGAACCAGCGGTCCCAAATGGCGTTCACGTGGGCATTCGGATCGCCGCCCATCGCGCGGACCCGGGGTTCGCGCGCGGCGGCGAAGGCCCGGGGATCCTGGCGCCCGTGGATCACGGCGTGTCGGCGCTCCGCGGCCATCGCGGGATCGCGTGGATCGTTGGAGGGCAGCCAGTGCGAGAGCCCGCCGCTGGCGATGATCAGGACCCGGCCGGGAAAACCGCTGCCGCGGATCGACTCGCCCAGTGCCCGGCCGAATCGGACGCAACGGCGCATGCTCGGCAGCGGCGGGGCGGCGGTGTTCACGACGAGCGGCACCAGCGGCAGGGCGGCGCCGCCACAGGCCATCTCATAGCTCTGTACCACCCCGTGGTCCACGGTGAGCGAATAGGACAGGGACACGTCGAACTCGGCGCGGGTGAGCCCGTGGTGCACGGACCAGGCCAGTCGGGCGGCCACCGGCAGCGGCCCGGATCTGCTGCCGAAGTCGCCGAAGCCGGCCACCTGCTCGACGCCGAGGAGGAACGGCGGCATCGCGTCGTAGAAGTTCGCGTGGAAGTGGTCGGGACCGATGACCACGACCGCGTCGGGGGCGAGCCGGGCCACCGTCCGGGCCACCCGGTCGGCGTCGGCGAGGAAGCGGCCGCCGGGGTGTTCGGGGGTGGGCGGTGGCAGGAGGGTGGCGAACGGGGAGTGGGACATGGCGACCAGGCCGACGATCTCGCTCATGCCGGATCCTTGCCGAGCAGGAGGAAGTCGCGGTGGGCGCGCAGGAACTCCTGTGGTTTCTCCCACTGCGGCCAGTGACCCGCGTCCTTGATCACGTGCAGGCGGGCGTCGGGCAGCCAGTCCAGCAGCATCTCGGCCTCGTCGAGCCCGCCGGTCGGGTCGTGGTCGGTCCACAGCAGCAGCGTGGGCGCGGTGATGTCGCCGACCCAGGCCGGATTCCAGGCGTAGTCCTTGCGCACGTCGGGATCCTGTAGGACGAGCGTATTGGTGATCGCGCGCAGGAAGCCGGGACGGCTGTAGACGGCGCGGCGCAGGTTGACCAGTTCGTCGGTGACCATCCGGGTGTCGTGGAACAGGAACTCCACACGTCTGCGGACCGTCGCATCGCTGGGGTCCCGCACGGCGGCCAGGGTGCTGTCCCGCATGCGGACCATCACCTCCGGCTTGTTGGCGATGTTGCCGGGGGTGTTGAGCACGAGTCGTGCGACGCGGTCGGGGTGGTGCGCCGCGGTCCACGCGGTCACCCATCCCCCGAGCGACTCGCCCGACAGATGCGCCGTGTCGATCCCCAGGGCGTCCATCAGGCCGAGCAGGTGATCCGACAGTACGTCGATCGTGTAAGGCCGGTCCGGCAGGTCGGACCAGCCGTGGCCGACCATGTCGTAGGCGGTGACGCGGAAGTCGGCGGCGAGGCCGGCGATGTCGCGGGCGTAGGCCTCGAGGTGTCCGCCGGTGCCGTGCAGCAGGATCAGGTCGGGGCCGGATCCGGCGCGCAGGACCCGTGTGCGCACTCCGGCGACGTCGACGTGGCGCAGTTCGTGTTCGACGTCGGCCAGTTCGCCCCAGATGCTGACGTGCGCGGGCAGCGGGTTCATTCCGGGTTCTCCTTGAATCGGGCGCGGGCCTCGGCGAGCGTGGCCAGGCCGGCGCTCTGCCGCCGTCCGACGCCGAGCAGGTTCAGCAGCCGGGAGTTCTCGATGGTCAGGAACTCGACCGGGTAGGTGTCGGAGTCGTTGTAGTGCCGGTGCCAGGTCCAGGGCGGGGTGTAGATGAAGTCGCCGGCCGACCATGGCTCGGTGTCGTCCTCGATCTCGCTGTGGCCGTGGCCGCCGATGACGAAGTGGACCGTCTCGTGGTGGTGCCGCTGCATGTCCGAGCTCAGGCTCGGCGGGATGGTCTGGCGGAACAGCTCGAAGGTGGTGGTCGGCAGCAGCCCCGCGATCGACAGGGTGGTCGGGTTGTGCACCTGGCCGGCCGGCAGCGTCTGGAGCTGCGCGGCACGCACGACGACGGGCCGCGCGGTGCCCGGCCGCACGGTGTCGCCGATCGTGCCGAGGAAGTCGGCCATGGTGAATCTGGATCCTGACTCGGCCATCAGATGGTCTCCGTCCTTCCGCCGTCGACCGTCAGCACGGTCCCGTTGATGTAGCCCGCGTCCGCGGACGTCAGAAAGGCCACGGCCGCCGCGATCTCCCCTGGGCGCGCGGCCCGCCCGGCCGGGATGGCTTCCAGGTCTTGGGCGTCGAGCTCGTCATAGCCGGCGCCCGTGGCTCGCGCCCGGTTCGCCAGGATCTGGGTGCGCCTCTCGGTCGCGGTGGCGCCGGGCGCCACGCAGTTGACGGTGACGCCCTCGGCCGCGAACTCGCGGGAGAGCAGCTTGGCCGCAGCGGTGACCGCGGACCGAAGGACCACGGAGGTGGCCAGGTCGGGCTGGGGCTGGCGAACCGCGGTGGAGGTTACGAAAACGACTCGTCCGAACCCGCGTTCGGCCATGCGCGGCAGTGCGAGGCGCGCCAGCCGCAGCGGGCCGACCACCAGCAGCTCGAATGCGTCCCGCCACTGCTGGTCCGCGACGTCGAGGATGCGACCGGGCGGCGGCCCGCCGGCGTTGAGCACCAGCAGGTCGAGCCCGCCGTAACAGTTCTCGACCTCGTCCAAGGCCGCCGCAGCCGCCTTCGGATCAGCCATGTCGTTCACCAGGGCGTGGGCGCCGCCGCTCCGGTGGCCGAGCCGTACCACCGCGGCCTCGAGGGCGTCGGCGCGCCGCCCGGTGATGACTACCCGGTGGCCCGACTGCGCCAGGCGCTCGGCGATCGCGTAGCCGATGCCGGTGGCGCCGCCACCGACGAGCGCGGTTCGTGTAGTGATGGCGGCCTCCTGAGCGTGAATCCTGGGTCGCCGGGCGCGACGGGTTTAGCCTGACCTGTGTGAGCCCGCGGAACCAACGATGAGTCCCACTGAGCGGGACGGTGGGGCCGAAGTGGCGGCCGGCCTCGACCGCGCCGCGGCGATTCTCGGCGCCTTCGACGCCGAGCATCGCGAGCTGACCCTCTCCGCGCTGGTCGCCCGCTGCGGCCTGCCGCGCTCGACCACGCACCGCACCGCGGACCGGATGATCCGGCTCGGCTGGCTCGACAAGCCCCAGGACCGCTATCGGATCGGCAACCGGCTGTTCGAGATCTCGAGCCTCGCGCCGATCCGGCTGGAGCTACGCGAGGCAGTGCTGCCCTACCTGCAGGACCTGCACAGCGCGACCAAGACCACGGTGCAGCTCGGCGTCCTGGACGGGGCGCAGATCCTGGTCGTCGAGAAGATCACCGGCCATCGTTCGATGCCGATGCTCTCGCAGGTCGGCGGCATCATCCCGGCATACTGCTCGGCGCTCGGCCGGGCGATCCTCGCCTACAGCGACACCGCGTCCATCGACGCCGTGCTCGGCGCGGGCATGCCTGCGCGCACCCCGCGCACACTGACCACCAGGGCGGCCGTGATCCGCGAGCTGACCGCGGTGCCCGCCCGCGGCTGGGCGGTGGACCGCGAGGAGGGCAACATCGGCGTCAGCTGCGTGGCCGCTCCGATCTTCGCCCCGCTCGGGGAGGTCGTCGCGGCGCTGTCCGTCACCGGGCCCACCGCCCTGGTGCGAGCGGACCGGATCGGCCCCGCCGTACGCATGGCCGCCGCGGCGGCGTCCAGGGCCTACTCCACCCGACGCTGAACCAAGCCCGTCCCAGTCAGTGGGACTCGCGATTGCGAATCCAGTGGGCTGCTCCGACGCTGGCAGCCTGGCGCACCGGCGTTGGCCGGTGCGGCGACCTAAGGAGACGACGGTGACTCTAGGCGGCGGCTATCTGCTGCCCTCCCGCGAGGGGCATAAGATCGCGGCGATTGGGCTGGGCATCACGATGAAGACCGACGGCGCGTCGACCCGCGACGCGTACTCGCTGTTCGAGTACACGATCCCGCCGCAGACCGACGGGCCGCCGCCGCACATCCACACCCGCGAGGACGAGTCCTTCATCTGCCTGGCCGGACGGCTCGATGTCCGCCTCGGCGGCGAGGACTTCGTCCTGGGGCACGGGGACTACCTCTATCTGCCCCGCGACGTGGTACACGCCTTCCGGAACCCGTACAGCGAGGAGTCGCGCGTCATCTCCGTCGTCTCACCGGCTGGCCTGGAGCGCTACTACCAGGCGCTCGCGGACATGCCGCCCGGCCCGAAGGATATCGGGATGATCAAGAAGATCATGGCCGAGTTCGGCATCGAGCTTCAGCTGCCGCCCGAGGTCCACTGACCATGAGAATCGCGATCATCGGCGCGGGAGTCGCCGGCCTTGTCACCGCGAAAGTGCTCACGCAGGCCGGGCACGAGGTGCGGATCTTCGAGAAGGCGCCCGACGTGGGCGGCGTGTGGAGCCGGACGCGGCGCTATCCGGGTCTGACGACCCAGAGCCCGAAGGCGCAGTACTCGCTCTCCGACTTCCCGATGCCGAAGCACTACCCCGAATGGCCGACCGGCGCCCAGATCCAGGAGTATCTCGCCGCCTACGCCACCCACTTCGGCCTTGATCCGATGCTGCGCCTGAGCACCGAGGTGACCGCGGCCCGACCGACCGGCGACGGCACCTGGACAGTCAAGACCCGCGACGCGGCGGACACAGTATCCACGGACACTTACGATCGGCTTGTCGTGGCCAACGGCGTGTTCTGCGAACCCACCATTCCCTCCTACCACGGCCTGGCACAGTTTGCCGCGGCCGGCGGCCGGCTGTGCGCAGGCACCGAGTTCCACGACGCCGAGCAGGCCCGCGGCAAGCATGTCCTCGTCGTCGGGTACGGCAAATCAGCCTGCGATGTCACCGTGCCGATCAGCCGGGTCGCCGCGAGCACCGACGTGATCGCCCGCCAACTGCTGTGGAAGGTCCCACGGAAGGTCGGCGGCCTACTGAACTTCAAGATGCTGCTGCTCACGCGGCTCGGCGAGGCACTGTTCCGCTACCGGCGCCTGAGGGGATTCGAGAAGTTCCTGCACGGTCGCGGAAACCGCCTGCGCCAACAGATGATCAACTCCATCGGCACAGTGTCGGTGCGCCAATTCGGCCTGGGGAAGCTCGACCTCGTGCCCGCGGGACAGATGGAGGACATCGTGCGCGGCGCCATCGGGCTCGCGACCGAGGGCTTCTTCGAGGGCGTCGCCTCGGGCAGCATCACAGTGCACCGGGACCGCACCATCGCGCGGCTACTCGTCGCGGGCGGCAGGCCTTTCGCGCAGCTCAGCGACGGCACCCTGCTTCAAGCGGACCAGATCGTGTGCGCCACCGGCTTCTCCCAGGGTGTCCCTTTCCTGCCCGACAACGTGCAGAAGCAACTGCTGGACGAGCGCGGCAACTTCCTGCTCTACCGCCAGATCCTGCCCGTGGACGTTCCGGGACTGTACTTCAACGGCTACAACTCCTCCTTCTTCAGCCCGCTCAACGCCGAGATCGCCGCTCTGTGGATCGCCGCCGACCTCGCCGGCGCCGTGCCGCTGCCCGACACGGAAGCCATGCGCCGCGCGGTCGTCGATCAACTGGCCTTCATGGACGAAGCCACGAGCACCCACCACTGCCGCGGCACGAAGATCATCCCTTTCTCGATGCACAACGTCGACGAAGTCCTCGACGACCTCGGACTCAACATCAGCCCACTGGTGCGCGCAGTGCATTGGCTCGGTCCGATCAACCCGGCCGCCTACCGACGCCTCACCCCGACACTGCTGACACGGCTCGCGGCAGGCAGTCCGCGCCACTCCCCCAGCGCCGCGCCGGACAACCGCGACCAACTTCAATCCAACACCGCCCGATAGGCAACCCTGAGCTCGCGCCGCCTCCAGGTTCACAGACATCGACCTGACGCGATGAAGGAGCGGGACAGCGCCACGGTGAATGCCTGGCACACCGCGCCCGGACGGGGGCCGCCAGCCCGCCTCTGTATCGCAACGAAGCGGTGAACAATTGTGATATTCCAGGGCTCGACTCCGCCCTTGCCGCGCCACTGACCGACGCCGCCGAGATCGTCCGCGCCGAGGCCTAACCCGTTGCCGAGGTAAGCCAGCGGTCGAGGTCGTCGAGCACCGCTTCGATGGCCGGCCGCAGCTCGTCGGCGATCTGGTTCTGGCTTTGGCCTTCCCGGGTACGGCGTCCGGCTTCGGTGATGATGATCTGGAAGACGCCGGCGAGTGCGATTCCCCGCAGCTTTGCGATCTCAGGCGCAACCGCCGCCGTCTCGGCGATAGCGGTGGCCAGGGCGTTGGCCTGGCGGTCTGACATCTCCAGAGCGAGCCGGTGGACGGTCGGACTGATGGCGGCCAGGAAGCCGAGCTCGCCGCGCCACTGTTCGGCGGGGATACGGCGGATTGCCTCCACGGTGTCGAGCACGAAATCGCGGATCGCTGCGGCCGGGCTGGTCCCGGCTGCTCGCGCCCGGATCAGCTGGACCAGCTCATCCTGGACCAGCTGATCACGATCAGTCACCAGCTGTTCTTTGGTCGGGAAGTAGTTGTAGACGGTCTGCTCGGAGACCTCGGCCTCACGCGCCACGTCGCTGACCGCGACCTGCTCAAACCCGCGCTCGGCGAACAGCCGCGCGGCAGCGTCGGCGATGGCCTGGCGCATGCGGGCCTTCTTGCGCTCGCGCAAGCCGGAGTCAGTCATGTGCCCAGCATAGCAAAACTTGACTTGACACAAAAATTAGAGTTGACTCAAATATGCAGGTTGTGGCGACAGGCCCGAGCGGCCCTGCGCCGCCGGCCACCGACAAAGGAGTTCCTATGACAACCACCCACGGCACCAGCCGAACTGCGCACCTGCTCGCGCTGATGAAGAAGGGGGACGACGCGTTCAACGCCCGCGACTTCGCCGTGGTGGACACGGTCCACCACCCCGACATGGTCGCGTACATCACCGGGCTCGCAGAACCCGTCTACGGACGCGAAGCGCACGCCACAGCGATGCACCAGATGCTGCGCATCTTCCCCGACATGCATGTGTACAGCGACCCGTATCCGATTCAGTTCGGCAGCGGTGACTGGATCACCGTGGTCACTCACGCCACCGGAACCTTCACCGGGCAGATGACCATGCCCGACGGCACCGTGATCCCTGCGACCGGAAAGGCGTTCGACGTCGAGTTCGGCCAGACCACCAAGTGGGACGGCGACCAGCTCATCGTCATCTCCGCCTTCTGGGACGCCGCTGCGCAGCGGCAGCAGATCGGCCTCGCCTAGC
>NZ_DASZGI010000225.1:0-14181 GCF_035938995.1 Actinocrinis sp.
GGTGAGAATGTATTCGTCGGCAGCAATACGGTGCTCGTCGCGCCGGTCGAGATCGGTGACGGCGCCTACACCGCGGCCGGATCCGCGATCGCCGAGAATGTCCCGGCCGGCGACCTGGGGGTGGCCAGGGGCCGGCAGCACAACTCCGACGGGTGGGTCCTCCGCAACCGGCCGGAGTCGCGGTCGGCGGAGGCAGCGAAACGCGCCCGTTCGGAATAATTGAATTGGTCCAAGTCCGGGTCTGAGGGAGAGCTGTAGCAGGTGAGCGGCATGACGGCGCCGAGCCAGAAGAAGCTGATGTTGTTCGGCGGGCGGGCCTTCCCCGAGCTGGCCGCCGAGGTTGCCGATTGCATGGAGATCGAGGTCGCGCCAGCCAAGTTGTACGACTTCGCCAACGGCGAGATCATGGTGCGGTTCCTCGAGTCGGTCCGTGGCTGCGACGCCTTCGTGCTGCAGAGCCATACCGCGCCGATCAACCAGTGGATCATGGAACAGCTGATCATGATCGACGCGCTCAAACGCGCCTCCGCCAAGCGGATCACCGTGATCACCCCGTTCTACGGCTACGCCCGGCAGGACAAGAAGCACCGCGGCCGCGAGCCGATCTCCGCGCGGCTGATGGCCGACCTGTTCAAGCGGGCCGGAGCTGACCGGTTGATGGCGATCGATCTGCACACCGACCAGATCCAGGGCTACTTCGACGGCCCGGTGGACCACCTCTGGGCGATGCCGCTGCTGATCAACCACATCCGGGAGAACATCGACACCTCGCGGCTGACGATCGTCTCCCCGGACGCCGGCCGGGTGAAGGTCGCCGACAAGTGGAGCGACAAGCTCGGCGCGCCGATAGCGATCGTGCACAAGCGCCGCGACATCAACGTCGCGAACCAGGTCTCGGTGCACGAGATCGTCGGCGACATCAAGGGCCGTATCTGCGTGCTGGTCGACGACATGATCGACACGGCGGGCACGATCTGCGCCGCGGCCGACGCGCTGTTCGAGAACGGGGCGGCCGAGGTCGTCATAGTCGCCACCCACGCGGTCTTCTCCGGTCCCGCGGTGGACCGCCTGAAGAACTCCCGGGTGAGCCAGGTCATCGTCACCGACACCCTGCCGCTGCCGCCCGAGCGGCAGTTCGACAAGCTCACCGTGCTGTCGGTGGCCCCGATCGTGGCCCGCGCCATCTTCGAGGTCTTCGAGGACGGCTCGGTGACCTCCATGTTCGAGGGCGACGAGTAACCGCTGGTAGACTGCCCGAAGTGCCCGGCGAGGGAGCGGTCCGGCAAATGCGGACCGGCTCCGTGATCGACGAGCTGATCGAGGTGTCCGGCGGGATCCCCGCCGCGGTGTCGAGATAAGCCGATCGCCCAGGCCGACCGACACCGACAGGAGGAACCCGTGGCAGAGATCCGACTCAGCGCCGAGCTGCGCGACAAGTTCGGCAAGGGCGCCGCGCGGCAGTTGCGCCGCAGCGGCAAGATCCCCGCCGTGCTCTACGGCCACAAGCAGGAGAGCGTGCACCTGGCGCTGCCCGAGCACGACCTGTTCATGGCCCTGAAGACCCCGAACGTCCTGCTGAACCTGGACATCGCCGGCAAGAGCCAGCTGGCCCTGCCCAAGGCGGTGCAGAAGGACCCGGTCCGGCGCACCATCGAGCACGTCGACCTCCTGCTGGTCCGCCGCGGCGAGAAGGTGACCGTCGAGGTCCCGATCGCCACCGTCGGCGAGATCGCCCCGGGCGGCCTGCTTGAGCACACCCTCAACTCGCTGCCGGTCGAGGCCGAGGCGACGCACATTCCCGGCGCGATCGAGGTCTCGATCGCCGGCCTGCAGGTCGGCACGCAGATCCTGGCCAAGGACGTCGAGCTGCCGAACGGCATCACGCTGGCTATCGACCCGGAGCACGTCGTGCTGCACGTCCTCGCGTCGCCGACCGCCGAGGACATGGCCGGCGAGACCGCGGCGCCCGAGGCCGAGCCCGCCGCAGAGGCTCCCGCCGAGGACTGAGCTGCGAGACAGCGCTTCGCGGGCAGCCGGGGCTTCATGGCGGCTGTAGATCGAGTGGCGGGGAAGGCGTTTCTCCCCGCCACTCGATCTTTCGCCGCCGCCCCAGCTGCCCGCTCATAGCAAGCAAACACGGCTAGCAATCAAACACGGCGCGGCACCTTGGCTTGAAGGGAAATCGGACGATGGCCGCGGACAACGCCCCCTGGCTGGTGGTCGGCCTCGGCAATCCCGGGCCCGGCTACGCGGCGACCCGGCACAACGCCGGGTTCATGGTGGCCGACCTGTTGGCGGAGCGGATGGGCGGACGGTTCAAGGCCCACCGCGGCCAGGCGGACGTGGTCGAGGGGCGGATCGCCGGCACCCGGGTCGTGCTCGCGAAGCCGAAGTCGTACATGAACCTCTCCGGCGGCCCGACTGCGGCCATCAGCGGTTTCTTCAAGGTCCCCGTCGAACGCATCATGGTCGTGCACGACGAGCTGGACCTGCCGTTCGGCGCGCTGCGGCTCAAGCGCGGCGGCGGGGACAACGGGCACAACGGGCTGAAGTCGATCACGAAGTCGCTCGGCACCCAGGAGTACCTGCGGGTCAGATTCGGCATCGGCCGTCCGCCCGGCCGTCAGGACCCGGCAGACTTCGTACTCAAGGCGTTCTCCTCCACCGAAGCCAAGGAACTGCCCTTCCACGTAGACCGCGCCGCGGACGCCGTCGAGGCGCTGCTGACCGAGCCGCTGGAGAAGGCACAGAACCAGTTCCACGCGGAGGGCTGACGGCCCGTCGGCGGCCGTCAGTTGGACGGAGTCGCGGATGGCGGCACCAACAGCAAAGGGGTCGACGGCGCCACCGGGAGGTTGGTCGCCGGGTCCAGGGAGGGTGTGGCGGTCATCGGCGGAACGGTCTGCACGACGCCTTCCGCCAGGGCCAGCGAGATCACCTCCACCAGCTTCGGGTTGGCGAGCAGTGCTTTTAGCTCGGGGTCGCCGACGAGTGCGAGCGGAGCGCCCGTGATCGCCATGTCCATCCACACGAACTCGCGGTGGTAGGTCAGACGCGCCATCGTGACCGTCCGCAGGGTGCCGCCCTGACTGAGATCGGCCATTGAGCCGGACTCTTCGCTGTCGCAGCCGGCGGTGGCGCATTGGGGCGTCACCGAAGGGTCCGGGAGGTCTTTCTCCAGGTAGATGCTGAGCGGATAGGTCTTCCCGTCCGGCGCGACGAGTTCGAATTCCAACTCGGGCATTGGCAGCACACTGAGCGCGCCTTCGCTCGCCTGGCTCTGCGCGGCCGGTCTGATCTGCACGCCCCGGGTCGGCCAGATCTGGGTGAGGAGCGCGGCCGCCTGCGCCTTGAATTCGCTCTGCCCGTACGGGGTTCCGACCCCGTCCGCATTCCACGACGATGCGAGGGTGAGCGTCCCGGCGCCGATGGCCAGGGCCGTAGCCAGCACGCCGGCGAAGGAGCGCTCGGCCAACTGCCTGCGGTGCGCGAGCCGGCGGGCGCCGGGGACCAGGTCGGGCAGCGGGGCAGGTCCGCGGTCGCGGCGTCGAAGAGGTCGTGCAGGTCCGAGGGCGAGTACAGGGTGATGGTTGCTCCGTCTCAGTGGCAATCCGCGCAACGCTTCGAGGACGACCATGCGCAACTCGGTCCTGTCCTCGGGACCGGGCGTGCCGCGTTCGGCAGCCAACTGGTGCGCTTCGGACTCGCGCCGATGCTTGCGCTGCTCGCTCAGGAACGCCCGTACCAGCGCCGTCTTCGCATAGGCGTCCGGGTTCTCCGCCCGGCTGACCTTCCGCCACGAGCGCAGGAGGTTGGCGAGCATGGTCTGGACAAGGTCCTGCGCCTGGTCGCGCTCGCCGCAGAGCAGATAGGCGGTGCGGTAGAGGTGGTGCTGTCGCGCCCGCGCGTAGTCCTCGAAGCCGCCTTCGCCGCTCGCCACGAGCCGTCCTCCCCGGGTGGATGGTCTGTCATAACCGGTCAAGAGCGCGCGGGCCGCCGCCGGGTTGCACACGGCGCGGTGCGAACATGGTCCGGTGACGTACGACTATGACGCCCCCGAGTCCCAGAAGCTCTTCGACCGCGCGCAGCAGGTGACGCCGGGCGGAGTGAACTCGCCGGTCCGCGCCTTCCGCGGGGTCGGCGGCACGCCCCGGTTCATGGCGTCGGCGAAGGGCGCCTACCTCACCGACGCGGACGGGCGCGAATACGTGGACCTGGTCTGTTCCTGGGGTCCGATGATCCTCGGACACGCGCATCCGGCGGTGCTTGAGGCGGCGTCGGCGGCGCTCGCGCACGGCACGTCTTTCGGGACTCCGACCGAGGGCGAGGTCGCGCTCGCGGAGGAGATCGTCGCGCGCATCGCGCCGGTCGACCAAGTACGGCTGGTCTCCTCAGGCACCGAGGCGACGATGTCGGCGATCCGTCTGGCCCGCGGATTCACCGGCCGGTCGAAGGTGGTCAAGTTCGCCGGCTGCTACCACGGCCACGTGGACGCGCTGCTCGCGGCGGCGGGCTCGGGCGTGGCGACGCTCGCGCTGCCGGACACCCCGGGCGTGACGGGGACTCAGACCGGCGACACGATCGTGCTGCGCTACAACGACCTCGACGCCGTCCGGGCCGCCTTCGCCGAGCACGGCGACGCGATCGCGTGCGTCATCACGGAGGCAGCCGCCGGCAACATGGGTGTCGTGCCGCCACAGCCCGGTTTCAACGAGGCGGTGCGTGACCTCTGTCACGTCAACGGCGCGCTCTACATCTCGGACGAGGTGATGACCGGGTTCCGCGCCTCGCGCACCGGCTGGTTCGGGATCGACAGCGTGGTGCCGGACCTGATGACCTTCGGCAAGGTGATGGGCGGTGGCTTCCCTGCGGCGGCATTCGGCGGCCGGGCCGACGTCATGGCCCAGCTCGCTCCGGCCGGGCCGGTGTATCAGGCGGGGACGCTGTCGGGGAACCCGGTGGCGACCGCGGCGGGTTTGGCGACGCTGCGGCTGTGCACGTCTGACCTGTACGAACGCTTGGACGAGACGGCGCGCACCGTGGCCGCGCTCGCGTCGGAGGCGCTGGCCAAGGCGGGCGTCGCGCACCAAGTGCAGTTCGCGGGCACCATGTTCTCGGTCTTCTTCACCCCTGCGCCGGTGAACGACTACGACGCGGCGAAGCGGCAGAACACCGCGCAGTTCAAGGCCTTTTTCCACGCGATGCTCGCGCAGGGGGTGTACCTGCCGCCGAGCGCGTTCGAGGCCTGGTTCGTCTCGGACGCGCACGACGCCGCGGCGGTGGACCGGATCGCGGCGGCGCTTCCCGCGGCGGCCAGGGCGGCGGCAGCCGTCTAGTCAGACGCTGTGCGGCGGCTGCTGTCTAGTCAGGCACTGTGCGGCGGCGGCCACCGAGTCAGGTACCGCGTGGCCGCTGCCACCTCATCAAAGCTGCCTAATCGGTTACAGCGCAGCCCCAGACTTGAGCGCACAACCCGGTGTTCCCCCTGCTCCCTTAGGATGCCGGGCATGACGCAGATCGATCCTGGTGCCAAGACGACGGTCCACCTCATGCGCCACGGCGAGGTCTACAACCCGGAGGGCGTGCTGTACGGCCGGATGCCCGGCTTCCACCTCTCCGAGCTGGGCCGGAAGATGGCCGAGCGCGGTGCCGAGTTCTTCGCTGACCGGGACGTCGTCGCCGTGGTCGCGTCGCCGCTGGACCGCGCCCAGGAGACCGCCGCTCCGATCGCGGAGAAGCTCGGGCTCGAGGTGCGCGTCGATGGCCGGTTGATCGAGGCGTCGAACGTGTTCGAGGGCAAGCGGTTCAGCGTTGGGGACGGGGTGCTTAAGCGTCCGGGTGTGTGGCCGAAGCTGTACAACCCGTTCAAGCCGTCGTGGGGCGAGCCGTACATCGAGCAGGTGGCGCGGGTCCGGCAGGCAGTGGAGGCGGCGCGCGACCTGGCCGCTGGTCACGAGGCGGTCTGCGTCAGCCACCAGCTGCCGATCTGGGTCACGCGGCTGGCGGCGGAGCACCGCAGGCTCTGGCACGACCCGCGCAAGCGTGAGTGCTCGCTGGCCTCGGTGACCTCGTTCGTGTACGTGGGGTCGCAGCTGGTCGGCGTCGAGTACCGGGAGCCGGCGAAGGACCTGCTGCCCGCGAAGACGACGAAGAAGTTCGTCGCGGGCGCCTGAGCGCAGCCGCCCAGCGGACGCGGTGTTAAGGCACACCGGCCGGGATGCCGCTTTCATCACGGCTTGTCGACGTCTTTCCTGAAGAACCGCGCCCCTCGCGCTTGGTGCGAAATCGGGCATGGGAAACTCTTCGCATGGTCGTACGTCCCCCCGCCCGCACCGCGACGGCAGTCGTCGCGCTCGTCGGCGCGGCGCTCCTCGCGGGCTGCTCCAACGGCACCTCTGGCGGTGCCGGGAACACGGGGTACGTGTCTGACGGCGTCGGCGTCACCGCGATCGCGGTGTCGCAGCGGGTCGCCGCGCCCGTGCTGTCCGGGACCACGCTCGACGGCCAGAAGCTCTCGCTCGGCCAGTACAAGGGCGACGTCGTCGTGGTCAACGTCTGGGGCTCCTGGTGCGGACCCTGCCGCGAGGAGACCCCAGCCCTCGAGGAGACGTACCAGAAGTACCAGGCCCAGGGTGTGCGCTTCCTCGGCATCAACACTCGCGACATCAACGCGGCCGCGCTGGCGTTCGACCACACGATGAACGTGACGTACCCCTCGCTCCAGGACCCGGACGAGACGCTGCTGCTCCAGTTCAAGGCGATGCTTCCGCCCGCCGACATCCCCTCGAGCGTGATCGTCGACCGTAGCGGCAAGGTGGCGGTGCGCGTCCTCGGCCCGGTGACGGAGCCTCAGCTCGCCCAGCAGCTCGACACCGTGCTGAGTAAGGGCTGAAGCCGAGTGTCCTCAGTCGCGTCGGTGATCGACGGCGGATCGCTGCTGCTGGCGGCGCCGGTAGCGCTAGCCGCCGGCGCGGTGTCGTTCGCCTCGCCGTGTGTGCTGCCGCTCGTGCCCGGCTACCTCTCCTACGTCACCGGGATGTCCGGCGCTGACGCGACTGACGCTCAAGCCGCGCAGAACGCCGAGGCCGTGAAGGCCCGACGGCTGAAGCGGTGGCGCACGGTGCTCGGGGCCGCGCTCTTCGTGCTCGGCTTCACCGCTGTGTTCGTCTCGATGGGCGCGGCTTTCGGCGAAGCCGGCGTCCACCTGCTGGTGCATCAGAAACTGCTGGAGCAGGTCTTCGGCAGTCTGATGATCCTCATGGGGCTGTTCTTCGCGGGGGTGTTCCCCGAGCGCTGGGGCGGCTTCCTGCAGCGTGACGCGCGTAT
The DNA here is from genome assembly GCF_035938995.1 of Actinocrinis sp. Lineage (GTDB taxonomy): Bacteria > Actinomycetota > Actinomycetes > Streptomycetales > Catenulisporaceae > DASZGI01. The sequence goes on from NZ_DASZGI010000225.1 coordinate 7,327, forward strand.
CCGCTACCGCCCGACGGTCGGTTTGGTCGGCGCGCCGCTGCTGGGTGTGGTCTTCGGCATCGGCTGGACCCCGTGCCTCGGCCCGACCCTGACCGCGGTGCAGAGCCTGGCGATCACCCAATCCTCCGCGGGCCGCGGCGCGTTCCTCTCGGCGGTCTACTGTCTCGGGCTCGGCCTCCCGTTCATCCTGACCGCCGTCGCGTTCCGCCGGGCGATGACGGCCTTCGGCTGGATCAAGCGGCACTATGGTGCGGTCACCCGGATCGGCGGCGGGATGCTCGTCGTCGTGGGGGCCGCGATGGTCAGCGGCGTCTGGGACCACCTGATCCGCCTGCTGCAGGTGTGGTTCGGCGGCTTCAGCCTCCCGCTGTGATGACGGGGGCGGCCGAGATGTGCGCTGTGACGATGGGACCTGACGAGACGTGACCGAACCGCTGAACGACAACGACGGGACCGAGCGCTTCTCCACCGCTCCTGCCCAGGCCGCCGACGACGCGGTCGCGGTGCCGCGGCTGGGCGGCGCGGGGCTGCTGCGCTGGATGTGGCGGCAGCTGACCTCGATGCGGATCGCGCTGACGCTGCTGTTCCTGCTGTCCGTCGCCGCGATCCCCGGCTCCCTGCTGCCGCAGCGGGAGATCGACCCGACCAAGGTCCTGCAGTTCTACCAGGCGCACAAGAGCTGGGCGCCGATCCTGGACAAGCTGCAACTGTTCGACGTCTTCGAGTCGGTGTGGTTCGGCGCGATCTACTGCCTGCTGTTCGTCTCGCTGGTCGGCTGCATCCTGCCGCGCTCGTTCGCGCACTTCAAGGCCATGCGCGCGGCCCCGCCAGCCGCCCCGCGCAACCTCAGGCGCCTGCCGGTGCACGCCTCGTTCCGCACGGCCGCGCCCGCCGACGAGACTCTGGAAGCCGCCCGCAAGCGGCTCAAGGGGCGCCGGTTCCGCACCGCCGCCTCCGCCGACGCTTCAGGCGCGGCGTCCGGCGCGTGGGTCTCGGCCGAGAAGGGCTACCTGCGCGAGACCGGCAACCTCATCTTCCATCTCGCCCTGCTCGGCATCCTGGCCGCCGTCGCGATCGGCCACTTCTTCGGTTTCAAAGGCGCGCGGCTGGTCACCGAGGGCACCGGTTTCTGCGACACGGTGGCCAGCTACGACACGCTGACGATGGGTCAGGCGGTGACGGCGTCGGACCTGCCGCCGTTCTGCATCCAGCTGAACAAGTTCACCGCCAGCTACGAGACCTCGCACGACCAGTTCGGGCAGCCGCGCACCTTCGACGCCTACGCCACCTACCGGGCGACCCCGACCAGCCCGGAGACGAACGTCGACGTGCAGGTCAACCAGCCGATCACGGTCAACGGCACGAACGTCTTCCTGGAGGGCCACGGCTACGCCCCCGTCGTCACCGTCCGGGACGGCACCGGCCGGGTCGTGTACGACGGTCCGACGAACTTCCTCGGCATGGACTCGATGTTCACCTCGAGCGGCGCGATCAAGGTCCCGGACGCCAGCCCCAAGGGCCTCGGCTTCCAGGGCTACTTCCTGCCGACCGCCGAGCTGAGCGGCATCGGGATGCCATACTCGGCGTTCCCGGCGGCGGGCAACCCGATGCTCCTGCTCATCCCGTACGCCGGCGACCTGAACATGAACGGGGGCGAGTCGCAGAGCGTCTACACCCTCGACACCGGCAAGATGACCAGGCTCGACGTCAAGAGCAAGACCAACGCCTCGGCGGGCAACGCGCTGGCGATGACCGTCGGCGAGACCGACACCCTGCCGAACGGACTCGGCTCGATCACCTTCGACGGCGTGCGGCAGTGGGCGCAGTTCAACATCGCGTACGACCCCGGCCAGCCGATCGCGCTCGGGTCCGCCGCGGCCGCCGTCGCCGGGCTGCTCGGCTCGCTCGGCATCCGGCGCCGCCGCATCTGGGTCCGGGTCACCGAGCAGGAGGACGGCATCCGGCTCGTCGAAGTCGCGGGCCTGGCGCGCACCGAGGGCGCCACCCCGACCGCTGAAGTCACCGAGACCGCAGAAGCACTGGCGGCGGCCCTAGGCACTGTGCCGAATGAAGACACCGTGCCTAACGAATCCCTGGACGACCAACCACAGCGCACCACCGACACGCGCACGGGAGCATCCGCGTGACCATCAACGAGACCTTCGCGCACTACAGCAACCTCTTCATCGCGCTCGCGCTGGTCGCCTACGCCGTGGCGTTCTTCGCCTACTGTGCGGAGTGGGCCTTCGGCTCGCGCTCCCGGCTCGGCGCCAAGGCCGCCGCGGTCGGCCACCAGGCCGCCGCCCCGGCCGTCGAACGGGTCCTGGAGACGGCGGGCGGCGGATCGTCCGGCGTGACCGTGCTCACCCGCATCGCCGACGAGCAGGAGGAGCCGACGATCGCCGGCTCCTCGCTGCGAGCCGAGGCGATCGGCCGGTTCGCCGTCATGGCCACGGTCATCGGCTTCGCGCTGCACGCCGCCGGGGTGCTGTTCCGCGGCCTGGCCGCCCACCGCGTGCCGTGGGCGAACATGTACGAGTTCTCGTGCGCGGCAGCTCTCGCCATGGCCTTCGCCTATGTCGTGCTGCTGGCCACGCGGCGGCGGGTGCGCTGGCTCGGCCTGCCGGTGACGTTCATCGTGCTGCTGACCCTCGGCCTGGCCTACACGGTGCTCTACACGGACGCCGAGGAACTGGTCCCGGCGCTGCACTCGTACTGGCTGTACATCCACGTGACCGCGGCGGTGCTCTCGACCGGGGCGTTCGGCGTCGCGACCGTCGCGACCGTCTTGTACCTGCTCAAGTCGGCCTCCGAGGAGGGCAAGCTGCCGCGTCTGTCCGGGGCGCTGGAGCGGGTGCCGTCGTCTGGCGCGCTCGACCGCACCGCGTACCGGGTGATCGCGTTCATCTTCCCGCTGTGGACCTTCGCCGTGATCGCCGGCGCGATCTGGGCCGAGAAGGCGTGGGGCCGCTACTGGGGCTGGGACCCCAAGGAGACCTGGTCATTCATCGTATGGGTGATCTACGCCGCTTATCTGCATGCCCGCGCCACCCACGGGTGGAAGGGACGTGCCGCGGCCTGGATCGCACTCGCTGCTTTCGCGTGCGTCATGTTCAATTACTTCGGCGTTAACACGCTGCTTACCGGCAAGCACAGCTACGCCGGACTGTGATCCGGCGGCTCTCTCATTGATTTCTCAAGGTCCTACGTTGCGTTCCGTAGCAACCGTCGCTCATCCGGCGGCGTCCTGAAAGGGGACGACAGGATGAATGCCGGGTGGGAGACCGCAGGCTTCACCCCGGCTGGAAGGACCTGAGGTAATGGGCGACGAGCGCGGCTGGTATCCGGATTCCGGATCCGGCGCCGGAGAGTACGGGAGCGAGGGCCGGTACCGGGACGAACCCGAGTACGACCCGTACTCCCGCGCGCCCCGCCCCGTCCGGCCGGTGCCGCCGCGCCCGGAGCCGCAGGACCCCTACCGTCAGCAGCCGCAGCAGCGTCCGCCCGCGCCCCGCCCCCAATCCCCGCAGCCACGGCAGTCGGGTGACGGGCAGTGGGCACCTCCCGCCGATCGTGGGGCGGGCCGGCGCGAGACACGCGACGAGAATGGCTATTCGGCTCCCGTCGATGCCTATCCCCGTCGCGTACGCCCTCAGACACCCGGCGCAGGCGCCGCTGCGGATGCCTGGTCTCCGTCTGAAGAACCAGTGAGTGGCCGTGGTGCACAGGCACCGACCGCCGACGACGAATGGGTACCGCGCGGCCGCCGTGGAGGCGGAGGACGGCCTCGCGCCGCAGCCGCTTCGGCGTCCGCAGGTGTGGGCGTGAGTGCGGGCGCCGTCGAGGGCACGGTCAACCCGGACATCGATCTGGACGAGGTCGATCCCAAAGGCCACGCCGCCCGCAAAGGCGGGGGCCGGGGCCAGAGCGGTCCGCCGAACCGCAAGAAGAAGATCATCAAGTGGACCGCGATCAGCGTCTCGACGGTCCTGGTCGTGGTCTTGGCGCTCGGCGCATACGTCGTCGAGCACCTGACCGGCAACATCAAGCACACCGCGCTGCTTCAGAACGGCGTCACGCAGTCCGCCGAGCCCGTCGACAAGTACGGTCGCTCCCCGGTCAACATCCTGATCATCGGCTCGGACACGCGGGCCACCGCGGCCGACTGCAAGATCGGCGGCGACTGCGGTCCGGGCGGCAACGCGGACGTGGAGATGGTCGTCCACCTCTCGGCCGACCGCTCCAACGCCACCGTGATGTCGATTCCGCGCGACACCCAGGTGATGCTGCCCAAGTGCACCGATCCGACCACGCACGTCAGCGGCGGCGGCTTCGAGACCTCGATCACCACCTCGCTCCAGTGGGGCCCCTCGTGCACGGTCGAGGCGGTGCACGACCTGACCGGGCTGACCATCGACCACTTCGTGATGGTCGACTTCTCCGGTGTCGTCACGATGTCCGACGCGCTCGGCGGCGTCCCGGTCTGCGTGTCGAACAACATGTACGACAGCTACTCCAAACTGCGCCTCAACGCCGGCACCACGGTCATCAAGGGCATCCAGGCGCTCGAGTTCGTGCGTACCCGGCACGGCTTCTACGACGGCTCGGACCTCGGCCGGGAGAAGGCCCAGCACTACTTCCTGTCCGCGATGATCCGCGAGGTCCGCGCGAGCATGAACCTGACCTCGTTCACCACCCTCTACAGCCTCGCGAACGCGGCGACGTCGGCGCTGACCGTGGACGACGGCCTGAGCGGCGTGTCGAACCTGGTCAACCTGGCGGTCACGATGAACCGGGTGCCGACCAGCCGGATCAGCTTCGTCACGATGCCGTGGGAGCTGGACCCGACCGACACCAACCGGGTCATCGTCTGGCAGTCGCAGGCGCAGAAGATGTTCCAGAACATCCTGAACGACGTGCCCTACTCGGCCGGGTCCTCGACCTCGAGCACCCCGGCGTCAGGCGCGCCAGCGGCGCCGTCTTCGGCCCCCGCGCCGCCGCCGAGCAGCCCTGCGTCCACGGTGACCGTGAACAAGGCCGAGGTACACGTCTCGGTCCTCAACGGCAGCGGCGCCTCGGGCCGCGCCACCACGATCAAGGACGCGCTCGTCGGCGGCGGCTTCTCGCTGGCGACCGTCGGCGGCAATGCGACGTCGACCGCGGCCACGAAGATCTACTACCCGTCCACGCGCTCGGATTCGGCCGCCACCGTGGCCGCGGCGCTGGGCCTGCCTTCGTCGGCGCTCAGCGAATCGAACGCTTACTCGCAGGTGACGTTGGTCATCGGTACCGACTGGACCTCCGGCACCACGTACGGCGGCAGTTCGGGAACCAGCGCGGGCGGCGCCTCCTCCACGGCGCCCACCACCGCGGCCACCGCCCCCGACGACTCCTCGCTGCTCAACGCCTCGTCCACTGGGGGCTGCGTCCAGGTCGCGCCCGGCGACATCGTGAAGTAGTCCGCTGATCGCAGTTACCGGGCTGTGACATGGCTGTGGCCCAATTCCCGCGCATAAGGTGAACGACGCTGCGTCAATAGACGTGAGACCGGCTGAGTCAGCCGGACTACGGAGGGCGGGCGCTATCAATGTACGGCGACGGGCAATGGGAACCCCAGCGGAACGACGGCGAATGGCCTGCATACGGGGATCAAGATCAGTACGGGCAAGGACAGTACGGCGCGAACCCGAACCAGTACGGCCAGGGCCAGGGCCAGTACGGCTCTGACCAATACGGTGCTGGCCAATACGGTGGTGGCCAATACGGCGCCGACCAGTATGGTGAGGGCCGCCGCCCCAGCGCGTACAACGCCGAGCCGGGGGCCGACCGCTACCGAAGCGTTCCGCCGTCCGACTACCCGGCCGCCGCGCGCGCCGGGCACGGCGCTATACCCGGCAGCACGCAGCCCGGCTACCGCACCCTCGACGCCGACTCAGATCCCTTCAACCCGGCCAGTCGTACCCGCCGCGCCGGTGGGGTGAAGGATCCGAAGGGCCGGATCATCCCGGCCAGCCGCAAGCGCAAGGTGATGAAGTGGACGGCCCTTTCGGTCGTCGGGGTCCTCGTCGTGATCATCGGGCTCGGCGCCTACGTCTACATCCACCTCAACGGCAACATCAACACCGCTGCGCTGCTGCCGCAGGGCGCCTCCCAGGCTGCCGAGGTGCCCAACCAGTTCGGCCAGACCCCGCTCAACGTCCTGCTGATCGGCTCGGACACCCGCGCGACCGCCACAGACTGCCACCTCGGCGGCGCCTGCCAGCCCTCGCTCCCGCACGCCGACGTCGAGATGGTGGTGCATCTGGCCGCCGACCGGTCGAACATGACCGTGATGTCGATCCCGCGCGACTCGATCGTGCCGATGTCCGCCTGCGCGCGGAACGACGGCGCCGAGAACCTGATCAACTCGGCGCTCAACTTCGGCCCCGCCTGCCAGGTCGAGGAGATCCACGACATGACCGGCCTGACCATCGACGACTTCATCGAGGTCGACATGGCCGGGGTGGTCACGCTCACCAACGCGCTCGGCGGAGTTCCGGTGTGCGTCCAGAACAACGTCTATGACCCCGACTCGCATCTGAAGCTCCCGGCGGGCACCACTAACGTCCAAGGCATCACCGCGCTGGAGTGGGTGCGCACCCGGCACGCCTTCCCGAACGAGGTGTACCGCGAGGAAGCGCAGCACGTTTTCATGTCGGCCATGGTGCGCAAGCTCAAGCAGAACGCGTCGCTCACCCACATCACCACCCTCTACTCCGTCGCCGACGCCGCGACCAAGGCGCTGACGGTGAGCCCGGCGCTGGGCAGCGTGACGAGCCTGCTGAGCCTCGCGCAGGAGATGGGCAAGGTCCCGAC
>NZ_DASZGI010000226.1:0-30167 GCF_035938995.1 Actinocrinis sp.
CCGGCAGACCGGCCCCGCCACCGAGCAGCAGCAACAGCAGTAGAGAAGGGAGGCAGCCGCCATGCTCAGCCGTATCGCCGAGGCCCTGTTCTGGCTCGGCCGCTACATCGAACGCGCGGACGACACCGCGCGCATCCTCGATGCCTTCATGCACCGCCTCCTGGACGATCCGACCACGGACGAGGAAGCCGCCTGCCGCACCCTGTTCGCGATCCTCGGGGTCGCGGTGTCGGATTCGGCGGCGTCAGCTTCGACAGCGCCAAATTCAACCGCGTCAGGCTCAACCGCGTCAGGCTCAACCGCGTCCGATTCAGCCGTCTCGGATTCGACGGCGCCGGGCGGCTCGGCGGACCTCGAGTCCTGCGACGCCCAGACCGTGATGGCCCGGCTCGGCTTCGACGTGGACAATCCCAGCTCGGTGGCCGGCGCCTGGCGGGCCGGGCACGACAACGCGCGCGGCGTGCGCGAGGTGATCTCCACCGAGACCTTCGAGTGCCTGAACGCGACCCGCAACAGTCTTCCAGCGCAGAGCCGTGTGGCCGGCCGGGTAGGACCATACGCCTTTCTCCGGTACGTGCGCGAACGGGCGGCACTGTTCTCCGGGCTCGCCGACTCCACGATGAGCCGGGACGACGGCTGGCTATTTCTGACCCTCGGCCGCAACCTGGAGCGGGTGGACATGACCGCCCGGCTGCTCTCGGTCCGGGTGCTGGCCTCGCAGTACGCGCCGGACTGGCCGACGCTGCTGCGGGCGACCGGCGCCGACGAGCCGTACCGGCGGATGGAGGGCTGGGTGAGCGACCCGTCCGAGTCGGCGGCCCGCTTCCTGGTGCTGGAGCCCGATTTCCCGCGCTCGATTGTGTTCGCGCTGGGCGCGGCCGAGCAGTGCCTGGGCCAGCTGAGCGGTGCGCCGCAGACGCTGCGCGCGAGAGGCGTGCACGTGATCGCCCCCTCCGCCCGCCGGGTGATCGGCCGGGCCCGCACGATGCTCGAGTACGTCGACGCCGAGCACCTGGTGGCGCAGCTGCCCGGGGTGCTCAAGGAACTACAGGAGGCGTGCGTGGCGGCGACCGCCCAGATCGCCGAGGAGTACTTCCAGTACGGCGCGCCGGTCACCTGGCTCAACGAGAGGACGGACTGAAGCCGTGGCCGAGACGAGCTCCTGGCGGCTGGCGATCCAGCACGAGACGGTGGTCGACTACGACGGCACCGCCCGCGCCTCCTACAACGAGCTGCGGATGACGCCGCTGAGCACCGCCGGGCAGACGACGCTGAATCACTACGTCGAGCTGCACCCGCGGACGACCCTGTGGGAGTACACCGACTACTGGGGCACCCGGGTCACCTGCTTCGACCTGCAAGAGCCGCACAGCACCCTGACTATCCGCGCCGTGAGCACCGTAGAGACCAGCGGCTCGGAGCAGGCCCCCGACGCCTCCACCCGTCCGCCCTGCGACTGGACGACGGTCGCGCGGGCGGCCGCTTCGGCGGAACTGGCCGAGTTCACCGCTCCGACCGACCGCACCGAGATCACCCCGGAGCTGGAGCGGCGGGCCGGCGAGCGCACACACGGGGCCGATCCGCACGAGGCCGCGGACGCGATCGCGGCCTGGGTGCACGAGAGCGTGGCGTACGTGCCCGGGGCGACCGGCGTGCACACCAACGCCCAGGAGTCCTGGGATCAGGGCGAGGGGGTCTGCCAGGACTTCTCGCACATGACGATCGCCCTCATGCGCTGCGTCGGCCTACCGGCCCGATACGTCTCCGGCTACCTCTTCCCCGATCCGCAGGCCGAGCCCGGAGCGAGCGCCGAGGGCCAGAGCCACGCCTGGGTCGAGTACTGGGCGGGCGGCTGGCACGGGCTCGACGCGACCAACCGCACCGTGCCCGGCGTGCGGCACGTGGTGGTCGGCCACGGCCGCGACTACGCCGACGTCCTTCCGCACAAGGGGATCTACCACGGCGCCCCGGGCAGCGTGCCGAAGGTCACGGTGCGCTTCACCCGCCTGGTTTGAACATGGTGAAGGTCCCAGATCCGGCGCGGGATCCGGGACCTTCACCGTCTTCATCACACGGTTAACGGGCGCGTGCCCGGCGGCGACACCACTCTTGAAGCGACGGGGGCGTGACGTGAACGGCGGCTAGGCTGTCGGGCTCGTTTATCGGACTTGCTTCGGTTGGGTCACCCGTCGCTCAGTCCGGTCGCCGGTCAGTCATGATCGATGGTTGATTCACTCGGGCGAGGACCCCGTCATCGGTGCGAAGCGGGCGTGAAACGGCGGACGGACCGGCCGGGTTTTCCCGACCGGTCCGTGCGGCTCGCAGTTCGTTGTGCCTGGCTGTCGTCGGTCAGCCGCTCAGGCGCTCAGCCGTTCGCGCACAGCAGCGGCCGGAAGTTCAGCGTCGGCGCGCCGTTCGCGACGATGTTGCCGCTGGTGCCCAGGTGCAGGTTCAGGTACCAGGTGCCGCTGGCCGGCATGGGCTGGACCCCGGTGACCGTGCGGGTCTGGTCCGCCACGTTCCCGTGCGCGTCCGCCTGGAAGTCCATCAGCATGTAGAGCACCCCGCCCTGGCTCTGGCAGCTTCCGGCGTGGATGTGCGCAGCGTGGGCGCCCGGGGTCAGGCCGGTCGCGTCGAGCGTCACGGTGATGGTCTGGGCGGCCGAGTCGTAGCTGACCGTGGCCCGGCCGGACAGCTCGCCCGCGCTGGTGCCGTCGGTGTTCACGTCCACCGCCGACAGCTCGGACTTGAAGCCGTGCGGCTGCGAGGGCAGTTGGTCGCTCTTCGCGATCGGCTCGGCGGCGAGCGCCGCGTTCGTCGGCGCGGTGTTCGCGGAGGCCTGGTTCGTAGAGGCCGGGTTCGTGGAGTCCGGGGCGGGCTGGCCGAGCAGGATGACGAGCTTGCTCCCCTCCGGCAGCTCGCCGGTCGGGCCGGTCGCGGTCAGCGTCGTGTCGGCGCGGCCGGTCGCGTCGGCGGTCAGCGGGGCGGTGAAGGTCGCCACCGGGGAGCTGTGCCCCGGTGCCGTGATCTCCACGGTGTGCGCGGAGCCCGGCGTGAGGCCGAACACGTTCACCTGAGCGGTGAGCGTCCCCTCCGCACCACCGCTCACCGTGACCGTGCCGGTCGGCATCGCGGACAGGTTCAGGTGCTCGGTGGTCACCGAGCGGCCCGGGGTCGCCAGCATGCCGTCGGTGTTCCCGTTGCCGTCGACGTAGAAGCCGACCAGGACGCCCTCGTCGTTCACACCGTTGACCGTGGTGGTCCCGGCGCCGTTCGGGTCGTCGACCGTCTTGAACCCGCCCTTCGCCGTCCAGGTGAAGCCGTGCGTCTGGGCGTTGTTGCCGCTGCCGACCTGGTAGGCACCCACCACCTCGCGGTGGTCGTTGACCCCGAAGGCTTGCGTCATCGCGGCACCCGGGTAGGCCAGGGCGGTCAGCTTGCCGTCCTCGGTGAGCAGGAATGCCTCGACGGCTCCGGCCGCGTTGGTCTCGAAGCCCGCGACGTCGCCGCGGTCGTTGATCGCGGCCGCGGTGCTGCTGGTCGCGCCGGAGACCGTGACCGTGTGGAAGGTGCGGCGGTCGATGTTGTATTCGTACCCGTGGTTGTTGCCGGCGCCGTCGGTGTAGAAGCCGACCGCGACGTCCGAGTCGTTGACTCCGAGCAGCTGGTTGACGGCCGGGTTCGCGTTGTTCTGGGTCGGGAAGGCGACCGGGCGGAACGAGCCACCGAGGTCGACGAACCCGGTGTTGTCGTTGACCTGGTTCGCGTTGTTCATGGTGGACGAGAAGCCGACCGTGACCCCGCGGTTGTTGATCGCGGTGACCTGCGTCTGCACCGAGTTCGGCACGTTCTCGTTCACGAAGCTCGACGCCCCGCCCGCCACGCGATAGCCCTTGTTCGGGTGGCCCTGCGCCCCAGAGCCGAAGTAGCCGGCGATCACGCCGTCGTTGTCGATGCCGAGCAGCTGGTTGAAGGTCGGGTCGGCCGCGTTGTTCACGGTGCGGAACGAGTACGAGGACGGCTGCACGTACGAGGCGGTGTCGGCGTTCATGCCCTGCATGCCGTTCGACGCGCCCTGGTCCATAGCGCCCGACGTCGACGACGTGGACGCGGTCGCGGAAGAGCCCTGCGACGGCGCGCCGCCCTTCGCGCTCCCGTGTCCGGTCGACGAGGCGAGGCCCGTCGTGTTCGGCGTGCAGGCCGCGGCGGCGCCCACCACCGCCACCGCTGCGACGTACGCAAATGTCTTCCTCACGTGGTCCCCCAAAGCCGAGGTCTGGGCCGTCCGGTTCGTCCCGTCGGCACCGAATTCCGATTGCGCTCTCGAGAATGCCGGGCGCCGGGGGGAGAGACGATCATGCAGGCACGCCGATCCGGGGGTGTGCCTGCACCCCCTTGGACCTTCGCGGTCGGGCGCGGGGAGGGGCGGGCCTGAACCCTTCCCAGGGGCCCCTCAGGGCTGCTGAGATCTGGAGTCGAGCAGGGTGAGCACCGCGGCCACGCGTCGGTCGAGGTCGGTGTTGTCCCCGAGCCCGAGCTTCGCGAACAGCGTATTGATGTGCTTCTGTACCGCGCGCTCGGTCAGGAACAGCGCCTTCGCGATCGTGGCGTTGTTCTTGCCCTGGGCCATCTGTTCGAGGACCTCGCGCTCGCGGCGGGTCAGCGCGGCCAGCGGTGAACCGTCGGTCCGCTCACCGCGTGTGACGAGTGCCTCGACCAGCTGCGGGTCGAGGGCGGATCCGCCGGCGGCCACCTGGTGCAGGGAGCGGTGGAGCTCGGCGATGTCGCCGATGCGCTCCTTGAGCAGGTAGCCGGCTCCGGACGCGCCGGAGCGCAGGAACTCGTAGGCGTATTGGGGGTCGGCGAATTGGGTCAGCAGGATCACTCCGGTGCCCGGGTGGCGCTCGCGGATCACCGCGGCCGCGGCCAGGCCCTCGGTCGAGTGGTCGGGCGGCATCCGGATGTCGGTGATCACCACGTCCGGGCGGTGCTCCTCGACCGCCGCGAGCAGCTCGTCCCGGTCGGCCACCGCGGCCAGCAGTTCGACGTCGTCGAGCGCCTGAAGCAGCGCCGCGGTCCCAGCCCGCAGCAGGTAGTTGTCCTCGGCGAGGACGACCCGGATCGCCATCTGTCTCCCCACCCCCCGGTCGCACATGGTATCCAAGGCCCATCGGTCCGCCGACGCGCCACGTCGTCGACACGGCCGTGTCGTGTCGAGCCGGGCCCCGCCGGCGCCCGAACGACGAGCCGGAAGGATGAGCACGATGCCGACTAGGTCGAGCACGTACCGCGCCCGGCTCGCGCTCGCGCGACCCGGTGTCTACCCGATCGTACGCACTCTGGCCGAGGTGCTCTGCGCCGCGGCCTTCGTGGTCGGCGTGTACGAGCTCGTCGTGCGGGGCGGGATCGCGCTGTGGCCCACCGCGACCGACGACTGGATCCTGCCGATGTGGATCGCGGCCGCCACGATCTCGGGGATCGGCCTGACACCGGTCCGCAGGCTTGCGCGCCGTCTGCTGGCCCGGCTGTGGCCGTCGGGCGCCGCAGACCCCTACGCCGCCCTCGCCTCCTTCGCCGTCAGCGCTTCGGCCGCCGAGCCGGCCGAGAGCGCGCTGCGCCGCCTCGCCCAGCTCACGGCGGCCGGCACCGGCGCCCGCGACGCGGCCGTGTGGCTCGCCGAGCCCGCGGGCGGCTTGCGGCTTGTCGGCCGCTGGCCCGACGACGATCCGCTGACCGCCCCGCTCCCCGATCACCAGCTTGCCGACTGCGACATCCCCGTGTTCGACGGGGACACCCGGCTCGGTGCACTGACCCTCAGCGCTCCGCCCACCCGGGCACTGACGCCGCGCGACCTGCGGTTGGCCGCTGACGCGGCGAACGCCGCCGGGCTGCTGCTGCGCAACGCCGAGCTCACCGCCCGGCTGGCCGACGAGGTGTGGCGCGAGTCCGAGCAGGCCGCGCTGCTGGACCTGTCCCGGCGGCGGGTCGTGGCAGCCCGCGACGCGGCCAGGGAGCAACTCGGCCGGGAGATCCGGACGCGGGTCGGCGAGCCGCTGTATCAGTGCTCGGCCATGGCGTCCTCGCTGCTCGACGCCGATCCGGACACTGACACCAAAACCGACGCCGACGCCGACGCCGATCCGGGCGATTCCCAAAAGCAGACGCTCGCCGAGATGACCGCCCTGATCGACGCGGCCATCGGCGACTTCCGCAAGATCGTGCACGGCGTCTATCCCGCGGTCCTCACCGACCACGGTCTGGCCGCGGCGCTGGACAACCTGCTCGCGGACCTCCCCCGCCGCACCGTCTTCACCGCGCGCGACCTGCCGAGGGTCGCGCCGCGCATCGAGGCGGGCGTGTACTTCTGCGTCGCCGCACTCGTCGGATCGACGCCTGATTCCGGTCAGCCCGCTACCGATCAGCCCCTTGAGGTGCACGTCGACTTCGACACCGACGCCGACACGCTCTCCGTTGTCCTTCTCGACACTGCGATCCTTGTCGACACTGCGGGCTCCGATGAGCCGTCGATCCCTGACGTCCTGCGTGACCGCGTGGAGGCGCTGGAGGGCGAGCTCGACGTGACCGAAAGCCAGAACGGTCCACGCTACGAGCTCACGGTTCCCGTGAAATCCCCTGAAGCGGACGCATCATGAACAGCCGCCGCATCGGAGCCGCCGCGTGGTACCTGTTCACCGCGCTCTACGCTGCGATCGTCTGCGCCTGGCTGCTGATCGGACTGGCTGTCGCCCTTACGGCGCTCACCACATCGTGGCACGCGTGGGCTCTGGCGGCGGCTGGCGGGCGACACGGCTCCGCCTGGATCTCGATCGGCAAAGGCCTGATCGCCGCGGCCGCCCACAGCTACCCGACTACCAGCGTCATCCTCGACTACATCTACAGCGCGGCGAACCTCCTCATCGCGGCGGCGCTGTTCCGACTCGCGCCGCGCGAGTGGACCATACGGCTTCTGGCGATCGGTCTGGCCGGAACTGCCGCCGCATTCAACCTGCAAGCGCACACCACGGTTCAAGCCGTGGCCGTGGCGACAGGAGTGCAGACCGACGGCTGGAGCACCGCCCTCCTGCACGGCGTCGGCGGTACGGCCTACGTCGTCGCCCTCCTGCTCTTCCCGACCGGCACCCTCCCCCAGTTCGCGCACCGCACCGCGACCGCCCGAGCGCTCCTGCTCGCACCCGCCCTCGCCGTCGCAGCCCTCTTCGCCACTCTCACTGCTCAGTACCCGCACACCCTCACCTTCGTGCTCTTCTTCGGCCTACTGATCCCGCTCGAGGCCGGCGTGGCGCAGTGGAGCCGGTTCTCCCGCGCCGCCACGACCGAGGTGCGCGAACAGTCCAGGATTCTGCTCTGGGCGCTGGGCATCGCATGCGCGGCGGCGGTACTGATCTCGGTGATCGCGTTGTCGACGCAGGCCCTGCAGACTCCCGGGCTGCCGCGTGACGTGCCGGGAATCAGCATCGGAATGCCAGGCCTCACCGGCAGCCTGCCCGGCGTCGGCGGCATCGGCACCCAGGTGGTGGCCTTCTGGATCTTCCGCATCGTCTCCCTGGCGCTTCCGTGCTCCGTGCTCGTCGCGATGATGCGATTCCGCCTCGGTGCCATTGAGCAGCTGCTCAATCGGGCGCTGGTCTATGGCGGCCTGGTGGCAATCGCGGGCGGCGCGTACGTGTTCCTCGTCGTGCGAGTCGACGCATGGTTCGGCCTCGACTCCGACTGGCTCGCCCCGCCCCAGGTCGCCGCGGCCGGACTTGTCGCACTCGCGTTCCACCCGCTGCGGACCGGACTCGAGCGGTGGGCCGACCGCCTCGTCTACGGTCGCCGCGTCGCACCGTACGACGTGCTCGCCCAGGTCTCAGCGCTCTCCCAAACCAGCGGCAGCGCGGAATCGCTGCTCTCCCTCGCACGCATCGCCGCAGAGGGCTTGCGCACGGGATTCGCGGTCGTCTACCTCGATCTCGAGGACGGCACCCGCGCGACGTACGCATGGCCCACCGACGCCCCGACCGACGAGTCCACCGTCCAGAAATCCACCGTCCGGCGCGAGATTCCGGTCGCTTATCAGGGAACTCCAGTCGGCGCGCTTGCGATCCCTGAGGCGTCCGGACGCTGGTCCGGCGCGGACCGCAGCGCGCTGCTGGACCACCTCACCCGCGCCGCCGCCGTCGTCATGCACAACGCAGGGCTGGCGATCGAGCTCGAAAACAAGCTGCGGGTCACGGAGCGGCACGCGGCCGAGATCCGGGCGTCGCGGTGGCGCATCGTCGCGGCGCAGGACAGCGAGCGGCGCGAACTGGAACGGAACCTTCACGACGGCGCGCAACCCGCGCTCACCGCCGTACGCCTCTCCCTGGGCCTCGCCACATACCTTTCAGCGTCCGGCAACCCGAAGGCCCGCGAAGCCCTCACCCGCCTGCGCGACCAGATCGACGACGCATCCGTCGGCCTGCGCCAGACCCTGCGCGGTCTGGCCCCCGCCGCCCTCGGCGAGCGCGGCATCGGCCGGGCGCTGCGCGAGCTGGCCGAATCGCTTGGCACCGACGCCGCATTCCGCATCGACGACGAGACCGCCGACGCCCGCTTCGCCCCCGAGATCGAGGCTGCGGTGTACTTCTGCTGCGCGGAGGCGATTCAGAACGCGGCGAAGCACTGCCCCGCCGCAACGGTCAACGCCGCGCTCCGCATCAACGCCGACACCGCCGCGCTGAGCTTCACGGTCGCCGACGACGGTCCCGGCTTCGACGCCGCCGCCTCGACCGGTAGCGGCATGCAGAACATGGCCGACCGCATCGCCGCGGTCGGCGGAACCCTGAACATCGAGTCAGCGTTCGGAGAAGGCACGAGCGTCCGCGGTACGGTGCCCGCGAAAGCCTTGCCCGATCAGCCTGTTCCGAGCCCGGACGAGGGTGAAACCGCGCGCCTCGCGGGCGAGCGGGCATGACCGTACGCGCCCATTTCACAAGGCAAGCAGCCGGATAGATCAATGCCCGTGGCCCCCGTCGGCGAAGGCACTCGGATTAACTCGCTAATTCCACCGATGCCCGCACCGTGACACGGGCCGAGCGCCTACTCCCCCTTAGCCGCGGGCTGCGGCCATACGTGCCGTGGTGCTGGCGCCATCCAGTGCTTCGCGGATGATGTCGGCGTGACCGCTGTGGTGCGCGATCTCCCGGAAGACGTGCAGCAGGACGTGGCGGACCGTCCAGACGACCGTCTGGTCCGGCGACCACGGATAGCGCGGGAGCGTGACCCGGCGGTCGAGGTCGGGCTCGTCGCGAACCACCCGGTCGAACTCAGCCGCCGCTGCCTGGAAGGCGTCGAGCAGGCCGGCCAAGGTCTCCGACTCGGTCATCCGGTAGACGTCGGGGTCGAGATCGGACATCTTGAACTCGGCCGGCGCGGTCCCGCCGATCACCGCGAACCACGTGCGCTGTGTACGCCCGAGGTGCTTGACCAGGCCGCCGAGCGTCAACTCGCTGACGGTCGTGCGGGCCACGGCCTGCTTGTCGGTGATGCCGTCGACGGTGCAGAGGAAGTTCTTGCGCTGGTCGGCCACGATAGCCAGCAGGTCATCGCGCTCCTGTGACATTTCCATGGTCACATCCAAGCCCGCGACGATCCGAGGTTCAAGCATCTTCAAGCTCAGCATCGGCAGCAAATGACAGGAGCAAGCCTTCAACGAGTGACGCTGCCGGGAGCTTCGAGCCAGCGGTCCATCCCCGGCAACTCCCTGCGGCTAGGCTGCACGCCTGCGAGCGCCGTCCGTCAGCTGTACAGGCCGGGTGTGCTGAAGAAGGTGTTGAGCGCGGCCACCAGGTTGATCTCCTGCGTGCGCTGCGCCGAGGTCAGTCCGGCGTCCGGGAGTGCGGCCAACTGGGTGAGTTCCTGAGCCGCCTGCGCGAAGCCCGCGGTGCCCGGCTCCCCCGCGTTGACCGCGCTGGTGAGCAGCGATGCCGCCTGCGCCCAGTAAGCACCCTGTTCCGTGGAAACTGCGGTCGCCCCGGACGTCCACTGCTGGCGGGCCGCGGCGAACTGGCTCGCGGCTTGAGCGGCGCCGCCGCCGGGGGCCAGCGACGTGACCGTCGGCGGGTCGCAGACGGGCGCGCCGAACGCGATCCGCGTCGAGTGCGTCTCGTCGGGTGGTGTCACCAGCAGGTTCTGCACGGTCGGGCACGGCGGCTGCGACGAGCCCGGCACCGCGTGGAACGCGATCGTGGCAAGCATCGCGGATGCGCTGTCCCCAGACTGAAGCGTGACCTGCGGGCCCTTCGCGTTGACTCTCGTCGCCTGGAAGATCTGCGCACCGCCGGCGTCCAGCGCCGCGACGCCCGGCCAGCCGACCACGAAGCACGCCGCCGAACCGGTGTTCTTGAAGATGATCGGACGTTGCGACACCCCGGGAGCACCCGGCGGGAGGGCGTCCCCAAGACTGACGGCAAGGGCGCCGAGCGTGCACTCCGGCGTCGAGCCCTGCCCGTTGCCCTGAGCCACCGGGGACGCAGTCGTCCCGCCTGCCGCGCCGCCCTGACCGGCCGCCGACGTCGTGGTCCCTCCAGCGGAACCGTTCTGCGAGGTCGTGGCGTTGCACCCGGCAAGCGCCAGCACCGCCCCCGCCGAAACCATCGCCATACCCGCCGCACCGCGCAGTCCGAACCGCTCGAACATCGTTGATCTCCCTCTCGTAGGTCGTCTGTACCTAAGAGGCAGACGACCCGCGTCGGCCAACAACTTTCTGCGGACTTCTTCGGCGTTCCCGGATCGCAAAAGAAGTTGTCTTCTTGCAATCTTTTGTGATCAGCTTTCTCGAAGATGCCGGAAACCGTCATCCACTCGCCTGACCGCGACCTGCAGCGAACGGAGGCCCCGTAGATGTCAGGAGGCGACACGGACCCGGCCGAGGACGAGATTCTCGTCCGGGCCGTCGGCCTGACGAAGATCTACCCGGCGCGTGCGGATCTCCCCGAGTTCCGCGCCGTCGACGGGATCGATCTCGAGCTGCGCCGCGGCGAGGCCTTCGGGTTCCTCGGGCCGAACGGGGCCGGGAAGTCGACGACGATGCGCATGATCGCGGCGACCTCACCCCGATCCGCGGGCACTTTGCGGGTCCTGGGGTTGGACCCGGACACGCACGGCTCCGCGATTCGCGCGCGCCTCGGGGTCGTGCCCCAGGACGACGCCCTGGACCGAGAGCTGACGGTGCGTGAGAACCTTTATGTCTATGGCCGCTACTTCAGGCTCAAGCGCGCCACGATCCGGGTCCGCAGCGACGAACTGCTCGACTTCGCCCAGCTGCGCGAAAAGGCCGACAGTCCGGTGGAGGCGCTTTCCGGCGGCATGCGGCGCCGGCTGACCATCGCCCGCTCGCTGATCAACAACCCGGACATGGTGCTGCTCGACGAGCCCACTACCGGGCTCGACCCGCAGGCCAGGCACGTGTTGTGGGACCGGCTCTACCGGCTCAAGCAGGACGGCGTGACGCTGCTGCTGACCACGCACTACATGGACGAGGCCGAACAGCTGTGTGACCGGCTGATGGTGATCGACCACGGCACGATCGTGGCCCAAGGCTCGCCGCAGGAGCTGATCCGGACGCACGTCACCCGCGAGGTCCTCGAGCTGCGCTTCCCGCTCGAGATCGCCGAGGCGGCCGGCGCGAAGCTGCGCGACTCGCCGCTGGGCGGCGACGGATCGGACATCGGCGCGCGCGTCGAACAGCTGCCCGACCGAGTGCTGGTCTACGCCGCCGACGGCGAGGCCGCGCTGGCCGACGTGCACGGGATGGGCCTGGTCCCGCTGACCGCGCTGGTACGCCGGGGGACGCTCGAGGATGTGTTCCTCAAGCTGACCGGCCGCTCGCTGATCGACTGAAGGGCCGTGGGGTCATGCTGCGCGTCTTCGAATACTGGTTCATTCGCTACCGCCGCACGTGGCGCGGCACGATCGTCGTCAGCGTCGCCAACCCGTTGCTGTTCCTCGTCGGCATCGGCGCGGGCCTGGGCCATCTGGTCGATCGGCACGCGCCGACGCAGCTGGCCGGGATCTCCTACGCCGCGTTCTTCGCGCCGGGGATGCTAGCGGCGGCGGCGATGCAGACTGCCTTCCTGGAGTCGTCGGGCAGGATCGCCGCCGCGGCTGCCCCGTCCGGCGCCTATCAGGACGCTGTTCCGACACCGCTGGATCCGGAGCAGGTGATGGCCGGTCACCTGCTTTTCGTCGCGTTCCGCGTCCTGACCTCCAATGCCGCGTTCGTCCTCGTCATGCTGGGCTTCGGGCTGCTCTCCGGCATGCGCGGGCTGGCTGTGCTGCTCGCCGCGACGCTGACAGGGCTCGCGTTTGCGGCGCCGACAGCGGCCTGGGCGGTCGGCGTGCGGGTCCAGCGCCAGACCAACACCGTCTTCCGGATGATCATCATGCCGCTCTACATGTTCTCCGGGAGCTTCTTCGCGCTCTCCCAGCTGCCCGGCCCACTTCGCATCCTCATCGGCGCGCTGCCGCTGGCCCAAGGCGTGGATCTGTGCCGCTCGCTCGCTCTGGGCACCGCCGGGACCGGCGCCACCGCGGCCCACGCCGCATACCTGTGCGCCCTCGCCGTGCTTGGCTTCGCTCTCGCCCGCACCGCCTATCGCCGGAGGTTGCACGCATGACCACGACGACGCTCAGCCCGGCTGTGGGCCGCACCGCATCCTGGGCGGCCGGGCGCGTATCCGCCCTGATCGAGCGCAACATGATGATCTACCGGCGCTCGATCACGCCGCTCGCCTTCGGCCTGATCGAGCCGGTGATGTACCTGCTGACGATCGGCTTCGGCGTCGGGACGCTGGTCGGCGCCGTGCCGGGCGTGAACGTGCGCTACCCCGCGTTCGTCGCGCCGGCGATCCTGGCGACCACGGTGATGAACACGGCGTTCAACCAGACGACCTTCGGGGTCTTCCTCCGGATCAAGGTGGACCGGACCTACGAGGCGATCGTTCCCACGCCGATGACTCCCACGGATATCGCCGTCGGCGAAGTCGCCAGCGCGGTCATCAACGGCCTGTTGACGTCGACCGGCTTCCTCGCCGCAGTAGCGCTGCTCGGGCTGGCCGTCTCCCCCGGCATCCTGCTGGCCGTTCCCGCCGCTGCCCTCGTCGGTTTCGCCTTCGCCGCGGCCGGCCTCGCGGTGACCACGTATCTTCGAGACTTCTCCGACTTCCAGCTGATCCAGCTGGTGATGCTGCCGATGTACCTGTTCGCCACGACCTTCTACCCGCTCACCACGTACCCTGGCTGGCTGCGCCCCCTGATCGAAGCCCTCCCGCTCTACCAGAGCATCGAGCTGATCCGGGAACCGGCCCTCGGCCGCTTTCCCGCCGCCGCGCTCCTGATCGCGATCCTCTATCTCATCGCCTTCGGCAGCGCGGCGATGGTCGTCGCGACCCGGCGACTCGGCAGACGACTACTCGCCTGATTCGTCTCCCGGCAGTCGCGATGTATGACGGCTCTTCGAAGTTGACCGGGTATGGCGGAGGCGCAAAGCGTCCCGCAAACGATTCACCGTGCGCGGGCGTTCCGTCGTGCCGTTACGCCCATTCGTCGTCCAGTTCGTCGGGTCCGGGCCGTAGCCGACGATCCGGTCAAACACCTGATGGGCGCCGCCGATCTGCGCCGGATTCTTGGCTCCCGTCAGCAGATGACTGCGACGCGGCACGGGTGCCTCAGGACCCGGCGCGCCGCCCGCCGACGGCGCGCCAGACCAGGGCGGCGGTGCGGGCCGGCCAGTTCTCCGGCGGAGCGGCGCCGGCCAGGGCCCGGCCGTACCAGGAGCCGGTGCACATCGTGACGGCGACTTCGAGGTCTGCGTCCTGGTCTATCAGGCCGAGTTCCCGGGCCCGCTTCAGGATCGCCAGGATGCGGCGGCGGCGCGGGGCCACGACCTTACTCCGGTAGCGGGCGAGCAGCTCCGGCGCGGTGCTGTCCTGGAGCATCGTGCCGACCAGCGAAAGGCGACCCGGCCGGGACACCCCGCGCTGGAAGTCGGACAGTTCGGCGACGAGGTCGGCCAGCGGGTCCTCGGAGGTCGTCGCGGGTCCGGCGTCGACCGCGGCCTGGAGCGCCGCGGCGGCCAGGCTCGCCTTGTCCGGCCAGCGGCGGTAGAGCGCCTGGCGGGTGGTGCCCGCCTCCTGGGCGACGGCGGCCAGCGACATCGCCTCGTAGCCGAGCGTCGACAGATGCCGGTTCGCCACCTCCAGCGCCCGCGCGTCGATCTCCGGGTCCCTGGCCCGTCCCGGGCCGCGCGGCGTGGTTGACGCTCTCGGAGGCATACCAATACAGTACTGGATTGTATTGTTTACGCAATCCACGGGGGCTTGTGTTGACGGTCGAGAGCGTCACCGACACCGCCCGAGCCGGTGGGCTCGCAGTAGCGTGTTGCGCGACCGGTAGGGGTGCCCCCTTGAGTGCTTCCCGGAGGAAATCCCCGTGACCATCGCACCAAGCGGCAGATCACCCGACCTCTACGCGAAGATCGCGGCCCTGCTGGGATCGGTCCGCGCGCTGACATCCGCCTTGGAGGGTGCAGACGACGAGTCGACGCAGCACGTTCGCACGCGGCTGCGCGACAGCGTGCTGCGTCCGCTGTTAGAAGTCTCGTCAGCTTCGTCCGAGAGCGCCGCGTCGGAGGCCGCAGCACAGAAGCCTGAGACAGGTCGGGCGGCGGGTGAGCTGGACGACGGGCTGTTCGAGTTGGCGCGCACGGCGACGGCCCTCTTCGCCGAAGATCCAGACCACATGGCGCTCGCCGAGGCCGCGGCCGCGCTTCAGGACCTCGCACTCAGCCGCGCCGTTCCCGAGGTCGCCGCCGACCGGTTGGCCGCGTTTCAGCAGTTGCAGTCGGCGCTGGAGTCTCGGATCCGACTGGTCGCCAACGGTCCCTATCTGGTCACCAACGCCACCCGCCTGACGGACTACCTGGGACAGCCCGGGCCGCTTCGGCCGCAACTCGCCCTGTGCCGCTGCGGCGCTTCCAAGCTCAAACCCCTGTGCGACGGTTCTCACGCGACCAACGGATTCGACGACGCGAAGGATCCGAACCGGGTACCGGACCGCCGCGACACCTACGTCGGACAGCAGGTCACGATCCTCGACAACCGCGGCGTCTGCCAGCACGCCGGATACTGCACCGATCGGCTGGCCACCGTGTTCCGCACGAGCGAAGAGCCGTTCGTCGCTCCCAGCGGCGGACGCATGGACGAGATCATCCGCGCGGTGCGCGACTGCCCGTCCGGAGCGCTGAGCTACGCCATAGACGGCGAGGAGGCCCGCGACAGCGTCGACTACCACGGGTCACGCGAGCCGGCGATCGAGGTCACCAAGGACGGGCCCTACCGCATCACCGGCGGCATCCGGCTGGTCGACTCCGAGGGCGCCGACGTGCCCCGCAACGAGGGCGCCTCCTTTGAGCACTACGCACTCTGCCGATGCGGACAGTCCAGGAACAAGCCGTTCTGCAGCGGCATGCACTGGTACGTCGACTTCCACGACCCCGTCGCGGAACCCGACCACGAGCCCACGATCTTCGAGTGGGCCGGCGGCCTTCCGGCGCTCACCCGGATGACCCGGCTGTTCTACGAGAAGCACGTGCCGCAGGACCCGCTGCTCGCCCCGGTGTTCGCCACCATGTCCGCCGACCACCCCGAGCGCGTGGCGAAATGGCTCGGCGAGGTGTTCTGCGGCCCGAAGGCGTACAGCTCCGAATACGGCGGATACCCGCGGATGCTCTCCCAGCATCTCGGCAAGCTGTTGACGGAGGAGCACCGGACCCGCTGGGTGGCGCTGCTGCTCCGATCGGCCCGCGAGGCCGGGCTGCCCAACGACCCCGAGTTCCGCTCGGCGTTCAGTTCCTACATCGAATGGGGCTCACGCCTGGCGGTGGAGAACTCACAGACCGGGTCGACGCCCCCGCCCAAGATGCCGATGCCGCGCTGGGACTGGAGCACCGCGGCCGGCCCGCCCGGATCCCGGATCTCCGCCCTCGGCGGAACGCCGCATGCGCACGAGGAACACGAGGAGCCCGCCCCCGTGCTGCCGGAAGCCGGGCAGGAGATCCGCTTCGAGGACCACATCAAGACCCTGTTCAGGTCCCGGGACCGGCGCTCGATGCGGTCCTCCTTCGACCTCTGGGAATACGACGACGTGGCCGCGCACGCCGACGCCATTCTCGCCCGCGTGCGGGAAGGATCCATGCCGTGCGACGGGGCTTGGCCCTCGGAGCGGGTCGACGCCTTCCAACGGTGGATCGAGGCCGGCAAGCCCCGCTGACGATGGCCGTCCGCACCGCGCCGCCACGCCCGTTCGTGATTCCTCTCGTTACCAGTCATCGCGAGAGGGAGCACGAACGGGACAGCGGGGCGATCAGCCCTTCGCTCGTGCGGAACACGATGGCCAGCCGATCGGTGCAGTATCCGGCGTGCTGGCAGACGCCGCGGTTGTCGAGGATCGTGACCTGCTGTCTGACATAGGTGTCGCGTCAGTTCAAGATGGCGCTCTCCGCCGACCCTGCCGCCCTCTACCCCGAGCTCACCGCCAAGCCGTAGCGTGGGAACTCGCCGCGGCCGGTGCGGCGTGCTGCTTGCGCCGGAGCATTGACGGCGCAGAAAGTATGAACGGGGGAACATGTACGAGCCGATGTCGCTGCACCTGGAAACCGAGCGGCTGACGATGCGTCCGTGGGTTGAGGCAGACGCACCTTCCTACAGCGCCCTGACCGCCGAACGCGACGACGGAGCGTTCTCGGTACAGATCGCCCGCGAGCGCATCGCGAACCAGCTGTTCAAGACCGCGCAGACCGGGATCGCCCTGCTGCCGGTCGAACGGCGGGCCGAGGGCGACTTCATCGGATACTGCGGTCTGGTCGTCGGTCGGGCGTCGCTGGACGAACCCGAAATCGCCTATGAGCTGTTTCGACGCGTCCACGGCCACGGCTATGCGACCGAGGCGGCCCGCGCGGTCGTTGACGCCGCCGCTGCGACTGGACGCGAACGCTTGTGGTCAACCGTGCGCGCCTGGAACACGGCGTCCTTACGCGTCCTCGACAAGCTCGGATTCGAGCGCAGCCATGTCGTGCCCGACGAGGACGGCAAAGGGGCGGTGATCTGGCTGACCCGCATGCTGCGATGAGACGCACAGGGGCATTGACGCGCTCTGAGGCGCTCGCTATGTGCGGCCTCGTATGTTCCGAGCATGGTGATCGACTTCACTGAGGCGTCCTGCGCGCACCGTGACGTCTGCGGCCGACCGTGCCCGGGGCACCGACAGACCGGCCAGGCTCGCGCTGAGTGAGTAGCCACATCCGTACAGAGCGAAGAGGTTCCTGCCGCACGCACCCCACCGCGGGTGAGCAGGGCGCTCCTGCCGACGGCTAAATCGCGAAATTTGTTTGAACCCTGGGTGGGTGTGGCTCGTTACAGCGGGGCACCAAATTCCACCGGGCGCGCGAGATGCTGGAATACCTGGCAGGAGGGCCGAGATGACTCGGGGTGGTCTGCGTGGCGCGGGGGCCGATCGGCTGACGGTGTTGCGCACGGCCCTGGACAACTGGCCGTTGCCGCTGGCCTCGCACGTCAATCCGCTGGCCGACGAAGCCGTGCGGCGGCAGCAGTCGTGGCTCTCCAGACACGCTCTGGCGGACGTCGGAGATCACTCGGATCCCCTCGTCGTGCTGCAGGCCCCGCGTGTGGCGGCGCTCGCCTATCCCCGTGCCGACTTGTCGACACTGTCGCTGGCTGCCGACTGGACCGCTTGGTTCTTCCACTTCGACGACTACTTCGACGAGGGGCCACTGGGCACGGCGGAGCATCGGGCCCGTCAGACGGTTGACTTCATCCGCGACGCCCTCGCCGGTCACCCCCGCGACGGCGCGCCCCACGGTGAGCAGTCGCTGCTTCGGACACGCGAGGCATTCGCCGATCTGATGGCCCGGACACGCGCCATCATGACCGACTGGCAGTCGCGGATGTTCGTCTTCCATCTGGAGTCCTATTTCAAGGCGCTGGTGACCGAGGCCGTCAACCGCGAGCACGACGCCATTCCAGATGTCAGGTCCTACTGTGTTCTACGCCGCGACACCGGACCGGCACGGCCGCTGCTCGACCTCGTCGAGCACACCGAAGGAATTCGCCTGCCGCAGTCGTTCCACGGGTCGGCGCTGTTCGGTCGCTTGATGGACGCCGCCGCCGACGTCGCCGGGTGGATCAACGACGTCTTCTCCGTGTCGAAAGAACAGGACCGAGGCGAGTTCCACAATCTCGTCCTCGTGCTCGCGCATGCCGTGGAGATCGACCTCGTCACCGCCGTCCGGCTGGCGATCATCAAGATCGGTGAAGGTCTGCGATTCCTGGACGGCGCCACGCCGGAGGTGGACGAGTGGTGTCTGGCGGCCGGCGTGTCCGAGGCCGAGAGGCTCGCCATCCAGTGCTGGGTGCGTGGCTTGCGCGACTTCCAGAACCACGCCGACTGGTACGTCGACCACGCCCGCTACGCGACCTCGCAGCACTCCCACGACTCCCCCGGCGGTTCACCCTCGCCCGCGGTCCAGGCCTTGCTTTCGAGTGCACCGATCTGACGCTCAGTCAGCTGCCGGTGGCTCGTGACCAGCACCAGCACTCGATGACAGGAGGCGCATGCACATGTCGTTCAACGATGCCGCAGAAGTCCACAGGTACATCGGCGGCATCTTCCGCGAGGCGTTCGAGGACGACGAGATCGGCCCGAGACTGCGGGCGACCGGCATCGTCCTGCAGTTCCGTTTCTCGGAGCCGGACGCCGTGGTGGTCATCGACACCGTCAACTCGACCGTGACCGACGGCACCGGCGCAGCCAGACCGACGGCGGTGATGTCGACGTCCGCCGACACCGGCAACGCCTACTGGCAGGGCAAGGTGAACCTCCCCCTCGCCATGGCCAGAGGCAGGGTCAAGGTGGAGGGCAACGTCGCCGGCCTGCTGAAGCTGGCCCCGCTCGGCAAGAAGCTCTACCCGCGGTACGTCGACACGCTCAAGCGCGACGGCCGCGACGACCTCCTCATCTGATCGGAGGATGCGATGACCACGACAACCTCGACCTCGGCCCGGACGCGACGGGCGTACGACCCGCTGAGCGTTTCCCCGCTGGCGTTCTGGGCGAAGACGGCGGAGGAGCGCGAGGAGACGTTCAAGGTGCTGCGCGCGCAGCGGCCGGTCAGCTGGCATCCGCCGCTGGAGGGGTCCCTCGTGCCCCCGGAGAACGACGGCGTGTGGGTGGTGACGACACACGAGCTCATCACCGAGGTCAGCAAGAACCCGGAGATCTACTGCTCGAGCAAGGGGTTCCAGTTCGAGGAGATCCCCGAGGACGTCAACGAGGCGGCCGGATCCTTCCTGGGCATGGACGCGCCGCGGCACGGACGGCTGCGCCGCATCGTCAGCTCGGCCTTCACCCCGCGGCAGATCGCCAGGATCCAGGAGCAGGTCCGCAACCAGGCGAAGAGGATCGTCGACGATCTGCTCGCCGCGGGCGAGGGCGACTTCGTCGCGCTGGTCTCCAAGCGCATGCCGATGTGGACGATCTACGAGATGCTGGGCCTGGACGTGGAGCGCCGGGAAGAGGCCGCCGGTTACGGCCACGGCCTGGTCTCCTGGGCCGACGAGGAGGTCGCCGCCGGCCGGGAGCCCGGCCAGGTGATGAGCGACTCGCTGGTCGGCCTGCTCCGCGTCGGGTTCGAGTTCCTCGAGGAGCGCCGCCGCCACCCGAAGGCGGACCTCATGACCAACATCATCAACGCCGAAGTCGACGGTGTCAGGCTGACCGATGACGAGATCGCGTCCTTCTTCGTCCTGTTGGCCGTGGCGGGCAACGGCACCACCGGCAACACCATCACCCTGACCGTCAAGGCGCTGCAGGACCATCCCGATCAGCGGGAGCTGCTGCTCGCCGATTTCGACGGCCGCATCGACACGGCCGTCGAGGAGTTCGTCCGCTTCGCGTCGCCGGTCATGACGTTCCGCCGCACCGCCACGCAGGACACGGTGCTGGGCGGACAAGAGATCCGCGAAGGCGAGTGGGTCGCGATGATCTACTCGTCCGGCAACCGGGACGAGAGCGTCTTCCCCGACCCGTATCGCTTCGACATCACCCGCGACCCCAACCCGCACCTCGGGTTCGGCGGCCGTGGCCCGCACTACTGCCTGGGCAACTTCGTGGCGAAGATGCAGTGCCGCGAGGTCTTCGACCAGCTGCTGCACCGGGTGCCGAACCTCCGCGTCGGCGAGCCGGACTATCTGGTGGGCAACTTCGTGCGCGCGGTCAAGGCCATGCCGTGTACCACCCGATGACGTTCGAAAGGACAGCGATGCGTAGTACGGCGATTGTCGTAGGCGCCAGCGTCGCCGGGCTCGCGGCGGCGCGCGTGCTGAGCGACCACTTCGAGTCAGTCATCGTCCTGGAGCGCGATGAGCTGCCGGATACGAACGCTCCGCGGCGTGGCGTTCCGCAGGGACCGCACTCGCATGTCCTGGTGGCAGCCGGGTTGCGCGAGTTCGAGCGCCTGCTGCCGGGATTTCAGGCGGATCTGGTCTCTGCCGGGGGTACCGCCATCGACATCGGTTCCGAGCTGTACCTGTCCCGGTACCACCGGGCCTGGCCGCGCGTGCCGAGCGGGATCGAATTCATGTCCATAAGCCGTCCGATGCTCGAGTTGATCCTCCGTGACCGCGTGGTCAAGCTGCCCGGCGTGGCGATCCGTGCGGGGGCCGCGGTGACGGCGCTGACGGGCGCATCGGACGCGGTGACAGGGGTGGAACTCGCCACCGGTGAGCACATCGCGGCGGAGCTGGTCGTCGACTGCACCGGCCGGGCCGGCCGATCGGACCGCTGGATGGCCGATCTCGGTCTGCCGGAGCCGGAGCAGGTGGACGTCAAGATCGGACTCGGCTACGCCACCCGGCTCTTCCGGCGCGGTCCCGACGACCTGCCCGGCTGGAAAGGGATCGTCACGCTGCCCGAACCGCCGCGGGAGACCACGGTGGGCGTGGCATTCCCGATCGAGGACGACCGGTGGCTGGTCAGCCTCATCGGATGGCACGTCGATGCCCTGCCGGACGAGGACGAGTCGTTCGCGGCCGCCGTGGCGGCTCTGCCCGACCCGGCCATCGCGGACTTGCTGGGCCGGGTCGAGCCGCTGACCCATCCGGTGACCGCGCGGCTTCGCTCGAACCATCGGCGGTTGTTCGAGCGGCTCGACCGCGTGCCGGCGGGCTATGTGGCGCTCGGCGACGCCGTCTGCAGTTTCAATCCGTTCTACGGTCACGGCATGACGTGTGCGGTCCAGGAGGCGGTCGCTCTCGGAACCGCGCTCGAGCGGCATGGCCGGGCGAGCGTGGGGATGGTTCGCGACTACTACCAGGCGGCGGCCGCGGTGGTCGCCACGCCGTGGCAGGTGGCGGTCGACGGCGACTTCGCCTACCCCGAGACCACGGGCCCGTGCCCGCGCGGTGTCGGTGCCCGAAACTGGCTCGCGACGCGGCTCATGCTGGCCTCACAGGTCATTCCGGAATTGAAGACGACGTTCTTCGGGGTCTTGCAACTGGTGCTGCCGCCCGACCGATTGATGCGGCCGAAGGTCGTCATGCAGGCCCTGCTGCACGGCCGGCACCCGGCTGGGCGCAACCCGCTCACGTCGTTCGTCCGGCAGCAGAGCAGCCGACACTGGCTCAAGACCCTCGGCCTCGCCTCGGCGCCGATGGATCGGTTCGTCGGCCGGGTCAGCCACGGCCGGATCACGATGCTGGGCCTGGTCGGGCTGCCGTCGCTGATGCTCACCACGACCGGGCGGCGCAGCGGGCTGTCGCGCTGTCAGCCGCTGCTGTACACGCAGGACGGAGACGGGTACGTAGTGGCAGGCACCAACTGGGGTCACCCCGCCCACCCCGGATGGTCGGCGAACCTGCTGGCCGAGCCGGCCGCGATCGTCGAGGTGCGGGGCCGCCGGATCCCGGTGCGCGCAGCGTTGGCCGAGGGCCCGGAGCGGGAACGCCTCTGGCGGGTGATCACTGCGGGGTGGCCAGCGTATCAGACCTATGCCGCCGCCACCGAGCGGAGCATCCGCGTCTTCCGGCTGGTGCCCCAGACCAGGGGTCGCGAGCAGGACGTCTGGCAGGCTCCAGCAGGCAAATCGAAGTCAGGAGCCGCGTAAGGACGTAGAGACTTAGACACATAGGGATCCGGCCGCGAAGCACTCAGCCCAGCCCTCGCCGCATAAAAGCGACGGCTTCGGTACCGTGTGTCCATGGATCCGGCATACCAGGCAGCTGGCGCGCACCCGGAAAACCTGGGCGCCTACGCGCTGGACGCTCTCGATCCGGCCGAGGCGGAGGCGGTGCGCAGGCATACGGCTCACTGCCGCGAGTGCAGACAGCAGCTTGACGAACTCGTCGAAGCGAAGGACGCGCTGGACCGCGTGCCGCTGGAAGCCTTGCTGGACATTTCACCCGACTTCGCCTGACGGCACGTAACCCTGCTGTAGCGGAAGCGGATGATCACCGCCGACGGTCAGCCGGGACGTGCCGGTGTGAGCTGGTTTCGCAGGGCGCGCAGGCCGTAGTGCAGCCGGGACTTGACCGTCCCCGGCGAGACGCCCAGCATGCTGGCCGTCTCATCGATGGTGCGGTTGAGGTAGTAGACGTGCACGATGGCTTGACGGTGCGGTTCGGACAGCGCGGACAGCGCCGTCGCCAGCGTCACCGACCAGACCAGGCGCTCCACCTCGTCGTCATCCGAGTCCGGGGCGGCGATGTCCTGCCCGGTCAGCGTCACCGGCCGGATGCAGCGCGACCGGTACTCGTCGATGAAGATGCGGTAGGCGGCGGTGAACAGCCAGCTGCGGGTCGCCGCCTCGCCCAGGGTCAGCTGGTGGCGAGCGCGCCAGGCCCGCACCATCGCTGCCTGAACGATGTCCTCGGCCCACTGCACATCCCGGGTAAGCCGCACCACGTAGCCCTGGAGCAGCGGCCGGTAACGCTCGTAAAGCATCCGCGCGAACTCGTCATCGGTGCCGGTCACGACGTGTTCTTCCGGGCCGCGCTAGTCGCCTGCGCTCATGCTGCCGATCTCGCCCATCCGCCCGACCGGGTGCAGACCGGCGATTCCCCGTGACGCGCCGGTGATGACTGCGACCTTCTGGGCATGGGGGTTCATGAACGAGTCCTTCATCGAAGAAAAGTGAGGAATGTAGTGCGCCGGTCGTAGGCCCCTGCGCGGGCCGTGCCCCTACCCCTACCCGAGCGACGACGCTGCGCCTATCCGTTGTCACGCGCTGTATCCCCAACAGGCAATGTTCGCTGACCAACTGGCCCATTTACTTGCGGACGCTCTCGGCGGTGAGCGCGGCGAAGACGCCGTCGGCGCGGGCGGCGGCGACGGTCAGATCGTGGAAGAAGGCTCATTTAACGGGCGCGATACTCCGTTGACCGGTACCGCGGAAGCTCTCATTGCGTTCCTGGCCCAGACAGGGTTCGACATCAAGGCACGGTACGGGGACTGGGAACGCGGGCCGATTACAGAGCACAGCAAGGAGATCGTCACGGTCGCCCGGTGGCATTGCCCACGGTCGGCCGTTTGCAGCCGGGACGCGCGCCGTAGGCATCCGGCGAGGTCGTAGGGCAGGATCGTGCCCATGGGACAGGGATACCGGCACCCCCATCTGCCGTCCACCGAGGCGGCTGCCACCGCGATCCGCGATATCGCGCGCGAGTACAACCGATCCGTGACCGTCACCGACGACATCGGCGCAGACCAGACCTCCCGCCGCATAACCGCCGGAGCGCTCGGCATAACCGATCCAGACGGCTCACTCCCCCACGAGGCTTACCTCGAACTCGCAGGCTCCCCGGAAGTCACCGTCCAGCTCTTCCCGGAGGACGACGCGACGATCACCGTCGACGGGGTCGAATTCCCGGACCTCCCCCGCGACGCCGTCCCCGCCTTCCTCCGCTCCATCTACAGCGGACTGGCCTTCGTCGAGGCAAAGACCTTCCCGCCCGCGATGTGGCTCACCGTGCCGCTGCCCGGCGACGAGACGTACAAGGAGCTGATCGTGCGCACCACGCTCACCCCATGGCTCTCTCGCAACGCCCGGTGAAACGCCGACACAGCGTCCGTGTCGGTGTCGGTGTCGGTGTCGGGGCGGGCGGCTGCTGCGTCTGTTGATCACAAGACCCGCGGCGTCCGGCGCGTCGGAGAAACCTCCCGTCCATGTAACAGATTCGAACATTTTCAAAGAAAAACTCGATCACTAGGTCACAGATATTGACAGCCGGCTTCCCCGGCGATGAGATGCGCGTGACACGGACAGGCGCTTCTCGGACGCACCGCGCAGCGTCGCCTCGGCCCGGCATCTCGGCGGGCCCGCGCGGCCGCCTTCCGTGCGGCTCCGTACCGACGAAGACCTGTCTTGAGGAGATCGCGTGCGCCCACCGTCGCGGAAAATACGAGTACTCACAGCCCTGGCGCTGGCCATCGGCCCGGCCGTACTGCTCACCGGGGCCCTCCACTCCCCCGCCGCGGTGGCGGAGAACAACGGCGTCGGGCTCACCCCGGCACTGGGCTGGTCCAGTTGGAGCTTCATCCGGCACGACCCGACCGCGGCGAAGATCGACGCGCAGGCCGACGCGATGAAGAACAGCGGACTGGCGGCCGCGGGGTTCCAGTACGTCAACGTCGACGACTTCTGGTATCAGTGCCCGGGAAGTCAGGGCCCGAATGTCGACGCCTACGGCCGCTGGGTGACCGACACCGGCAAGTTCCCGGCTTCCGGCGCGACCGACGGGATCCAGGTGGTCGCCGACCACGTGCACGCCGACAGGCTGAAGTTCGGGCTGTACGTGACGCCGGGGATCTCCAGCCAGGCGGTCGCGAAGAACACGCCCATCCTCGGCACGAGCTACCACGCCGACGACATCGCCACCACCGCGGCGGAGAAGAACTACAACTGCCACGGCATGGTCGGTATCGACTACACCAAGCCGGGCGCCCAGGCGTTCATCAACTCCTGGGCCGACGAGTTCGCCTCCTGGGGCGTGGACTACGTCAAGATCGATGGAGTCGGCACCGGCGACATCCCGGACATCAAGGCCTGGTCCGCGGCGCTGAAGCAGACCGGCCGGCCGATCCACCTCGAGCTGTCCAACAACCTGAGCATCAGCGCCGCCTCCACGTGGCAGCAGTACTCGAACGGCTGGCGCACCGGCGGCGACATCGAGTGCTACGGCTGCGAGAGCGGTGGGAGCAGCTATCCGCTCACCGACTGGTCCCAGGTGCAATCCCGCTTCGCCCAGGTCGCGAACTGGCAGCCATACGGGGGACCCGGCGCCTTCAACGACTACGACTCCACCGAGGTCGGCAACGGCAGCAACGACGGGCTGACCGCACCGGAGCGCCAGTCGATGATGAGCCTCTGGGCGATGGGCGCCAGCCCGCTGATCCTCGGCACCGACCTGACCAACCTGGATCCGACCGACCTGTCCTACCTGAAGAACTCCGCGGTCCTGGCGGTCGATCAGGACTCGATCGACGCGGCCCGCATCGTCAACAGCGGCAACCAGCAGGTCTACAGCAAGACCGAATCGGACGGCAGCGTGGTGATCGGCCTGTTCAACTACAGCGCGACCAGCAGCCAGACCGACACGGTGAGCCTCTCCGCGGCGGGCATCCACTCCGCGACGACGGCCACCGACCTGTGGACCGGCCGCTCGCTCGGCACGATCAGCGGCAGCTACAGCGTCAACCTCGGACCCGGCGCCGTCCAGCTGATCAAGACGGCACCCGGCGCGGGCTCGGCCGGGATCCGCATCGAGGCGGAGGCGTCGGGGAACACCATCGCCGGCGCGGCGCGGATCGCCTCCTGCTCGGCCTGCTCCGGCGGCGAGAAGGTCGGCTACATCGGGAACGGCTCGGCCAACTACGTCACCGTCAACGGCGTCGACGAGTCGAAGGCGGGCACTTATACGCTCACCTTCGCGTACCTCGTCAGCGGCACCCGCACCTTCGACATCAGCGTCGACGGCGGCCCTGACATCGTCGAGACACTGTCCGGCACCAGCTTCTCCACCCCCGTCAACGCCAGCATCCCCGTCACCCTGAACGCCGGCGCCAACACGATCAAGTTCCACAACGACACCGCGTACGGCCCGGACCTCGACGTCATCACCGTGAGTTGACCCGGCGAGCCGACCGGAGATCATGAGCAGCCTAGGCTTGTCGGTCTCCCGAACTGTTCGGGAGACCGACAAGCCCAGGCGAGCGCGGTTGTTGGCGTTTCGGCGCCGGAATCGCCGGTCCGCGATCGGCGGTCAGCGCTCCCCGTCAGAGCGCTTGCGGTGCAGCGTGAACTGCTCGAACACCGACAGGTCGCCGTGCGGCTTGTTCACGTTGTAGTAGGTCACGTACATGCGCGTGGTGTCGCCGGGGTGCCGGCCGGGGTCGACGGCGAACGACGCGAAACCGTACGGGTGCTGGTCGTCCCGCGTGCCCGCCCAGATCGCCTCCTCCTGGACGTAGATGGAGTTGCCGCCGGAGTACGCGGTGAGGACCTTCGCGGTGCCGTCCTGGAAGAACGACTGGTAGCTGGTACCCGAGACGCCGCCGCCGCCGAGCACCATGTGCACAGTGCCCATCGAGGTGTCGATGTCGTCGGTGGCCTGCGAGACCGGGTCGGGAGTCAGGGTCGCGCTGCCCGACACGACGCCGCACACGGCGAGCGAGCGCTCGTAGTCGTGCTCGTGGCCGCAGACCACCAGATCGACGCCGTACTTGTCGAACAGCGGCCCGTAGTTCTGCCGCAGTCCCAGGTCGCAGCCGCTGGCGTTGGCCGTGCTGAGCATGACCTGGTGCATCGCGACGACCACCCAGTCGATGTCCCGCGAGGAGCGGGCGGCCCGCAGTTCCCGCTCGAGGAACGCGAGCTGCCGGCCGCCGGAGTAGCCGGCGATGTAGTAGTCGCTCGCGTGCTGGAGGACGAAGTCGTCGTTCTGCAGCACGATCACCCGCACCGAGCCGACGGTGAACGCGTACCACAGGCCTTCCAGCTCGGGGTCGGTCTCGGTGGACGGCAGCGTGAAGTACGCCTGGAAGCCGTCCATGCCGATGGGACCGTTGCCGGCCTCGATCTCGTGGTTTCCGGCCGCGGGCATCCACGGGCGGAACCGGGCCGAGCGGGTGTTGTTGGTGAAGAAGTTGTTCCAGGTGCGCACCCGGTCGACGTCTCGGTTGGCGTAGCACAGGTCGCCGTTGAGCAGGTGGAACAGCGGGGCCACCTGCTCGATGCCGGTCACGATGTCCTTGCTGGCGGGCGTGGAGTTGTTGTCCAGCATCACCGTGCCGTCCGTGTTCCACGACACCTGCGGCGCCGCCTGGTCGCCGAAGCTGGTGAAGGTGAACGGGGCGCGCCCGCGCGGGGCCGTGCGGAACGTGGCGCTGTCCGGCGAGGCTCCCTCGTGCGACACGAGATACACGTAGTCGGTGGCCGGGCGAAGGTGGTTCAAGGCCGCGTGGTGCACGTACACGGTGCGTCCGGACGCGCCGTCGACATATGTGCGAGTCTGGGCGTCCGCACTGGAGCCGAAACCGTCCTCGAGCGTGCCGTACATGACGCGGGGCTTGTTCACGGGCCCGTCGGTGAGCCAGGAAACCACCATCTGGGTGCTGGGATCCGCACCGAAGGTGAGATGCAGGCCCTGGACCGGTGACGCCCCGGTCGAGCCCGGCGTCAGGCTGATCGCGGGCGCACCGGCCTGCGCTGCCTCTGCGGGGCTCGCACCGAGCAGGGGAATCGCGGCGGCGCCCGCCCCCGCAGTACCCAGGAGCCCGAGAGCATGACGACGACTTAGCCCGTCGGTCGAGTCGGGCCCTCCCACCAATGCAACCATCTTGATGCCTCCACATGTCGCTGCCGAGGATCGAAGAGTGGCGCCCGTTGACGGCCAGAAGCTAAACGCCGCCTTTCGTACGCAAGTTCAGACGGCGTCCGGGGACCTACATCCACGCGCGCATTTAGGAATGGGAGCGGAGCGGATGGTAACCGTCACTTCACGTGAGTGACCCGCTGCGTTCGGCCCGTGGCGGCCGGAATGCCGAGCCAGGTCCGGGCCGTGCCCCGCGGGCCGGGCCGAGGACGAACCGCAGGTGCTGCATTTCTCCGACTTCGAACACATGCCCGAAGCTGTTCCCGGCCTCACGGCAGCGATTGAGGAAGCCTCCGACCCCCGTGCAATGCCCTCCGCAATCGCCAAAGTCAGTGGTCGGGTGGTCGATGGCGAGGCTCCTCGTCGCCACCCGACCACTGTCCGGAAACACCGCGGCGGCGCCCTGCGCGACCCCGAACATGTCATACCGCCCGGTATGTGCGCGCTCGCGCGCGCCGAGGAGTCGAACATAAGTCCACTTCGAAACTCGACAAACCGGGCAGGCGACCGCCGATAAAGGCTCTTTTATCGCACTGCTGATTCGTAGCTGCGGGCCGGAGGAGCGCACTCCAGTTAAAGACTCTGCCTCCGCGCGCCCGTGCTCTCCCGGTGCACGCGCGTCAATGTACGCCGCAGATGTCGGACACAAATCGCTGCCTTCCGACACCTGTTCACCAGAAAGAAACCCCACATGAACAGTAAGAACTCTGTCCGCAGACTCCTGACCTACGCCGCCGCCGCGGCACTGGCCCTCGCGCTCAGCCCGGCAACGGCCCAGGCCTCCACCGTCCGTCCGCTCACCTCCCCGCCGCCCGGCCAGATCACCATCAGCATCGTGACCGTCAACGGATCGGGCTGCCCGGCGGGCACGGCCGCCGTGGCGGTCTCCCCGGACAACACCGCCTTCACCGTCACCTACAGCGACTACCTCGCCCAGGTCGGCGTCGGCGCCAAACCGACCGACCGCTACCGCAACTGCCAGCTGGACCTGAGCGTCCACGTCCCGCAGGGCTTCACCTACGCCATCGCGTCCGCCGACTACCGCGGCTTCGCTGACCTGGCCACGGGCGCGATCGGCACCGAGACCGCCAACTACTACTTCCAGGGCAACCCGCAGACCACGCCCTTGAGCCATCCGTTCAACGGCCCGTACACCGACAACTGGGAGGGCGTCGACACTGTGCCGGTGGCGGCCCTGATATTCGCTCCCTGCGGCGCCCAGCGCAACTTCAACGTCAACACCCAGCTGCTGGTGAACCCCGGCACGTCGGACACGCACACCACCAACAGCTTCATGACCATGGACTCCACCGACGGCAGCGTCACGACGATCTACCAGTTCGCCTGGGAGCAGTGCCCCAGCACTTCCCACAAGTGATCGGCCGCTGACCCGCGCGGGCCCGATCCGCGCGGCACGCGGTGAACCAGGTGAGGGGATCTCCGGTCTCGGGGGTCCCCTCACCCCCGTTCCCCCGAAATCGCGAAGCTGCCCGACGCTGCGGCCGCCCTCGACGGCCGCGGTGCCATACTCATCGATGTGCATGTGCTGATGCCCCTGCCCGATCGCGACTTCGACGTCACCGAGGTCGCGGTGCCGTGGCGGCTGCTCACCGACGCCGGACACCAGGTCGTCTTCGCGACACAGGACGGCGGCAGCGCGCCCGCGGCGGACCCGCGGCTGCTCACCGGAGTGATCTTCGGCCAGCTGGGTGCGGCTCCCGAACCGGCCGCCTTCTACCACGCGATGACCCAGGCCGCCGAGTTCCGCGACCCGCTCGCGTGGAACGCCATCGAACCGGCCGCCTACGACGGACTGATCCTGCCCGGCGGACACGCCCCCGGCATGCGCCAATACCTCGGCTCCGCGCTGCTGCAGGAGAAGACCGCCGCGTTCTGGGCACTGGACCGGCCGGTCGGCGCGATCTGCCACGGCGTGCTGGTCCTGGCCCGCGCGAAGAACCCCGCGACCGGCCGCAGCGTGCTGGCCGACCGATCCACCACCTGCCTGCCCAAATACATGGAACGCAGCGCGTACCTGCTCACCGCCTGGCGCCTGGGCCGCTACTACCGCACCTACCCCGCCTACGTACAGGACGAGGTCGTCGCAGCCCTCGATGACCCGGGCCGGTTCCAGCGCGGGCCACGCGTCGCCAGCACCCGCGGCACCGCGACCGACGACCGCCC
>NZ_DASZGI010000227.1:0-2790 GCF_035938995.1 Actinocrinis sp.
GGCCCGGAACTCCGCCCACCGGTCGAAGACCGCCGATGGGCTGGGGCCGAACCGGCCGCCGCTCGCCTCGAAGACGTCGATGGGCTCCTTGCCGTGCGCCATAACGGCACGTCCGGCGACGTTTGCGATCCGCATGTCTCGTTCCGCTCATTGTGTGGTGGATGGGTTGATCAGCTGGCCGGCCCGGACATGACTTCGGCCGCAGGGTGCACGTCGCCCTGAACCGGGCGGCGGTCAGCCGGCGCCATGCGGCGGGAGGCCGTGCGCGGCTTCGCCTCAGGCGCCACCGGCCGCAGGTCCGACAGGCACGAGCGCAGGAGGTTTCGGAGCGAATCCCGCGACACGGCGGAGCCGTAGACGTACCAGTCCGGCCGGACGATGACCGAAGCACACCCGTGGCCGTCGAACCACCGCTGGTAGGCGCCGTCGACATCGTCGACCGTCGCCCAGGCTTCGGCCCGCTCCTCCGCGGGCGCGCCGAGCATGACCATCGTGCCGCCCGCCGCGCGCCAGGCCACGAGGTCGTCGTCGCGGTCGGCGAGCGCGGACGGGTCCCGGACGACGAGTACCCAGCCGGCGCCGGACACGTCGTCGAACCGCTGGGCACGGCCCGAGCCGCGCCCGACCCATGCCTGGGGGAACAGCTGGCCGCGGGCATTGTCGTCGGGCGACGCCGGCGCGAGGAAGCCCTCGGAGTAGCCGGGGAAGCGGAAGCCCTCGGGGCGTCGGCCACTGCGCTTGCGGCGGAGCAGTTCCTCGTCGCGCAGCCTGGCCGCCTGCTTGTCGCGGACGGTCTGGACCCGGCCGAGCTCGACCGCCTTCTCGGTGATAGCTCGGACGTGCGGCGACCGCTCGGCGGCGTAGGTCTCCAGGAGGTCCTCGGTCGCTCCCTGCAACACGAGATCGAGCTTCCAGGCGAGGTTGTGGGCGTCCCGGAACCCGGAGCACATGCCCTGGCCGAGGAACGGCGGCATCTGGTGGGCGGCGTCGCCGGCGAGCAGGATCCGACCCTGTTTCCACTCCTGGGCGACGGTCGAGCGGAACGTGTACGGCGCGGCCCGGATCAGCTCGGCGTCGTCCCGCGTGATCCAGCGGGAGACCCGGCGCCACACTTCGTCGGGGTCCACGGCCTCGGCTGAGGAGACGACCTCGTCGAGCATGAACGAGAACCGGTGGTGGTGAGGTCCGAGGGAGATGATGGAGGTCGGCTGGTCGGGATCGCCGTACTGCAGCGCCATCGGCAGGTCGACGTCACGCTTCAGCCGGAAGTCGCACACCAGCCACGGCTCCTGGAACCCGTAGTCGTCCATCTCGATGCCGAGACCCGATCGGACCTTGCTGTTCCCCCCGTCGCACCCGACGGCGAACCGGGCGGCGAAGGTCCGCGCCTCGCCGTGCGGCGTGCCCGCGACGCGCCCCAGCTCATCCGCCGGCTGCGCAACGACCTCCACACCGTCGCCGGTCTGCCGGAACTCGGTGGCCACGTAGCCCCGGATGATCTCGACGCCAGGAGTGCGGCGGCACAGGGCGTCGAGTTCGCTCTCCAGGACCGGCTGGAACATCATGTTGAACTCCGGCCACCCGGAGCCGCCGAAGTCGGAGAACTCGTTGCCGATCAGCACCTCACCCTCGGCGTTGCACCAGTCGTAGGTCCGCTGCACCCGCGTGCCGGCGGCGACCGACTCGGCGATGCCGAGCTTCTGCAGCAGCCGCATGGCGTCGTCGTCGAACGTCGCCGCCCTCGGCAGGTTGTACAGCCCGGCGTAGCGCTCGATGACCGCGACCCGCCGTCCGCGCTGACCCAGCAGCGCGCTGAGCACCATGCCGACCGGGCCGTAGCCGATGACCAGGACGTCGTACCCCATCCTGGTCACTCACCTGCGGTAAGGATCGGCGCCCGCATGGCCTCCGGGACCAGCGGCCGATCCTGCAGCGCCGGCGATGCCCAAGCCGCGACGGGGAGTTCCTCGCTGTCCGGACTGGGATCCCAGAAGTACGGCGTGTCGGCCAGGTCGTCCATCTCTGAGTAGTAGTACTCGGAGAAGGCCCCCGCAGGGTCCTTGAGGTACCAGAAGTAGTTCGCCGACGCCGCGTGCCGACCGAGCCCCCAGGCGTGCCGCTCCGGGTGGTTCTCGATCATCCGCGAACCGCCGTAGCCGATCTCGTCAACGTTGCGCACCCTCCAGGCGGTGTGGTGCAGCAGCGTCATCGGGGCCGGCAGCAGGACGACGTTGTGGTGATCCGTCTCGAACCGCATGAACGGGCCACCGATGACGTAGTCGCTCAGACGCATCCCGATTCCGTCGAGGAAGAAGCGCTTGGCCTCCTCCACATCGGTGCAGCCGATTGCCACGTGCCCGAGCCGCAGCGGCCGGATCGGTTCCCGCAGGACGAGCTCGTTACGGTCGATCGACGTCGGCGCGCTCGGCGGCGGATCCTTGGGCAGCCGGGCCGCGACCGCGACGTGCACCAGCACTCCG
This sequence comes from Actinocrinis sp., assembly GCF_035938995.1. Classification (GTDB taxonomy): domain Bacteria; phylum Actinomycetota; class Actinomycetes; order Streptomycetales; family Catenulisporaceae; genus DASZGI01. Next base: position 2,481 of record NZ_DASZGI010000227.1, read on the forward strand.
CTCACCGGCTCCGTAGCCTCCAGCCCGGCGGCGGTGCGCGTCGAGGCGATCCCCAGCCCCCCGAATCGCTGCGCGATCGCATCGAGGTCGGCTTCGGCGTCCACCCCGATGTTCAGCTCGACGACCCGAGGCGCGTCACCGGCACGCAGGACGAGCTGCTCGCCCCCCACCTCGGTGGCGAACCTGCCGGGCGACGTCTCCCGCAGGCCGAACTCGGTGTAGAAGGCCCGCGTCAACCGCAGGTCTGGTACTTCTCGGACGAGGCTGATCACGCGGTGGGCACCCATGCCTACTCCCTCGAACGCGGCTA
>NZ_DASZGI010000228.1:0-44902 GCF_035938995.1 Actinocrinis sp.
GGGTCGAGCAGCCAGTCCGCGAAGTCGTCCGGGGTGGAGAACGCGTTGGCGAAGCGGTCGGCGACCGCCTGGAACTGCCCGGCCGCGCCGATGATCTCGAGCACGTGCGGGGGCGGCGGGGCGAGCATGGCGTTGGTCCACGCCGTGCAGATCGCGACGCGCTCCCAATAGTTGTCGAAGGCGCGCTGCATGAACGCGCGGTCGAAGGGCCGGTCGCCCTGCTCGACGATCGCGTTCAGGTAGCTGTCGGCGCACCGGGCCGCGTTGTTCGAACCCTGACCGGTGATCGGGTCGTTCGCCACCACCACGTCGGCCATGCCCAGCACGATGCCCCCGGACGGCAGGTCGGCGACGGGACGCCGCACGATCGGCGCGTACCGGCCGGCCAGGGTGCCGCGCGCGTCGGTCAGCTCGACGTTCGCGCAGCGCTCGTACTCCCAGGGCGTGAACTGCTGCATCAGCTCGAGGATGAGGTCGAGCTGCGCCTGCGGGTCGCGGGAGACCTCGTCGAACACGTCCAGCGGACCGCCGGGGATCCCCTCCCAGAACAGGATGTCGCACACCCCGCTGGTGGTGTAGGCCGGGATGCAGATCAGCTCGCCGACGCCGGGTATCAGGTCCAGGCGCACGCCGGCCACGTCCGGGTGCTCTGGGCGCGGAGCCATGCCGTGCACGTACGCGATCGCCAGCGAACGCTGCGGCTCCGAGTACGGCGACCGGCTGTCGTCGCGGTCGAACAGCGCGGTGATCTCGCCTTTTCCGGCGGCGACGACCGTCAGGTCGTACATCCCGGCCAGTTTGTCGAGGTCGGACACGGTCGCCGGGTTCACCACGACCCGGCCGCCGCGCTGCTCGAACAGCTCAAGCCAGGCGGACATCTTGACCCGCTGGTCGACGGACTGCGCGTAGCCGTCGAGGCGCCCGAGCCAGTCGATCGCCCGCGCGCCGTCCGGCGCCGGCACCGAGACCCCGATGCCGTCGATCCGGTGCCCGGAGTCGGCCCACAGGTCCAGTCCGAGCGTCCGCTCCAGATTGAGCGCGTAGTCGAACATGCACTGGGTCGACATGACCTGGCCGTCGCGGATCTCCTCGGCGGTGCGCACGGTCATCATGGTCACGTCGTAGCCGCCGGCCTGGAGCCCCAGCGCGAGCTGGAGGCCGGACTGGCCGGAGCCGACTATCAGGATTTTGCGCATGCGTCCTCGTCAGATCGTCGGGTCGTCTTAAGGGCTGGGTTATCGCGGCGGCAGGTCGTCAGGGTTCCGAATCCGCCAGTGACTTGAGCGCATGGCCGATCAGCTCGCGCAGCACCGTCCGGCCCTCCATGCGGTCGCGGGCGTCGCAGTGGACCAGCGGGACGTAGTCCGGCAGATCGAGTGCGTCCCGGACCTCCTCGAGCGGGTGGGTCAGCTGCCCCTCGAAGCGGTTGACCGCGAGCAGGTAGGGCAAATCACCGCGGCTCTCGAAATAGTCGAGCGCGGGGAAGCAGTCGGCGAGCCTGCGCGTGTCAGCCAGCACCACCGCGCCGAGGGCGCCGCGGGCGAGGTCGTCCCACATGAACCAGAACCGGCTCTGCCCGGGAGCGCCGAACAGGTACAGCACCAGCTGCGGGTCGATGGTGAGGCGCCCGAAGTCCATCGCGACCGTGGTGGTGGTCTTGGCCGGGGTGTGGCCGAGTTGGTCGACGTCGACGGACGCCTCGGTCATCAGCGCCTCGGTGGCCAGCAGCGGCACCTCGGACAGGGCGCCGACCATCGTCGTCTTGCCTACGCCGAAACCACCGGCGACCAGGATCTTTGCGGACAGTGCCGGACCCGCGTGCAGCGAGGCGGCGGAGGCGTCACGCGGCCTTGAGTCCACGCAGAACCCTTTCCAGCAGCTCGCGCCGCGGCACCACGGCGGCGACCGGGTGGATGCGCACCCGTCCCGCGTCTGCCAGGTCGCCGACCAGGACGCGGACCACGCCCAGCGGCAGGGAGAGCACCGCGGCGATCTCGGCGATCGACCGGTGGGTGGAGCAGAAGGCGTGGATCGCCCGCGCCTCCGGGGGCAGGGTCGCGTCCTGGCCCGGTTCTCGGGGGTTGGCCGTGACCAGGGTCTCGACGAGCAGCGGGTGGCGGGCCTGGGTACGGCCGCCGGTCAGCGCGTACGGCCGAACCCGGGCCGAACGCCTGCGCTGCGGTACCTCGTCGCGGCCGGATCCGGCGAGCGGCGGCTCGCCCGGTCCCGGCCGCCCCGGGCCGAAACCCGGATGGGGCATGGTGGACATGGTCACGGCGTCAACACCGCTCTCAACTCGCCGCGGACCTCGGGGGTGAGCCGGTGGCCGACGCGGTCCGCGAACAGCGCCATCTGATAGCCGACCACTTTCATGTCGCAGTTCTTGGCGGCCTGCACCGCGAGCGCGCAGCCGCCGCTGATCGCGGAGACGAACAGGAATCCGCGTTCGAGCCGGATCACCGCCTGCTCGCAGCCGCCCAGTTCGAACAGCCGGGCCGAGCCGTGCGCGAGCGACAGCACGCCGCTGGCCAGGGCGGCGAACTTCTCGGCCACATCCGCGTGCAGGCCGGCCGACCCGGTCAGCAGCAGGCCGTCGGAAGACAGCACGACGGCGTGCTCGATGCCGGGGACCTCCGCGGCGAAGTTGTCGACCAGCCAGGCCATCTCGCGGGCCTGAGCGCTCAGCTCTCCCAAGGTCCCTCCCAGGCGGGGGCGTCGGCCGCGGCGCGCTGCCCAGCGTCGAACGCGGCGAGATCGTCGAACACCGACTGCGGGTCGGCGGGGGCGGTGTCTGGCGCGGGCGGCGGGGGCTCGGCCCAGCCGGTCGGCCGACTGCGGCGCGGCAGTCCGGTGGCGGTGATCCGCGGCGCGTCGTCCTCGAGGTGGCCGACCGGCGGCAGCGCGGCGCCGGGCGCAGACCCCTGCATCGGCGGAGTCCACACGTCGGTGACACGTTCCTGAGCGCGCATCTCGACGCCGAACCAGGGAGCAGGTCCCGGTGCGGACGCAACAGGGCCCTGAACCGCGCGCACCGGCTCCGCAACCGTCCCGCCGGCCGAGACAGCCGCCGCCACTGGAACCGGAACAGGGGCACGAACCGGGACAGCGCTCGGCGACGGGGGTGGCGGAGGCCCCGGGATCGCGGCGAGAACGCTCAGCGGGAGGGCGGCCACGACTGAGGTACCGCCACCCGGGCGCGCCTGCATCTGTACATAGACGCCGTGCCGGTGGGCGAGGCTGGCCACGACGTAGAGGCCCATCTGACGCGCGGCCGCGGCGTCGAGCGCGGGCGGCCGGGCGAGCCGGTTGTTGAATACGGCCAGCCGCTGGACCGGGATGCCGATCCCGTCGTCGTCGACGGCGACCAGAACGGTATCGCTGGCGCCGGAGCCCGACACGGTGACCACGGTGTGCGCGGGCGACATGGCCAGCGCGTTGTCGATCAGCTCGGCGAGCAGGTGGGAGAGGTCGTCCGCGGCGTGCGGTCCGATCGCCACCGGGGGCAGGCGACCGATGTCGACCCGGGCGTAGTCGGCGGACTCGGAGATCGCGGCCCGCACCACCTCGAGCAGCGCGACCGGCTCGCCGGGACCGTCGGGAGCGTCGCGCCCGGCGAGGACCAAGAGGTTCTCGCTGCTGCGGCGCAGCCGGGTGGCCAGGTGGTCGAGGCGGAAGAGGAAGGCGAGCCGGTCGGGGTCCTGCTCGTCGCGCTCGGCCTCTTCGACGATGGCCAGCAGCGACTCGATCAGGGTGAGGTCACGCAAGGCGACGTTCGCAAGCAGGTCAGCGTGCGGGTCACTCAGCGGCTCGACGGGAGCTGGGGCGGGCGCGGATGCGGATGCGGGAGTGGCGGGGGCTTCCGCGGCATCGACCGCGCCGCCACCCGCAGCGATACCGGCCACGGTAACGCCAGCGACGACCAGAGACCTTTCCGCCCCGACCTCGCCACCTGATATGTCAGCATGCTGACTCTCGACCGGCTTCGAGCGGCGGAATAACCCGCGTCGGCGGCGCGGAGCCTCCCGAGGGTCGGAGGTGGCGCCGGAGGAGCGGTCGCGAGAGTTGTTTCCCCTCGAGGCCATCACGAATCTGCTCCCATGACCGTCGCACGTATGATCCTGCGTCTCGCCACCCTGTCAGGTGCCGGTGGAGCTGTCAAAGGTCCGTCGCAAAACCTTGCGACCCGAAGCATTCGCCGAAGAAGGTGCCCGACGACGCCCGAATTCGGGCTCTGGCAACATCCGTGCGGTGCGTCGTCACAGTCCATAGCCCTGAGAGCAGCTACGCCAATAATCGGCCGCATCAACCGAGCCCGCACAGTCGAGCGAACCGCTCGGCAAGGCAAAGCTTCAGGAAAGCGGCCCATTCATGCCACCCGGCAGGGAGTCGTAAGGCCGAGCCATGCGGAATACCACCACATCCCGCCACGTTCCACAGGCGGCTTGGCATGCAGCGAGCACGCCACCCGCACCACCAGGAAGGACGACCATGGCCCGCAGTGAACTCCGCCCGGTCGTGAAGCTCCGCTCCACCGCCGGAACCGGCTATGTATACGTGACGCGCAAGAACCGCCGCAACGACCCCGACCGCCTGACGCTGCGCAAGTACGACCCGGTCGCGCGCAAGGTCGTGGAGTTCCGCGAAGAGCGCTAAGCGGCACCGCACCGCCGACGCCGACGGGGCCGAGCAGGCAAGTCGCGACGCAAGGAGGCCCGGACCGGGAATCACCCGGTCCGGGCCTCTCGCACGACCGAGTTCGCCACTCAGAAAACACGACGGCCGACCCGGCGAGCGCAGCGCGCTCGGCGAGTCGGCCAAGTCAGTGGCCCCCCTGCGCCCGACTCGCACTCTGCGCTTGCGGACCGCCAGCGGCCAGCGTTACCAACGACAGTGCAAATGGTGCCGGGGGTCCCGGGGGGTTTGCCCCCTGGCCTGGGGTACGGGAGCCGGCCCCGCAGTAAACGACAAGAACGCCTGCTGCCCCGCTCCGCTCCGGCAGCAGGCGTGTCACGTTCTGGTGGACCTTTTGCCGCTGGGCGCGCATGTGCTCGAGCAGGGCGAGGGTCTGGTTGAACCGTTTGGTCAGGTCGTAGCTGCTGCTGGGTGACTGGGCGAGCAGGCCGAGGAGGGTGTGGCGCAGGCTCATGCGCCTACAGATATCCCAGCCTTTACCTGTCGTTCATAGACGGTATTGAGACGACCTGTCAGACTTGGAATATCGCGCCGAGCTGCTCGGCGCGCACCACGAGGTGAGGTTTTCCGGGGGCCGGGTCGTCCTGTCCCGGATCTGGTCGAGGGGAACGGAATCGCTGATGTTCGCAAGAGCTGGCCGCGGGTTGCCTGCGGTGCGCTGGTTGCGCGCCGGCACGGCACGCCTGCTGGCCCTGGTGCTGCTCGCCGTCGGGCTGGTGGTGCTGCCGACCGGTGCCGCGCACGCGGCGGTGCAGAATTTCGACGTTGTGACGATGAATATCGAGGGCACCTATACGACCGGCGGCGGAGGAACCGAGGCTCAGAACAAGTTCTACTACGCGGTCAGGCCCCTGGCGATGAGGCAGACCACAGCCGGGACGCCGTACTGGGATGCCATCGGCTTGCAGGAGGTAGGGCAGATGCCTGACGGGGTCGGGTACACACATCTCAACACTTGGTTTATCCCGACGTTGCAGCCGCCGCCGGCCGGCACCCTCGTCGCGCCAGGCGGTGCCGTCGCCCCGGCCCCTCCGGCGACATACACCGTGCAGGAGTGGCAGTGGAACCTGGGCTCCGCAGGCAGGCCCATCAACCGGTGGGTCTACTACCTGGCCGGCCCCGCGGGCGGGCACGAGGGCATGGCGATCGTAACTGCTAACCGGCTTACCGGGGCCGGACAGGTGTTCGTCGTGGCACCCCAGCCGATAGCCAACGGGACCCTGCCGGTCAACGCTGCCGGTGCGGTGGTCAACCGGCCGACCCTGGGGGTCTGGTTGGCTAACGACGTGGACTTCTGGACTGGCCACGCCCGCCCGTTCGCCGGCAACGACGCCGCCAACATCCTCAACGCGGTCGCGGCAGCCACGGCCGCAATGCCCGGTGCCGCCGCGGGAACACCGCCGAACTGGATTTTCGCCGGGGACCTTAACGTCGCGCCCGCCGCGCTGACTGCTCCGGCCGGGACGACCATTATCAATACCGGGCAGCCCACCCAGTTCCGGGGGGACCACATGGGTGAGTGGGACTATGCCGTCACCAACCAAGCCGGGCTTCCGGACGGATATCACGCTGTGCGGCAGCAGTGGCCGGGTTTCGGCGATCATGTCCCGGTCGGGATCGGCTACCAGATCACCGCGGCGGCCACCGGACAGATCAGCTCACAAACCCAGCCCGGAAAGTGCCTCGATGCGGCGGTGCCCTCCGGCGGGACGATCACCGGCGGCACGCCGCTGCAACTCAACCCATGCGATCAGGGGTCTGCCACCCAGGTGTGGACCACGACGTCCGACGGCAAAATCGCCGTCAACGGCACCGGCTTCTGCCTGGACAACTACAACGGTTCCAGCACTGAGGGCAACCTGGTACAGCTGTGGCCGTGCACCTACCTGGACGCGGCCCAGAGTTGGGTGCTCATGCCCAACGGCACGGTCGTCAACCCGGCGAGTGGCAAGTGCCTGGACGCCACCCCACCGGTCAACCCCCCGACCCCGCCACCGGGATCGAGCAGCGCGGGGGCGAGCCTGCGCACCTGTACCGGAGGCGCCACCCAGCAGTTCGACGTACCCGGCGCGCCGACACCGGGGATATTCGGGCAGATCACCCCCGCGAACGATCCCAGCAGTTGCCTGCAGACCGCCGCCCCGGTCCCGGGCGGTTGGCCGACCGGCACCTTCAACCTGACCGTGACCGCGTGCAACTCCCAGAACCAGGGCGGGTACTGGACGCTCGGGTCGAACGGCACCGCGCGCAACGCCATCGGCACGTGCCTGGACAACAACTATGCCGCAGCCACCGACGGCAACCGGGTCAGCACCTACCCCTGCGCAGCGGGCCAAACCAACCAGCAGTGGTCGTACTCGTTCGGGGAGATCGTCAACTCGGCGACCAACATGTGCCTGGACTCCACCCCACCCACCACCGCCGGGGGCCAAAGCCTGGGCCCGAACTATCCGGGCATCAGCCTGAGCACCTGCAACCGAAGCGCCAGCCAGCAGTGGAACATCGCCCCGCCCGTCCCGGCGAACCTCGGAGCACAGTTCCTGCTCGAGAACTCCTTCTACTCCGACTATGTCCTGTGCGCCCAACCCGACGGCCAGGCCATCCTGGAGCGCAACCCGCTGTCGGTCGACCCGGACTGCGTGTGGCAGCAAAGCGGTGCGGTGTTGTACAACGCCGGGGACGGGCTCGTGCTCACCGGCAGCACAACCAACGGCGCGCAAGCCACGCTCTCCAACTACACCCCCTACGACACCTACCTGCAGACGTGGAAAACAGGGCCCTCCACGGGCTTCGGCTTCGGGATCAGCCCGACCGCTACCGTGAACAGTCCCATTATTCCCCGCCTGTACCTCAACGGCAGCGCCGCGGGCCAATCGAGAACCACTCCATTCGCGACCCTCACCACCAGCCCCGCCGGCGTCGACGACACAGCGATGGAGTGGTACCAGGTATACCTACAGCCGGGCTCACCGCCGGTCGCCAACACCTCCACCACGCAGATGTCGATCGCCAGCGACGGCTCCGTGACCGGCGAACTGACTGCCAACGGCACCTCCTACGTCTCAGGAGTCGACCCGGCCGCCACGTGGTCCCAGGTGCCGTTCGCCGGGGTCAGCCAGATCGCAGTGGCCACCGACTCCGCCCACGGCCCGCTCATCGCTGTCCTGGTCAACGGCAACGTATACGCCTACCAAGGCACCGGAAGCGGCGTGACCAACGCGAGCAACTGGGTCTATGAGTGGGCCGGCGGCGCCAGGCAGATCGCGGTGGCCAGCGACCCCACCAACGGCCTCCTGATCGGCGTCGCCCTTTCCAACGGAAATGCCTACGTCAAGCAGGGCGGCCTGAGCACCGGCTGGGTGCTCGAATTGACCGGCGTCAGTCAGCTCGCGCTCGCGAGCGACCCCACCAACGGCTCCCTGATCGGCGTCATAAACAACGGCAACACCTACGTCAAGCAAGGCGGCCTGAGCGCCAACTGGGTAGCCGAAGACAACAACGGCGGGGACACTCAGCTCGCACTCGCGAGCGACCCCACCAACGGCACCCTGATCGGCGTCATAGACAACGGCAACACCTACGTCAAGCAAAGTGTGAACGCCACCAACTGGGTGACCGTATGGGCCGGCGGCGCCGATCAGCTCGCGCTGGCCATCGATCCCAACAACGGCCCTGTAATCAGCGTCATTTCCAACGGCAACCCCTGGGCCAAGGTAGGCAGCCTGAGCAACAGCTGGATGTGATCACAGCACACCAGCGCGCACCTACTTCTCCCCGTCCTGGTTGGGTGGAACGCACCACATCTCCGCCCAACCAGGCCAACCTCATCTCAGTAAAACCGCTGAATACCTGCTCACGGGCCGCATCGCCGAGCTCTTGGTCCGCTGACTACCCATCCCGGTGGTGAACGGACCTTTTTGTCGCCGCAGACTGCTGCCAACAGCAAACCCCTGGCCGAGGACTCTCTCGGCCAGGGGTTTTGTAAAGGAAATCGGGATGTTTATGTAAACATCCCATGGTGGAGGTGCCGGGAATCGAACCCGGGTCCATCGGCGACCAACCAGGGCTTCTACGGGCGTAGTCTCAGTGCGCTTTTCTCAGCTCCGAAGATCCCTGAGACGAGTCTCCGACGAGCTCAGCCACGTGAATTTCCCTCACTCACCCGTGGCCTGTTCGTGAGGTTGAGCCCCCTGACGATGCCGGACTCCAGGTCGGGGGCGATCCTGGACCGACAGATCCCTACGCCGGGATCTCGCGCTTCATCGAATGATTAGGCAGCGAGAGCAACGGCGCTACGGGAACGCGCAACATTAGAGTTGGCATTTGTTTTTTCGCTGCGTGTGGTTAACGAGATCATCACAGCTTCCTCGGCCCGCTTCCCCTGCTTCGACGTCCGATGTCGAAACCGTTCACCCCCGTGCGTGAACCGCAACGGAGCACAACGGACGCGCCACCGGGTGTTCCCAGCGGCACGGCAGTGGTGCAGTGTATGCGGTTCTCAAACAACAACAGCGCATGTCCGTTTGTGGAACGCCTGGTCACGCCTGCTTGTTCCAGGATACCCGGCGCGGCGTCGGTCGGTACAGCCGATTGATCTCCCGCCGACCGCGCGGCGTGTCCGCTGTCCTGGTCCTGGTCCTGGCCCTGGTCCCGGGCCTTGGCTTGGCCCCGCGGTCAGCGCATGCGGCGGCGGTGAGCCGAGATCTCCCGGTCGGCCTCCCGCTTCGCCTGCTTCTCCAGCAGCACCTGCCGCTTGTCGTAGTCTCTTTTGCCGCGCGCCAGGCCGAGCTCGACCTTCGCCTTGCCGTCCTTGAAGTAGAGGGAGAGGGGGATGAGGGTGAGGCCGGACTCCTTGGACTTCCCGATCAGCTTCTGGATCTCCTGCTTGTGCAGCAGCAGCTTGCGCATGCGCCGCGGCGCGTGGTTGTTCCACGTCCCCTGGTTGTACTCGGGGATGTGCACGTTGTAGAGCCAGACCTCGGCGTCCTTGATCTGGGCGAAACCGTCGACCAGGGACGCGCGGCCCTCACGCAGCGACTTCACCTCGGTGCCGGTGAGCACCAGGCCCGCCTCGTAGGTGTCCTCGATGAAGTAGTCGTGCCGCGCCTTCTTGTTCTGCGCGATCTTCTTCTCGCCGCGTTCCCTGACCATGGGATCCATTCTCGCCTAAACGCGCAAGTACTTTCGCAGGGTGAACGCCGAGGCGAGGACGGACATCAGGATGCCGACGAGCAGCAGGCAGGGCACGATCCACACGAACGGGTTCCAGCCGATGAACTGGATCGAGCTCAGGTGCGGGGCCACCACGTGGTCGATGAAGAACGCCTTGACCGCGACCAGGATCAGCGACGCGAACAGGCCGCCGAGCAGGCCCGCGACCGCCCCCTCGAGCAGGAACGGCATCTGGATGTAGAAGTTCGAGGCGCCGACCAGCCGCATGATGCCGGTCTCCCGGCGCCGGCTGAACGCGGAGAGGCGCACCGTGTTGAAGATCAGCAGGAACGCCAGGACGAGCATGACCACGGCCACGCCGACCGCCGTGTACTCGGCGATGTGGATGAACGTGAACAGCGGCTTGAGCAGCTGCTGTTCATCCTGGACCGACTGCACGCCGGGCAGGCCGACCACCGCGCCCTCGACCACCTGCCACTGGTTCGGGTCGTCCAGCTTCACCCGGAACGACTGCTCCATGTCCTGCGGCGTCGCGGTCTGCGCGAGGGCCGAGTTGCCGGCGATCTGCAGGTAGTGCTGGTACGCCTGATCCTGGGACTCGGTGGTGACGTTCTGGACGTGCGGGGTCTTGTTGAGCGTGTCCAGGATGGTCTGCCGCTGGTCGGTGGTGACCGCCGTCTTGCAGTTGGCGTACTTGTTCACGTCCTCCTGGTTGCACATGAAGACGCTGACCTCGACCTTGCTGTACCAGTAGTCCTGCATGTGCAGCGTCTGCTGCCACATGAGCAGGCCGGAGCCGAGCATCACCAGCGCGACCGCGGTCGAGACGACGACCGCGATGACCATCGTCAGGTTGCGGCGCAACCCCTGGCCGATCTCCTGGAGCACGTATTGGACACGCATCGTGGGTACCTACCGAAAGTCCTCGGGTGGAATTGCCGGCTGCCGGCGGGCTAGCGCACGTAGCCGTAGACGCCGCGGGACTGGTCGCGCACGAGGCTGCCCGAGTCGAGCTCGAGCACCCGCTTGCGCATCTGGTTCACGATCGCCTGGTCGTGGGTGACCATGACGACGGTGGTGCCGGTCCGGTTGATCCGGTCCAGCAGCTTCATGATGCCGACGCTGGTCTCCGGGTCCAGGTTTCCGGTCGGCTCGTCCGCGATCAGGATCATCGGCCGGTTCACGAACGCCCGGGCGACCGCCACGCGCTGCTGCTCGCCACCGGACAGCTCGTTGGGCATCCGGTCCTCCTTGCCGGCCAGGCCGACCAGCTCGAGCACCTCGGGCACGACCTTCGCGATCTGGCCCTTGGGTCGGCCGATCACCTCGAGCGCGAACGCGACGTTCTGATAGACCGTCTTGTTCGGCAGCAGGCGGAAGTCCTGGAACACGGTGCCGATGAGGCGGCGGTGGTGCGGCAGCTTCCAGTTGGAGAGCTTGTTGAGGTCCTTGCCCGCGACGACCACGCGGCCGGTGGACGGCCGCTCCTCGCGCAGGATCAGCCGCATGAACGTGGACTTGCCGGACCCGGAGGAGCCGATCACGAAGACGAATTCGCCGCGCTCGATCTCCAGCGACATCTCCTGCAGCGCGGGGCGCGCCTGATTGGGGTATGTCTTGCTGACGTTCTCAAAGCGAATCACGGTTTCATCACCATCCGGCGGCAGTCTAGACAGAACGGCCCCGGCGTGGGGCCGGTTCCGCGATCTCGCGCGCGGCTGTGGGTGGCCGCGCGCGAGGAGTTCGGTCTCCGCGGACGGCGGGTGCGCGGCGGCCGTGGACCGGATGACGGGGGAGCGCCGGCCGGTCCGCCGCCGCGGTCCGGCCGACCGCGGAGCGAGCTTCCCTGGAGTGTACGAGGCTCGGCGGGGGTAGGAGGGAACGAACGGGCGCACCGCGGCGTTCTCTACGGTAACGAGGAAGAATCGATGCGACGCGACGACTTGGTGTGCGCCAACTGTTCCGGGCCGGTGTCCGAGGCCCGGTGTCCGGTCTGTCGCGCGGCCCGTGACCAGTACGGACGCGGTGCTCAGCGCTTTTACGCACCGCTGTGGCTGCTACTCGCGGTGCTGGCCGCGGTCATAGGCGCGTTCGCGCTCCAAGCCCGCTTCGCGTGAACTGAGTCACAATCCGGCCGGGACGGGTGCCGCCCCGGCCGTTCTGCGTCTCTGCGCGCGCTTGAGGCTCGCTAAAGCGTCACCGGTTCGTAATCAGTGGATCATCGGGTAAGTCAGTGATCGATGAGCGGGCTGCCGGTGTCGCCAGGGTTACGACGCCGCGCGGCTGTGCTCGCCGGTGCGACGCCAGCGGATCCCGGCCTCGATGAATTGGTCGATCTCGCCGTCCAGGACGGCGGTGGTGTTCCCGGTCTCGTACTCGGTGCGCAGGTCCTTCACCATCTGGTAGGGGTGCAGGACGTAGGAGCGCATCTGGTTGCCCCAGGAGCCGGACGTGTCGCCCTTGAGCGCGTCGATCTTCGCCTGCTCCTCCTGCCGCTTGCGGTCCAGCAGCTTCGCCTGGAGCACCGCCATGGCCGAGGCCTTGTTCTGCAGCTGCGAGCGCTCGTTCTGGCAGGAGACGACGATGCCGGTGGGCAGGTGGGTGAGGCGGACGGCCGAGTCGGTGGTGTTCACTCCCTGGCCGCCGGGCCCGGACGAGCGGTAGACGTCGACCCGGATCTCGTCCTCGGGGATCTCGATGTGGTCGGTCTGCTCGACGACCGGGACGACCTCGACGCCGGCGAAGGAGGTCTGCCGCCGGCCCTGGTTGTCGAAGGGCGAGATGCGTACGAGGCGGTGGGTGCCCTGCTCGACGGACAGGGTGCCGTAGGCGTAGGGGACCTTCACCGCGAAGGTGGCCGACTTGATGCCCGCTTCTTCCGCGTAGGAGGTGTCGTAGACCTCGGTCGGGTAGCCGTGGCGCTCGGCCCAGCGCAGGTACATGCGCATCAGCATCTCGGCGAAGTCGGCCGCGTCCACGCCGCCCGCCTCGGACCGGATCGTCACCAGCGCCTCGCGCGAGTCGTACTCGCCGGACAGCAGGGTGCGCACCTCGAGCTCGCTCACCGCCTTCGTGAGGGCGGGCAGCTCGCTCTCGACCTCGACCCGGGTGGCGTCGTCGTTCTCGGCCTCGGCCAGCTCGGCCAGCACCTCGAGGTCGTCCAGCCGGCGGCGCAGCGTCTCGACCCGGCTCAGCTCGCCCTGCACGTACGACAGCCGGCTGTTCACCTTCTGGGCCTTGGCCTGGTCGTCCCAGAGGTCGGGGGCCGCCGCCTCCTCGTTCAGCCGCTTGATCTCGCCGCGCAGCGACTCGAGGTCGACGACCGCCTCGATCGAGGCCATGGTCGACTTCAGTTTCTTGAGTTCTTCAGGTACGTCTAACGCCACAAATCTCAAGGGTACGCGACCGCGCGAGTAGGTTCAGACGGTCTCGGCGTAGAGCCGGACGGAGCCGTCGTCGGCGGTGACCGCGAGGATCAGCCGCTGGTCGGGCAGCGTCACCGCGACGCCCGGCGGGTTGCGCGAGGTGACACCCGCCGACGCGGCGGTCCGCGGGCTGTGCGCGTTGGCACCGGACAGCACGTAGACCTGGACGTCGCCGGAAGCCGACCGGACGAACAGGTCGGGCGCGCCATTGGCGACGAACGATGCCTCGGGCTGTCCGACGGCGCCGGTCGAGTACGCGGGACCCCATGCGTATGGGGACGCACCCGCGTTGAGGAGGCTGAGGACGGCCTGGTCGGAGGCACGCACCGCGAATGCCGCCTGGGCGCCGTCGGCGCGGGCGGTCAGGGCGACGCCAGGTTTGACGGATCCGGCGGCCGAGATCGCGTGCCAGGTCTGCCATGCGGCGCCCGCCGCGCCGGAGCCGCTGCTGGTCGTCAGGAGACTACCCGCCGCCGAGGCGACGAGCAGTTCGGTGCGGCCGCCGTCCAGCGCGAGGGCCGCGGGAGCGCCGGCGACCCGTGTCGTCCCCGTGCCCGCGAGGGCAGACCACGACGACCACGTGGCTGTGGCCGGGTCGTAGACGGCGCGGTGGATCTGGGAGTCCGCGGAGGAGACGACGTAGAGCTCCGCGTCGCCGGACGTGCGTCCCACAAGCGCGGGCTCCGCGGCGGAGCTGACGCCAGGCAGGGTGTGCCAGACGCCGAACTGCGGCGGCTGGCCGAACGCAGCAGTGCCGGAAACGGCGGGGGCGACGGCGTAGCGGACGGTGCCGTCGGTCCCGGTCATCGCGAGGAGGAGCGCGTTCCCGGCCGCGGCGACGTGAACCGCACCCACGGGCCCGGCCTCGGGCGCCGCGACCGTGCCAAAGGTCACCAGGCCCAGCGGGCCGACCGCCACAGACCGCTCGCCAGCGGCGGCGCTCGGCGGCGCGGCAGAGGTGCTACCGCCGGATAAGGCATCGGCGGATCTGGCAGAGCCGACCGAGAGCCCAGCCGGGTGGCTGCGGTGGTAATGCCACCAGACGTATCCGCCTGCCGCGACGAGCGCGACCACGATGACCGCAGCCAGCGCCGCGAACCCCCTCCTGCGCGACGTTCGCCCGTCCGAGGGGCTCCGGTCGGCCTCGCCGAGCGCCTCCTCATCTGAGTCGACGTCAGAACGGCTGCGGTCAGCCGACGGGACGCCGGGGACGGGCGCCGAGGGGCCGAGCGGTTCGCGGATCGGCCGCATCAGGTTCATGTGCGTCGAGCGGGAGTCGTCCGCCGCGTCTGCCGCGACGTTCACGAGGGGCACCGAGCCGACGGTCATCGGCACGGGACGGCCCGCCCCGTTCGAGGTGCCGGAGTGCGCCGGGTCGATCGCCGTGCGCGGATCGGCGACCCGGAGCGCGGGCAGCCCGGCCAGGTCGGGAACGAGGATGCGCAGCCGCCCGGCCACCTCCGCCGCCGTCAGCCGCGCGGCTGGCGCCTTCGACAGGCACGCGCGCAGGATCTCGGCCAGCGGCTCCGGCATTCCCGGGATCTCGGGCGGCGTCTCGGTCACGTGCCGCCGCAGCACCGCGCCCGGGTGCCCGCCGCCGAACGGCGTCCACCCCGTCAACAGCTCGAACATCAGCGTGCCGAGCGCGTAGACGTCGACCGGCGGCCCCGGCGGGCAACCCTCGATCACCTCGGGCGCGAGGTAGTCCGGCGTGCCGACGATCCGGGTCGCGCGGGTGCGGCGCGGTCCGTCGACGATCCGCGCGATCCCGAAGTCCGTCAGCCGGGCCGTCCCGGAGCCGGCCTCGATCAGGACGTTCTCCGGTTTGACGTCGCGGTGCACGACGCCGCGCGCGTGCGCTGCCGCGAGTCCTGCCGCGATGTCGGCGGCCAGCGTCGCAGCTTCGGCCGGGGGCAGGCCGCCGGTGGGCGCGGCGCGAAGTGGGCTTTCCGCGCCCGCATCGGACAAGGAGAAGGAGGCCGCCGCAGCGAGGCCGGCGGCGTTCCCGGACTGGACAGTGCCGATGCGGCCGGATTCGAGCCGTTCGCGCAGGTCCGTGCCGCTCACGAGGTCCATCACGAGCGCGAGATCGGCGCCGTCCACGACCAAGTCCCGCACCGCCACCACGTTCGGGTGCGCCAGGCTGGTCAGGACCGTGCGCTCCTGCACGAACCGGGCGATCAGGGTCTGATCCGCCGCCAGATCCTCGCGCAGCAGCTTGACCGCGACCGGACCGTCCGGGCCGGTGCCCTCCCAGACGGTGCCGCAGGTCCCCCGGCCGATCACCCGCGTGACCGTGTACCTGCTGCCGATCTTGCGTGTCACCGTCGCTCCGTGAGGTTTCCGCCGGCCCGTCAGTCGGACCCGCTATCCCGCATGCAACTGTGCCGGTCCGGCACACCGTGGGCAACTACCGCGACGGTGTGCCGGGCTTTACGTCAGCGGCCGATCAGGCGTGGTCCGGCGTGCAGGACCGTCACCGCCGCGGGGGGCCGACCCGGATTCTCGTCGTAGCCGAGGCCGCTGCGGTTGCCGGTGCCGCTGTTGTGCTTGGCGAGCTGGCGGCCCACGGTCACCCCGATGGTGATGGCGATCGCGAGCACGATGAGGAGGATCGCGAGCTTGCTGAGACAGCTAAGGCCGTTGGACTTGTTCGAAGCCGTGCCGCTGTACGTCTGCGGATGCCTGGGGGCCTGGCTGCGCGGACCTGTGTACGACTGAGGCTGCTGCGGCGGCCGGTATTGCGGCGCGGGCGGCGCCTGACGAGACGTCACCGGATAAGGCGCACCCTGCTGGTAGGGCGCAGGGGTCGGGTACGGCGCCGGACGCTGGGGCTGGGCTATCGGTTGGGCCTGATTGGTCGTCCGCGGCGGACCGAATGGCGGCGCCTGACGGTTCTGCGGCGCCATCGGCGGAGCTGCCGAGAGCTGTGGCCGCTGGGGCGGCGCCTGCATCGGCGCGGACTGCGTCGGTGCCGCCTGGACGAGCGGCGCGGGACTGTGAGCGTTCGACATCGGCATCGGCGGCGGTGCAGCCGTGATCGCCGCCGCCTGGGGCGCGGCCCACGCGGCAGGCGCGGGTGTGGCGCCACCCCCGGCCGCGATCTTCCCGCCGCCGTCGTAACCCGGAATGGCCCCGCCGCCGGCCAGCTTCGGCAGCATCGCGGTTCCGTCGGTCGGGTTCATCGGCAGCCGGACGGTGGGGCCGTCGTTCGCGCGCACCGCGGCGCGCAGCCGTGCGGCCAGGTCGCCGGCGTTCGGGCGTTGGTCGGGGTCCTTGGCGAGCGCGGCCAACTCCACGGCCCAGAGCTGTTCGGACAGCCCAGGGGGCCGCTGCGGCATCGCGGTCTGGTGCGCCCGGAAAACTTCCATGGCGTCCCGGCCGCGGAACGGCGGATGGCCGGTCAGCAGCTCGTGGAGCATGATCCCGCAGGCGTAGACGTCGACTGCGGGTGTGGCCTTGCGCCCGGAGATGACCTCGGGCGACAGGTAGTACGGCGTGCCGACGACCTGGCTGGTACGGGTCACCGACGGCGCGTCGGCCAGCCGCGCGATACCGAAGTCGGTCAGCAGCGGGCGGAATCCCCCGGCCTCGGGCTGAAGGAGCACGTTGGCCGGCTTCACGTCGCGGTGGACGATGTTCGCCGCGTGGGCGACCGACAGCGCGTCGGCCACGTCGGCCACCAGGAGCGCCGCTTCCTCGGGGCCGAGCGTGCCCCGGCCGCGCTGGTAGGCCCGCAGGTCCGGGCCCTCGACCAGCTGCATGACCAGGGCGAGAACGTCGCCCTCGACCACCAGGTCGCGCACCGCCACCAGCGAGCGGTGCCGCAACCCCACCAACGCGGTCCGCTCGCGCAGGAACCGGGTGACCACGTCCGGGTCGGCCGCGAGCTCCTCGAGCAGCACCTTGACCGCGACCGACTCGCCGGTTCCGCGCACCCGCCCCCGGTACACCGACCCGAAGGCGCCGCGGCCCAGCTGTTCTTCCAGCTCATAACGGCTGCCGATGGGCTGACCCACGAATACCTCTCCCCCAGTCCTTCGGACGCACTCGTGCCCATACCGCCGCAGGGGCGCATTGCGGCGCATGGTCACCCTAGTGCCGCCGTGTCACGCGACGAGCATCGGGCGGCCTGTTCGTACCCAAGCTGCTACAGGATCGCGGCTTTTACCAGCATCGCCATGCGGGCACTTAGGGCAGAGTTTCGGCCTCCGTGGCCCGCTCCCGGCCGCCGGACGGAGGGCCGGGCTGTGGGCGCTCTCGGATACCGTTGTTCGCTGCGGGATTCTCAGAGCCAGCCGGGGCGGCGCTGAGAATCGAACACAGCAGCCCCAGCAGAAGGCAGCGCTCATGCAAATCCGACTGTCCGTCACCTCGTCGCGCGGCGCTGACGTCGCGGACGCCGCGGCGGTGGACGTCACGGTGAGTGCGGCGGCCGGGACCACGTTCGGCGCTGCTGCGGGATCGCTGCGGACGCTGGTCGGGCTGCCTGAGGCGCGGTTCTCCTGCGGTGGGGACCCGGTGGCTGACGACTCGGTGCTCGGGCTGCCTCCGCTGCTGGACGGCGCGGTGCTCAGCACCGAAGCCGCAGCCGGGCCGGTCGCGCCGGCCGAGGCACCTGAGGTGCACGTCGTGGGCGGTCCGGACGCGGGCGGAGTGCACCTGCTCGCGCCGCCTGAACCGGGCTCGCCTCCGGTGCGAATCCCGATCGGCCGCGGCACGGACGCGGCGATCCGCATCGACGACCCCGACCTGTCCCGCCTACACGCCGAGCTGCTGGTGACCGCGGATTGGGTGCGCCTGCGCGACATAGGCTCGACCAACGGCACGACGCTGGACGGTGCGCCCGTAGGTACCGACGCGGTGCTTTTGCCGCCGGACACGCCTGTGCGCGTCGGCGAGACGACCCTGATGTTGCGTCCCTCACGGCGCCCGCTGGAGGCCGAGCCTGACCGTTTAGGGCGCCTGCGCGTGTCTACTCAGCGCGTTCCAGCGACACCGATCCCGGCGCCACGGATCGAGCTGCCGCCGCGTCCGGGCGTGCGCGGCCTGCCCGCCGCCCGCAGACGCGCGGTGGTCGCGTTCGAGCAGGCGAAAGCCGAGGCGGAGACGCGGATCGGCGCGGCCCTCGCAGCCGAAGCCGCGCTGCGCCGCGAGCGGCACCCCGACCTGGCGGCCCTCCTCACCGCCGCGATCCGGCCCGGACCCGGGCTGTGGACCCGGGACCCCGCGCAGCCTGGCTTCCTGGAGCTGAGGCTGGGCACGGCGCGCGTGCCCTCCCGGGTGTCCGTGGTGTCCGGCCCGAAGACGTTCCGGCCCCGGGTGGCCGCCGCGCCGATCACCGTGGACCTGGAGGAGGCCGGGGTGCTCGGGCTGGTCGGCCCGCGCCCCGGGTCCGGCGGTCCGGGCCTCGACGGGCTCGCCCGGGCGCTGGTCGGGCAGCTCGGAGCGGCCTGTGCGCCGGGCGACCTCGAGCTGGTGGTGCTGTGCGGGCCGGATTCCGACGCGTCCAGCGGCTGGGCGTGGACCCGCTGGCTGCCACATCTGACGCCGCGGGACGGGCAGGACTGCCGCGCCCTCGTGGGGCTCGACCACGGACAGATGGCCGCCCGGCTGGCCGAGCTGAGCGACCGGATCGCCGCTCGGGACCCGGGCCACGCGGCGACCGACCAAGATGCGCGGGAGCGGCGGAGCGGCCGGCGGACCGTGGTGGTGCTGGACCCGGCGGCAGGCCTGTTCAGTGAGCGCGGGATGCGGCGCCTCCTGGAGGACGGGCCACGCGTCGGCGTCTATTCGCTCGTGCTCGCCTCGCGGCCTGCTCAACTCCCCGACGCGACAGGCGCGATGGTCGTGCTCGGCGGGGAGGTGAACACCCGGCTGCGCCTGGAGCGGCCGGACCAGCCGGCACTGGATGGGGTGATCGCCGACCTGGCCTCGGCGGGTTGGGCCGAGCGGCTCGCCAGAGCACTCGCCCCGCTGCGCGAGTCGGACGGCTTCGGGGCGCCGCAACTGCCTGAGGAGGCACGGCTGCTGGCGCTGCTCGACCTGGATCTGCTGACCCCGGCGAAGCTTTCCGCGCGTTGGGCCGAGCCGCAGCCGCGACCTGAGCTGACGCTCGGCGCAGATGACCACGGAGCGGTGAGCGTCGACCTGACCGGACAACACGTCTTGGTAGGCGGCGCGTCCGGCTCTGGCGTCTCCGAGGTGTTGCGGTCGATCGTGTGCGCGCTGGCCGCCGTGAACCGCCCGGAGCGCCTGCGTCTCATGCTGCTCTCGGGAGGCCGCGGTCCGTCGCTCGGCGACTGCGCGGACCTGCCCCACGTCGACGCGCATCTGGAGCGGGACAGCGCGCCGGACGCGCTGCGGGCGTTCCTGGACCGGCTCGAGGCCGAAGCCGAGGAACGCACCCAGGCGGCCGACGCCGCCTCGGATGAGCAGCGGCCATGCCTGCTGGTGGTCGTGGACGGATTCGACCGGCTCGCCGCCGACCACCCCTGGTTCGCCAAGGGACTCGCGGCGATCGCCCGGGACGGCCGCGCACACGACGTCCACATCGCGACAGGAGTAGCGCTCGACGACGCGCAGGCGGTACGGCTGCTCGAGTGCGACGTCTGCGACGAGGCCCAGATTCGGATCGCCCTGCGCACCCGCGGCCCGGAGGAGTCGCGCCGCCTGATCTCACTGCCGGCCGCAGCCGCCGTGCGCGCGGATACCCCGGGCCGGGGCCACCTGGCGCTGCCGGACGGTCGAGTGCTGACGATCCAGACGCCGCGCATCAGCGGTCGCATGGCGTCGAGCTCGACCGCCCGCGCGTCGGTGGTGCGCACGCCCTGGACCGAACTCGGCGCCCCTCTCCCGCGCCGCGCCGTGGAATCGCCGGCGCCCCGCCAGGGCCCGACCGACCTGGCCCTTTTCGTCGAGACCGCGCGCCGCGCCGCCAGTCGCTAAACCCGCGCGACCGCCCACCGCACCGCGGGCACCCGCCCCGCGGGAAACAGAACACTGGTGCTACCTTTTTGGACGCCCTGCCACAAGGGCATCGGGGTTTTCAGTCATTTTCGGGGAGGGATTTCGGGGTGCGGAAAATCAGAAGTCTCAGATCGTTCGCCGTGGTCGCGGCCGCGGTGCTCGCGGGGGGTGCGCTCACCGCCGCCACGGCTGGACCAGCGGCCGCTGCGACCTATCAGCAGGCGCCGCTCACGTCCATCGCCTACACCGACTCGCTGGCGCCCAAGCAGAGCTTCACCAATCCGTCGGGACCTGTGCCAGTGGGATCGTGGGTGGACGCTTCGGGCGCCACGCACCAGTCCCGCGTGTACCTCACGTTCGACCTGTCCTCGTTCAGCGGTACGGACGTGCTCGGCGCGACCCTGTACGCCGCCGAGTCGCAGGTAACGCAGTGCCAGGCGCGTTCCCTCGAGGTCTGGCAGAGCCGGGAGCCGACCCAGCCGATCACCTGGCACCGGGCCCCAGACCCGGAGACGCTGCTGGGGGCCATCGCGACCCCCGCCTCCTTTTGCCCGGCCTACTACCTGCACCTCGATCTGACCACTGCCGTGCACCACGCGGTGGCCGAGGGCAAGTCGAAGCTCTCGCTCGTCCTGCAGGTGCCGGCGGACGAGCAGCAGAACGTCTCGTACGGCCGGTGGCTGGACCCGTCGAGCTTCGGCCTGGACGTCAATTCCAACATTCCGCCCACCGTCCCGACGCTGCTGTTCAACGACGGCCGCGCCTGCGCCACGACCGGCCCATACCCGTACCTGGGCGAGACGACCCCACTGCTTGAGGCGATGTTCCACGACACCGATCCGGGCACGGCTCAGCTGCACGGGGACTTCGCCATCTGGCCGCTCGACAACCCGGACAACCGGACGGTGTTCACCAACCAGTACGTCATCGACGGGAACGAGGGCGGAGCGGCCGTGCCGAGCGGCGTGCTCGTGAACGGCGAGACCTACGCCTGGCAGGCGCGCGGCGACGACGGGATCGACCAATCGCCCTGGTCGGCGCCGTGTTACTTCCGGGTCGACAACTCCGTCCCGGCCTCGGGTCCGGCCATCGCCTCGCCGAACTACCCGCAGAACAAGTTCAGCTCCGGCGGCGTGCCGGTCATCTTCGACATCGGCGCGAACGGCGCCAAGGACGTGATCGGCTTCCAGTACAGCTGGAACGGCGACATGTCCGTGTTCGGATACTCGATCGGTCCGCACGGCGTGCCGCAGTGGACGGATCCGTTCACCCAGCCGGGCTTCGTGCGGGCGGACCACCCGGGCGGGTCGGTGACGCTCTCGCTCGTCCCGCCGCCGTCCTGGGGACCCCAGACGCTGACTGTGGAGAGCATCACCCGGTCCTACAACATCTCCCGGGTCTCTACCTATCAGTTCACCGTGGGGGACACCGAGCCAGCCCTCACGCCGAGCACGACCAGCCCGCAATACGGCGTCCCGTTCACGATCCACCTCACGCCGAATCCGATCGTGCAGAAGGTCGACTCCTACACCTACACGGTGAACAACGACCCGCCGCAGACGGTGGCCGCGGCGCCGGACGGCACGGCGACACCCACGCTCACGCTGAACAGCTCTGGCGGGAACGTGGTGAGGGTGACCAGCCACAGCGTGAACGGTTGGGTGAGCTCGCAAGCCACCTGGTTCGCGTTCGTGGACACCACACCGACCATCACCTCGGACGTCTACCCGGCGGATGGCAGCGGCGGCGGAGTCGGGGTGACCGGGACCTTCACCTTCGCCTCGAAGGTCTCAAACGCGGCGTCATTCTCCTACTCGTTCGACTACGCCCCGGAGACCACGGTGTCCGTCGCGGCCGACGGAACGGCGCAGGTGACGTACACGCCGACGGCGAGCGGCTTCCACAGCCTCTACGTCTACACCACCGGAGCGGACGGCACTGTCTTCGATACCAGCTATTACTACTTCACGGTGAACTGATCAGCGCCTGAACGGCCAGCGGCTCTCTTACCGGACTGTTCCGGTAAGAGAGCCGCTCGCGTTTGCTCTCAGCTAAGGCATTCGTTCTAAGACAGCGAACCGGTGCGGAGCATCGTCCTGAGGGTCCGCAGCGCGACGGAGAGGATCGCCAGGTCGTGGGTGTCGGCGGTGAAGATCTCCTCGATCACGGAGCGGGCCCGGTCCACCGCCATCCGGTTCTTCGCAACCCAGGCGGCGAACCGCTCGTCCGCGTCGGCCTGGGACTCCGCGCCGAACTCGTCGCCGACGCCGAACTCCCGCGCCTTGACCGGCGTTGCGGCCAGCACGTCGAAGGTGAGCCCGGCCTGGATGCTGTACAGCTCCTCGCGCATCGCCGAGCGCGCCATCGAATGCCAGCGGTCGGTGCGCGGCAGGGCAGTGATGCCGTCCCGCAGCCCGCCGATGCGCAGGCGGTCCATCAGGTCGAAGTAGCACTCGGCCACCTCGACCGGGGCCCGGCCGCTGTCCCAGGCCACCTCGACGATGTCCAGCGCCGAGTAGGCCGCGAACACCGACGCGGCCCGGGCCGCCAGCTCCTCCGGGATGCCGGCCGCGGTCAGCTCGGCCTTCTCCGTCATCAGGTGGTCCAGGTCGGAGCCCTTGAGCAGCTTCGGCAGCTGCGAGACCACCTCGCCGACGCCCGCCCGGAACGCCTCGACCTGCGCCGCGATGTCCAGCGGGTGCCTGCGGTTCATCAGGAACCAGCGGGCGCCGCGCTCGGTCAGCCGCCGCCCGGCCAGGCCCATCTGGGTCTGGATCGCCGCCGGGATGACGTTGTCGAGCGCGTTGATCCCGGCCCAATACGACTCGAGGTCGAACACCGCCCGCGCCACCGTGTGCGCCCGCGCGATCTCCTCGGCCGACGCCCCGGTCTCCTCGCGCATCCGGAAGACGAACGTGGTGCCGGCGTTGTTGACCAGGTTGTTGACCACCTGGGTGGTGATGATCTCGCGGCGCAGCGGGTGCGCCCCGATCTGGCCGTGGAACCGCTCGCGCAGCGCCGCGGGGAAGTAGCCGAACAGTTCGGACTTGAGGAACGGGTCCTCCGGCAGGTCCGAGGCGATCAGCTCGTCCTCGAGGGTGATCTTCGTGTACGCGAGCAGCACGCACAGCTCGGGCTGGGTCAGGCCGAGCCCCGCCTGCCGGCGCTCGGTGAGCACCCGCTCGCCCGGCAGGAACTCCAGCTCCCGGTTGAGGCGGCCGTCGGCGACGAGCCTGCGCAGATAGCGCACGTGCACGTTGAGCAGGGAGGGCGCCTGCGCGACCGAGCGGGCGAGCGCGACGTTCTGGCCGTAGTTGTCCGCCAGCACCAGATGCCCGACCTCGTCGGTCATCTCGGCCAGCAGCGGCGCCCGGTCCTTCGCCGCCAAGTCCCCCGCGGCCACCGCCTGGTCGAGCAGGATCTTGATGTTGACCTCGTGGTCTGAGGTGTCCACGCCGGCCGAGTTGTCGATCGCGTCGGTGCAGATCCGGCCGCCGGAGCCGCCCGCCCCGGACAGCGCGAACTCGATCCGGCCGAGCTGGGTGAAGCCGAGGTTGCCGCCCTCGCCGACCACCTTGACGCGCAGATCCGCGCCGTTGACCCGGATCGCGTCGTTCGACTTGTCGCCGACGTCGGCGTTCGACTCGGCGGAGGACTTGACGTAGGTGCCGATGCCGCCGTTCCAGAACAGGTCCACCGGCGCCAGAAGCACCGCGCGCATCAGCTCGGCCGGGGTCATCCGGTTGACCGAGGCGTCGATTCCGAGCGCGGTGCGGATCTGCGGGGTCAGCGGGATCGACTTGGCGGTGCGCGGGAACACCCCGCCGCCGAGCGAGATCGCGTTGCGGCTGTAGTCGCCCCAGGACGAGCTGGGCAGGTCGAACAGCCGGCGGCGCTCCCGGTAGGAGCGGGCCGGGTCCGGGTCGGGGTCGACGAAGATGTGCCGGTGGTCGAAGGCGGCGACCAGCTTGGTGTGCTCGGACAGCAGCATGCCGTTGCCGAACACGTCGCCGGACATGTCGCCGATGCCGACGGCGGTGAAGTCCTGGGTCTGGGTGTCCACGCCGAGCTCGCGGAAGTGGCGCTTGACCGACTCCCAGGCGCCGCGCGCGGTGATGCCCATCGCCTTGTGGTCGTAGCCGACCGAGCCGCCGGAGGCGAACGCGTCGCCGAGCCAGAACCCGTACTCGGCGGCGACCCCGTTGGCGATGTCGGAGAAGGTCGCGGTGCCCTTGTCCGCGGCGACCACCAGGTAGGTGTCGTCGCCGTCGCGGCGCACCACGTCCGGCGGGGGCACGACCTTGCCGTCCACCAGGTTGTCGGTGATGTCCAGCAGGCCCCGGATGAAGGTCTTGTAGCACTCGACGCCCTCGGCCAGGAACGCGTCGCGGTCGGCCGGGTCGACCGGGGTCTTGACCACGAAGCCGCCCTTGGCGCCGACCGGCACGATCACCGCGTTCTTCACCATCTGCGCCTTGACCAGGCCCAGGATCTCGGTGCGGAAGTCCTCTCGGCGGTCGGACCAGCGCAGGCCGCCGCGGGCGACGGCGCCGAACCGCAGGTGCACGCCCTCGACCCGGGCCGAGTAGACCCAGATCTCGTACTTCGGGCGGGGGGCGGGCAGGTCGGGCACCGCGGCGGCGTCGATCTTGAACGAGGTGTACGGCTTGTAGCCGCCCTGGCCGCCGTTCGGCGCTGTGGCGCGCTGGAAGAAGTTCGTGCGCAGCGTCGCCCGGATCACCGCGCGCAGCGAGCGCAGGATGCGGTCCTCGTCGAGCGAGGCGACCGCGTCGAGCGCGCCCTCGGTCTCCTCGTACAGGCCGTCCACCAACTCCTCGCGGGCCGCGGCGCGCGCCGGGTTGAAGGAGGCCTCGAACAACTTGACCAGCAGCCGGGCGAGCGCGGTGTTCCGGTTGAGCACCTGCTCGATGTAGGACTGGCTGAACGGAGTGCCGCCCTGCTGCAGGTACTTGGCGAAGGCGCGCAGCACGGTGACCTGACGCCAGGTCAGCCCGGCCCGCACGACGAGTTCGTTGAAACCGTCGTTCTCGATCTGCCCGGACCAGGCGGCGGCGAACGCGGCGGTGAAGCGCTCGCGCGCGGTCTCGTCGCGCAGCGATTCGGGGTCGGCGACGCGCAGCCCGAAGTCGTAGACCCAGGCCGAGTCCCCGGTGCGGCGGCTCAGCTCGTACGGGTGCTCGTCGAGGACCTCGACGCCGAAGTGCTGCAGGATCGGCAGCACCTCGGCCAGCGAGATCGCCCGGCCGATCCGGAAGATCTTGAGCCGGTACTCCTGCGGCGCGGCGCCGGGGCGGCGGTAGACCTTAAGGGAGGAGTCGGTGGTGTCGTCGGCGTGGATGGCCTCGAGCTGGCAGACGTCCTTGACCGCGTTCTCGGGCGGGAAGTCGGCCTTGTAGCCCTCGGGGAACGCGTCGGCGTAGGCGCGCAGGAGCGTGTCGGCCTGATCGGGTCCGACCGTGTCGGTCACCAGTTCGGAGAAGCCGTCCTCCCAGGTGCGCACGGCCGCGGCGAGCCGGCGCTCGACCCGCTCGGCGTCGACGTCGGCCAGGTCGGTCCCCGGATTGACGCGGATCACGAAGTGGATGCGGGTCAGCACGGACTCGGTGGAGTGCGCGGTGTAGTCCAGAACGCTGCCGTTCAGCTCCTCCAGAAGGATCTCTTGGAGCTTAAGGCGCACGTCGGTGTTGTAGCGGTCGCGCGGGAGGTACACGAGCGCGGAGAAGTAGCGCCCGTAAGCATCCTTGCGCAGGAACAGCCGGACGCGGCGGCGCTCCTGGAGGTAAAGCACCGCGCCGGTGATCTCGGCCAGTTCCTCCACCGGAATCTGGAAGAGGTCGTCGCGCGGGTACGACTCGAGGATCTCGAGCAGGTCCTTCCCGCTGTGCGAGGTGAGCAGGAAGCCGTGCAAGTCGAGGACCTGCCGGACCTTCTGCCGGATCACCGGGATGCGCTGCACCGATTCGGAGTACGCGGCGGCGGAGAAGAGCCCGAGGATGCGGCGCTCGCCGATCACCCGGCCGTCGGCGTCGAACTTCTTGATCCCGATGTAGTCGAGGTAGCCGCGGCGGTGGACGGTGGCCCGGGAGTTGGCCTTCGTCAGCACGAGCAGGCGGGGCTCGCGGGCCTTGGCGCGCACCTCGGGGGGCAGCCGGGCGAAGGAGCCGGGGCCGGGGGCCGGGTCGGAGCGCAGGATGCCGAGGCCGGTGCCGGGCACGGCCCGCAGGGTGTCCTCGCCGTCCTCCTGGACCAGGGCGTATTCGCGGTAGCCGAGGAAGGTGAAGTGATGATCGGCCAGCCACCGCAGGAATTCCTGACCGGTGGTCAGCTCGTCATCGGTGATGCCGGCTTGCTGGGCGGCGCGGCCCTGCTCGGCGTCGAGGCTGTCGGCGACGGAGAGCGCGGCGGCGCGCATCTTGCCCCAGTCCTCGACGGCCTCGCGCACGTCGCGCAGGACCCGCCGCAGGTTGCCCTCGATCGAGACCAGGCGGGCGGAGTCGTCGGGCTGCCGGTCGATCTCGATGTGCATCCAGGACTCGACCAGTTCGGCCGAACCCGCGGCGGCGCGCTCGGCCGGTTGCTCGAACTGCTGCGCGGGATCGGTGTCCAGGACCGCGAGCAGCCGCCCGGCCAGATCCCGGCGCACGACGACCACCGGGTGGATGACCAGGTGGATGCCGTAGCCGAGGCGAGTCAGCTCGGCTGTGACCGAGTCGACCAAGAAGGGCATGTCGTCGGTGACGACGCCGACGACGGTGTGCTGATGCGGGCCGGTCGTCCAGCCCGCGCGCTCGACGGTCGGCGTGGACACCCGGATCTTGGCGGTGCCCTGAGGCCGGCCGCCGGCCAGTTCCACGCTGGAGACCACCGCGCCGAGCAGGTCGGCCGGGGATCGGTCGGCCACGTCGTCGTAGGGCACGTGGCGGTAGTAGCGCGGCAGCAGACTCGCCGCGGTTCTCAGTCTCTCGCCGTCGGAATCGAGGCCGCGGGCACCATCCGCGCCCGAGATCTTCGCGAGGGGGTCCTCGCCGCCCTCGTCCGGAGCGCCGGTGCCACCGCCGGGTCCCGCCCCCTCGCCGGACTGCGCGTCCGAGGCCTGCGCGAGCCGCGCCACCTCGTCGAGCAGTTCCGCCTTCGCCTCGTCCAGTTGCGTCACCATCGTGTGCTCGCTCCTACAGCCGCGCACCCTTGCCCGGCTCGTGCATGGCGGACCGGTCACCCCACCGCAGCCGGTCCCTGTCTACGTTTGCCAGGCTACCCGTCACGGTGAAAGCCGATGGACGGATAGCCCGACCAAGCTGTTACAAGTGGGTTGTGAGTTCCTACAACCTGGGACGATCAGGCGCCTGACGTCGGAACCACCGACAGCGGCGGGCGCCGCGTCGGGGAGCCGGGCACCGGCCGGGCGGGGTCGGCGTCCAGGTCGACGATCCGGTTATCGGAGTCGACGTGGACGATTCGGGGCTTGAGGACCCGGGCCTCGCGGTCTTCCACCGACTGGTAGCTGATCAGGATGACAATGTCACCGGGGTGGACCAGGTGCGCAGCCGCCCCGTTGATCCCGATCACCCCGGAACCCCGCTCGCCCTCGATCACGTATGTCTCGAGTCGGGCCCCGTTGGTGACGTCCACGATGGCGACCTGCTCGCCGGGCAGCAGGTCGGCCGCGTCCATCAGGTCGGCGTCGACTGTGACGGATCCCACATAGTGCAGGTCGGCCTGCGTCACCGTGGCCCGGTGGATCTTCGACTTGAGCATCGTGCGGTACATGCTTACCACTCCTGAGTTGTCTACCCTCCGCCCTGCGCCGCCCTTGAGCCGCGCTGGAGGACCCGCGAATCGGGCGACCGACTCCCGGCTGACGGCAGCCGTGGCGCACCGATTCGCTCCAGGCGTGGCACATCCCGAGCGAGCTGCGGCGAAGAGGTTCCGTTCCAGTCCCGACGATCAGGTACCGGACTAACACTCGTGTGACGACCGCATCATGCCATGTGCGGCAGGAGCCGCGCCGTGCCCGATCAGAGGAGGTCGGGCAGTTCCTGGGTCGCGTACCACAGCAGGTCGTAGTCCTCCGCTCCGTCCACCGTGAACCGCGCGTCTTCGTCGCCTGCGTCCGCCGCGCGCACCACCAGCGCCGCTTCGCCGACGGTGGGCTCGGCGGAGGCGTCATCGAGATGGAAGGCGGCGATGTCACGCAGCGTGACCACGGTGTCGATCCGCACCTCGGCGGGGGCGATGCCCTGGTCGCGGGAGAAGGGGGTGCCGACCGGGACGGCCGCCGGGTCGGCCACGTCGGCGGCGATCACGGTCCGGCGGCGGGGAGCGAGCGAGTCGGCGGCGAGCAGGCGGAGCGACGCGCGGGCGGCCTCGGTAAGCGCGGCGTACTCCAGCTCTTCCTCGTCGCCCTCGGTGTACCACTCGCGCAGCGCAGGGGTCACCGCGTAGGCCGTCAGAGGTGCGGGGCCCAGGTCTCCCCGCTTGTTCAGCTCGGTGAGGATCGGCAGCGTGGCGGGGATGTAGACGCGCATGGCTTTCCCTTAGCTCCTAGGCGACCTGCCTTAGAAGTATCGTCGCGCCTGCAGAGCTTCTCCTAATGTCCTGACGTAGCTGATACGCGACCAGCGGTGCGAAGTGCCCCGGATGGCGCTGCCGACCAAGGACCGTTACGCCGCTTCGCGCGAGTCCAGGAATTCCGTGGTCGTGCGGCGCGCGGTGACGAGAACCTCGGCCCGGCGGGAGGGGTCCATCAGGTTCGCGCCGAGGACTTCGAGGTCGTCGGCCCCAGGACACAGGATGACCACCCGGGTGCCGTCCTGGCGGACCTCCTTGGCCTCCACCAGCATTTGGCGGGTGACCCGGTGCCGGAAGCTGCGCTCGATCCGTCCCAACACGGTCCGGGGCCGGTCGTAGCTGTGGGCCGCCATCGGCGCCAGCACGTACACCTCGTCCAGCGGTTCGCCGCCGGGCATCCGGTCTGCGGTCAGCAGGTCGATGTTCGTGTTGGAGAAGGTGCCGCCGTCGATGTAGCGCCGATCGCCGATGACCGTGGGCGGGAACCATCCCGGAATCGAGCACGACGCGACGACTGCTTCCGCCAGGCTCGCCTGCGGCGCGCCGGGCTCGCCGAATACGACGCGCTCGCCGGTGTCGTAGTCCATCGCCACCGCCCGCACGCCGGGGTGCGGCGACCAAGCTCCCAGGGGGATCGCGTCGCCCACCATCTGGCCGATGTCGCCGAGGGACCCGCGTCCGGTGGGAAGGAAGGCGGAAATCACGGTCATGGTGGGGTAGCGCCGCGGGTGGCGCACGGAGCGAGCAATGAGGCGCGGGGAACCTATGCCCGCCTGCGGCCGCGGCGGAGCCGCTCCGCCCGCTGCATGGTCATAGTCGAAGATCCGTCCGGCGAGCGGACCGCTTTCGGGCAGCTCACCATGCTGGTGCCGCCACAGGTCCTCCGGGCTCGCACCGGCACCGAAGAGCGCCGCGAGCAGGGAGCCGGCGGACGTCCCGACGATCATGTGGGCGTCGCGGGGGTCGAAACCGGTGTCCTCCTGCAGGGCGACGAGCGCGCCGATCATCCAGGCGGCGCCGAGGGTCCCGCCCCCGCCCAGCACGAGTCCCCGTCGCAAGTTCCCGCTCAACACCCCAGTTCACCGTCCCTACAGGCGTCGCCCGCTCCTAAGTCATTCCCATCGATGAGCGTATGTTCACTTTCTATAGATACGCTCGTCGCCTCCTGGTTGATTCCCGGGTCACCGCCTGGCACGAGCGACGCGGGTCGCGCGGTTCAGAAGACGGTCAGCGCGTGGAAAAGGCCGAGGCCGCTGATGAGTGCGCGATGCCCGCCTTAGACGCACACTGGATAGTGCGAAAGCGACGGGGCGAAGGCGCGCGAACGCAGCCCGAGCATCGCCAGTTTCGCAAACGGGAGATCGGAGATCCGTCGAGCCGCGCTGTCAGGGGGCGCCAAGCTCGACGCCGAACAGTGCCTCGAGCTCCATGAGCGTCTCGTCGAAGGAGCGGTGTTGGATGCTGATCAGGCCCATCGCCGCCGCTGCGCGCACGTTGCGCTCCATGTCGTCGACGAAGACCGCCTCCCGGGGGCGGCGGTCGATCTGACGCAGCGTGAACTCGTAGATCTCCCGCTCGGGCTTCCGCATCCCGACCTCGCCGCTGATCACCACCGCGTCGAACAAGACTTCCCAGTCGTCGCGCAGGTACTCGTTCCCCCAGGAGTTGGACAGCAGCGCGGTCGTGATCCCGGCCGCCTTCGCCCGGCGGACCACGTTCACCATCGCGGGGGCGGCGGCGAAGCCGGCGAACATCCGGTTGATCAGCCCTTCCGCCGGCACCGGGACGCCACACCGGCGCTCTATCCGGACCGCGAGCTCCTGCTCGAACCGCTCGACCTTGAGCTCACCGCGTTCCAGCGCGGCCACCGGGTCGAAGACGCTGAGGGCAGCCAGGGCGCCGTCGTGGAAGTCCTGCATGGCGGCCGCGAACGCGTCGGCGGGGATGCCCTCGGCCGCGTACCAGTCGTGCAAGGCCGATTCCAGCGGGGAGGTCAATACTCCTCCCCAGTCGACGATCAGCGCGTTGGGCCGGCTTGTGTCCGTCCTGGTGTCCGGCGCGGCGTCCACGTCGGTGGTCCGCGTCGCGCCCGCGGCTTCGGTGGCCTCGGCCGCGCGGGTGGTCGTCCCGTGCAGAACGTTGGCGGTGAAGTCAGAGAAGTCAGACATGGCGTCGGTGTAGGGCACGATGGCCGCCTTTCACTCGAACACAGTGCCCGGCGGAATTCTCAGGTTCGGTTAAGCGTTTCCATCGTACGGGGGTGATGGTTGTGTCACACCGAAGCCGACCGGCGGCGTGGCCCTTCGCCGCGCTCTTTGCGGCCTCCAGCGTATTCCTGATGGTCTACGCCGCCACCGCCAGGACCGCATGGCTCGAGCGCATCGTCGTGACCGTGTGCGGCACCACGGTCAGCGCCGCCCACGCCGTCCTGCTCGGCCTAGTCCTGCTCGGCCTCGCGCACGGTCTCGGCCGACGTCGCCGGACCGCGTGGCTGCTCGTGATGGCGCTCGTCGTGTGGAGCAGCCTGACCGAGATCGAAGCCCTGGTCATGCGGGTGCCCGGAGAGCCGTGGCGGCTCATCCCGCTGGCGCTCGCGACCGTCTCGCTGATCGGGGCGCGCGACGCGTTCCCCGTGCTGCCGGACCCGCATCGGATACGGCAGACCGCGGCCGTGGCGGCCGCATCCGGCGTAACGCTGCTGGTCATCGGCGGCGGAGGCCTGTTCGCCATGCGCGGCCGGTTCGCCGCCCCGCTCTCGACCACCGACCTCGGCCGCGAGTTCTTGGCGGCCGTGGCGGCCAACACCGGGCCGGGCGACTTCCAGGGGCCGTCCTGGATGCTGTCGGGCCTCGCACTCGCCGGTGGCCTGGCGCTTATCGCGGTGATCCTCACGCTCTTCGCGGCCGCCCCGCCCCCGGAACCCGCCAAGCCCTCCGAGCGGGCCGCCGTGCGCTCCCTGGTGGCACACCCCGACTCCGGCACCCTGGCGCCATTCGCGCTGCGCTACGACAAGACGTACGCCTTCGAGCCGGGCAGGCGAGCAGCCGTCGGCTACCGGGTACTGGCCGGGGCCGCGGTCGTCGGCGGAGACCCGGTCGGCGCACGCGACGCCTGGCCAGCGGCAATCGACGCCTTCCTCGATGAGGCCGAGCGCCGAGGCTGGCGCCCAGCAGTGCTCGGTGCCGGGACAGCGGCGCGGCAGCTGTGGAGCGAACGAGGCATGCGCTGCGGCTTCGGCATAGGCGACGAGGTACTCGTCGACGTCGGCACGTTCAGCGACCGCGGCAGGGTGATGCGGAACGTGCGGCAGGCGGTCAAGCGAACGGAGAACGCGGGCGTTCAGGTCCTGGTCGTCCCCGAGCGTGAACTCAGCGTCGACCTGTCCGCCGAGCTGCGGGTCATCTACCGCGACTGGCTGGGCCGCGGCACTGGGCACCACGGCCGCGAGCACGGGTTCGCGATGAACCTCGACGCGATGGCCGAAGGTAGGCACCCGGACGCGCTGCTGGCGATCGCCTTCGCCCCCGAGGGCTACGCGATCTCGTTCCAGCGCTACCTTCCCGCAGGGACGGCGGGCACCGCTCCCGTGCTGTCACTCGACGTGATGCCCCGCGACCGGCTTGCCCCGAACGGAGTCAACGAGCGGCTGATCGTGGCAACCATCGACTACGCGGCGACGAACGGGTACGCGGCCGTCTCGCTGAACTTCGCGGCGTTCCGGACGCTGCTGGAGGCGTACCGGCGCAACCCACACTCGCTCGGCCGCCGCGCCCGCCTGACGCACCGGGCGATCCACCTGCTCGACCCGCTGATCCAGGTCGAGTCGCTGTACCGGTTCAACGCCAAGTTCAAGCCCGGCTGGCTGCCCCGGGCCGTGCTGGTGCGGTCGTGGCTGGACCTGCCCGCGTTCGCCATCGCGGCCTTCGGCCTGGAGTTCGCGCTGCCGTACGACCGCCGGCACAGCAGGCCCGGCGAGCTGCGCCCGGGCCTGCCCAACTCGGTGATCCACCAGCCCGGCGGCTCTGTGTCCGGCCCGGTGCTCGGCCAGCTGGAGCGCGCCCACGCCAGCCGCCCGGCGGACCGCCCGGTCTCGACGATGTTCTCGGAGTCCTCCGAGCGCCACGGCTGACCCGGCCCAGCACCACCCGCACCCGCAGGCCGTCGCATCACCACCCGCACTCGCAGGTAGTCGCATCCCCGCCCGTCGACAGCCGGACGCCACCATCCCGCGGCGCCGCCTGAGCGCCACGACTGACCTAGCCCAGCGCTGCCCGCACCCACAAGCAGTCGCACCACCGCCCACCGACAGCCGGACGCTATCGCTCCCGCAGTGCCGCCTCAGCGCACCGCCCACACCCGCGCGCCGTCGCATCCCCAGCCGCCGACAGCCCGGCGCTATCGCTCCCGCGGTGTCGCTTGAACGCGACGGCTGACCTGGCTCAGCACCTTCCGCACCCGCAGGCAGCGTGTCTCCGCCCGCCGACAGGCGGGTGGCATCGCTCCGTCGGTGCCGCCTGAGCGCCACGGCTAGCCGCCCTCCGGGCTAAGCGATCGGGCCATCACCTCCATGCCGCCGAACGACTCTGGCCGACCACCCCGCACGCTGGCCGATCAGGCGAACTGGAGGGCAGTGCAGCGCCACTCCAGCCGATCTGGGTCGTGACGGACCGGTTCGCAGCGCTCCGGTTCACACGTGGCGTGCGCCGCCGTCGGCAGCGCGGAGCGTTCGAACCGGAGCGCGACGGCCCGCACCCGCGGACCGTCCTGGACCAGCACCGTGGACTCGACCGCGTCGAGCGCCGGGATGTGCATCCGGATGGACCGCACGGTCGAGCGCGAGGCGAAGCGGATGCTGGCACGGCGCTGCGCCACCGTGCTCAACAGGCCGAACACTTCGCGCGAGACCCAGCGTCGCACCTGCTCGGCGGACCTCCGCTCCAAGAGCACGTCGACCACTGCTTCCACCAGCCGCCGCACGACGGCGGGCGGTGGGGCCTGCTCGGCCGCCCGCTCGAACGACGCGGACCCGGTTCGGGCGGGGCCGAGCAGGCCCTCCGACTGAGCGTGGGAGTGCGCGTCCGGAGCAGCTTTGACGCCGACGTCTCCCACAGCGCGGATGCCACCGCTGCTGTCGCCGATATCGCCCGCAGCGCGGACGCCAGCGTCGCCGACAGCATGATCGAAGCCTTCGGCGACGCCAGTGCCAGTACCCGTTCCAGTGCCCGTGCCGTTGCGGGCGCGAGCGTCGAACCGGTGCGTCCAGCCGATCACCCACGAGCGCAGCGGGCCGGTCGATCCCCGGCGGCCCGCTCCGTCCAAGGTGCCGACCGCTCTAATCAGCGCGCTGCCCCAGAGGCTGCCGTCGTAGCCGTCCGGGTCGGCGCCGCCGCCTGCCGGCACGCCCGAAGACTCGCGGTCCCTGCCCATCACACACCCCGCTTCATGACGACGTGACCCGGCGTCCTCAGGACCTGCTTCGGCTCCTGGCACCGACTCTTTGACGTTGCGTCAGACTCCCGAGCAGGGCGCGAAGTTGCCCGGGGAAACGGCTCGGCGCCGAAGATCACCCGGCTGGGCGAGCGCTCCGGCGCCAAGAAGAGACGAGCTAACGCTGCTGTCTGATTATCGTTTCGTCGTCCGGTTACTTCTTGCGGCGGCCTACTTCTTGCGACGGCGGCCGCCGGGGGCCGGGGGACGGCCCTTCGGCTTGGCGCCCTGCCCGCCGGCACCGGGCTTGGCGTCCTGCGGACCGGCCGCTGCTGCGGGGTTCACTTCCTGCCGCTCGACCACGCCAGCGGCGCCGTCGACGGTCGGGGCGGAGTAGTTGAGACGGGCCGGACGCTGGGGGGCGTCCAGTCCCTTCGCGTTGAGCTGCGCGGTCGCCGCCTCGGCCCGGGCCTGGTCCTCCGGGTCCTCGCTGTTCGTCTCGACCTGGACCTCGAGGTTGAACAGGTAGCCGGTGGACTCCTCCTTGATGCCGTCCATCATGGCGTTGAACATGTCGTAGCCCTCGCGCTGGTACTCGACCAGCGGGTCGCGCTGCGCCATGGCCCGCAGGCCGATGCCCTCCTGGAGGTAGTCCATCTCGTAGAGGTGCTCACGCCACTTGCGGTCCAGCACCGAGAGCACGACCCGCCGCTCCAGCTCGCGGGTGATGGAGTCGCCGAGGTTGGCCTCGCGCTTGTCGTAGGCGCCGAGGATGTCCGCGCTGATCTCCTCGAGCAGCACCTCCCGGGTGATCCCGGTGCGGCCGCCCGCCGCCTCCTCGACCTCCTCGACGGTGATCGACACGGGGTACAGCGTGGCCAGGGCGGACCACAGCTTGTCCAGGTCCCACTCCTCGGCGTAGCTCTCGGCGGTCGCCGCGTCCACGTAGGCCTGGACCGTGTCCTCCATCATGTGGCGCACGTGGTCGCGCAGGTCCTCGCCGTCGAGCACGCGGCGCCGCTCCGCGTAGATGACCTCGCGCTGCTTGTTGATCACGTCGTCGTACTTGAGGACGTTCTTGCGGATCTCGAAGTTCTGCTGCTCGAGCTGGGTCTGCGCGGACTGGATCGCCCGGGTGACCATCTTCGACTCGATCGGGATGTCCTCGCCGACGTTCGCCACCGCGAGCACCCGCTCCACGATGTTGGCCTTGAACAGCCGCATCAAGTCGTCGCCGAGGGACAGGTAGAACCGGCTCTCGCCGGGGTCCCCCTGGCGGCCGGCACGTCCGCGCAGCTGGTTGTCGATCCGGCGGGACTCGTGCCGCTCGGTACCCAGCACGTACAGCCCGCCGAGCTCCTCGACCTCGTCGTGCTCGGCGGCGACGGCCTTCTTCGCCTTCTCCAGCGCGGCGGGCCAGGCGCCCTCGTACTCCTCCGGGGTCTCGCCCGGGTTCAGGCCGCGCTGCGCCAGCTCGCCCATCGCCAGGTTCTCCGGGTTGCCGCCGAGCATGATGTCGGTGCCGCGGCCGGCCATGTTGGTGGCCACGGTGACCGCGCCCTTGCGCCCGGCCTGCGCCACGATCTGCGCCTCGCGCTCGTGGTACTTCGCGTTGAGCACCTCATGCGGGACGCCGCGCTTGCGCAGCTGCTGCGAGAGGTACTCGGACTTCTCCACCGAGACCGTGCCGACCAGCACCGGCTGGCCCGCGCCGTAGCGGTGCTCGATGTCGTCGACCACCGCGCGGAACTTGGCCTCCTCCGAGATGTAGATGAGGTCCTGCTTGTCCGCGCGGATCATCGGCTTGTTGGTGGGGATCGGGACCACGCCGAGCTTGTAGATCTGGTGGAACTCGGCCGCCTCGGTCAGCGCGGTACCGGTCATCCCGGCCAGCTTCTTGTAGAGCCGGAAGTAGTTCTGCAGGGTGATCGTGGCCAGGGTCTGGTTCTCGTTCTGGATGACCACCCCCTCCTTGGCCTCGATCGCCTGGTGCATGCCCTCGTTGTACCGGCGCCCGGCCAGGATGCGGCCGGTGTGCTCGTCGACGATCAGCACCTCGCCGTTCATGACCACGTAATCGCGGTCCTTCTTGAACAGCTCCTTGGCCTTGATCGCGTTGTTGAGGTAGCCGACCAGCGGGGTGTTCACCGACTCGTACAGGT
Organism: Actinocrinis sp.; assembly: GCF_035938995.1. Lineage (GTDB taxonomy): Bacteria > Actinomycetota > Actinomycetes > Streptomycetales > Catenulisporaceae > DASZGI01. The sequence goes on from NZ_DASZGI010000228.1 coordinate 36,437, forward strand.
TGTCGATGCCGAGCAGGTCCTCCACCCGCTCGACGCCGCGCTCGAGGATGCCGACGGTCTTCTTCTTCTCGTCGACCTCGTAGTCACTGTCCTTGGCCAGCCGCTGCACGATCCGGGCGAAGTCGGTGTACCACTTGGTGGCCTGGTCCGAGGGGCCGGAGATGATCAGCGGGGTACGGGCCTCGTCGATCAGGATCGAGTCCACCTCGTCGACGATCGCGTAGTTGTGGCCGCGCTGCACCAGCTCGTCCTTCGACCACGCCATGTTGTCGCGCAGGTAGTCGAAGCCGAACTCGTTGTTGGTGCCGTAGGTGATGTCCATGCCGTACTGGACCCGCCGCTCGGCCGGGGTCATGCTGGCCAGGATCACGCCGACCTCGAGGCCGAGGAACCGGTGGATGCGGCCCATCCACTCGGCGTCACGCTCGGCCAGGTAGTCGTTCGTGGTGACCAGGTGCACACCGTTGCCGGCCAGGGCGTTCAGGTACGCCGGCAGGGTGCCGACCAGGGTCTTGCCCTCACCGGTGCGCATCTCGGCGATGTTCGCCCAGTGCAGCGCGGCGCCGCCCATGAGCTGGACGTCGTAGTGGCGCTGGCCGATGGTCCGCTTCGCCGCCTCGCGGACGACCGCGAAGGCCTCCCAGAGGATGTCGTCGAGAGTCTCGCCGTCCTGGTAGCGCTGCTTGAACTTGTCGGTCTCCTCGCGCAGTTCGGCGTCGGAGAGGCCGACATAGTCTTCCTCGAGCAGATTGATCGTCTCGGCCGTCTTGGCGAGCTTGCGAAGGATCTTCCCCTCGCCTGCACGCAGGACCTTGTCGAAGAGGGCAGGCACTTTGGGAACGGCTCCTTGACATCCATGACGACTTAGCGAATGTGGACGGCCAATCCACTCTGGCGGGCAGAATGGGCTCGCCGCGGCCGATACCCCATCGTAAGCGAATGCGCGAGTCCAACGACAGTACGCGGACGGCATTACGTGCCCGGACGCCGATGGGCGGGTGACCGGGGATGTGCCCAGGTGCCGCTTCTGGTCGTTCAGACCAGGCTGAGCGCGATCCCGTCCAGGATGTCGTGCTCGGATACGACCACCTCGGGCAGACCCAAGCGGATCGTGATCCGGGACAGGATCAGCGCGCCGGCGCCGATGACGTCGACCCGGCCGGGGTGGATGACCGGATTGGCCGCGCGCTCGCTGTGATCCGAGCGCAACAGGCCGTCGGCGACCGCGCGCACGGTCTCGGCCGAGATCCGGGACAGATGCACCCGATCGCGGTCGTATCCCTCGAGGCCGAGGGCGATCGCGGCGACCGTGGTGACCGATCCGGCGACTCCGACGAGCGTTCTGGCCTTCTCGAGCGGGACGGCCTTGGCGGCCAGGTCGATCCCCGCGTCGATGTCCAGCGTCGCGGCGGCGATCTGGGACGCGGTGGGCGGGTCATCGGTCAAGTGACGCTCAGTCAGCCGCACGCAGCCGATGTCCACCGAGCGGGCCGCCTCGACCGAGCCGGCGCCGAGGACGAACTCGGTCGAGCCGCCGCCGATGTCCACCACGAGGTAAGGCGTCGGGTGACCCGCACCGTCCGACGTCACGGCTTGAGTAGCTCCGGCAAACGAAAGGCGAGCCTCCTCGTCACCGCTGACCACCTCGGGATCGACGCCGAAGCGTGCGCGGACTCCGGCGATGAACTCGTCGCGGTTGGAGGCGTCGCGGGTGGCACTGGTGGCGACGAAGCGGATCCTTTCGGCGCCCAGCTGCTTTATTGCCTCGGCGTACTGGTCGCAGGCCGCGAACGTGCGCTGTAGTGCCTCAGGAGCGAACTGACCGGTGGCGTCCACGCCTTGTCCGAGGCGGACGATCTCCATCCGGCGGTCGAGTTCCGACGCGGTGCCGCGCTCGGGGTCGACGTCCGTGATCAGGAGGCGGATCGAGTTGGTACCGCAGTCGATCGCCGCGACGCGCACCGTGCCCGCGTTTGATCCTGTCCCTGTGCTGTTCGTCATGCTTTCTCGCCGTCCTCTGGAGCCGGTGCGCTGTAGGGCTCTACGGTCACACACGGCCCGCTGCGCCACCACTCCGGGAGCATCGCCAACGCTTCGTCGCCGAGCGGATTGGCCCCGGGACCGGCCGCAAGTGCGTGAGCGACCAGCACGTGGAGGCACTTGACCCGGTCAGGCATTCCGCCTGCGCTAGGAAAACCTTCCAGCACCTCGATTTCGTCCCGGCGCTTCAGGTAGTCCTCGTGTGCGGCGCGATACGCCGCCGCAAGCTCCTGATCCTTCTGCAGCCGCTCGGTCATCTCAGTCATGACGCCGCTGCCTTCGAGCGTTCCGATCGCTGAAGCGGCTCGCGGACAGGTGAGGTAGTAGAGCGTCGGGAACGGGGTGCCATCGGGTAGGCGCGGCGAGGTCTCCACCACGTCGGGGTTGCCGCACGGGCACCGGTGGGCCACCGCGCGCAAGCCCCGCGGTTCGCGGCCCAGCTGGGCTTTCACCGCCTCGACGTCCTCGTTTCGCACGCTCACCCTCACACGCTACCTGCTACTGCGTAGGCGACGGCGTCGCGGAGGGCGACTTGACCGTCGACCACAGGCGGTCGTACCAGGGCTGGCTGGAGGTGGGCGTCGGCATGCCGAGCGGCTCGCTGTCGGCGGACGGGTTCGGCACGATGAAGCCGATCTCTCCCGGCTTCACGTAGTGCAGCCGCTCGCGCGCCTGGATCGCGACGTACGCCGGATCCGACCACTTGGCTAGCTCGGCTTGGAGCTGCGCCACCTGCTGCGCGGTGGCGGCGTTGTGCGCGTTAAGCGCGGAGATCTGCGAACGCTGCGCCAGGTATTGCTGCAGAGGGTAGGCGATCGTCACCATCACGGCGCACAGCGCGAGGGCGAGGATGCCCGCGCGGCCGGTCAGCCGGGACCCGGCGATCCGCAGCCCGGGACGCCGCGCGCCTTCTCGTCCGGCTCCGTCTCGCTTCACCGGTCCGGAACCCGCCATCGGCGCGTCACCCCCTCACCGGAACACATGATCTTACCGGGACCCGAGATGCAGAATGGCGCGCCCCGGGTCCGCCGAGGCGCGCCACCAGAGTAGAACGGTCAGCCCTTGAAGCGCGGGAAGGCTGAGCGCCCGGCGTAGCGGGCCGCGTCGTCCAGCTCCTCCTCGATCCGCAGGAGCTGGTTGAACTTCGCCACCCGCTCGGACCGGGCCGGGGCGCCGGTCTTGATCTGGCCGCTGCCCACGGCGACCGCGAGGTCGGCGATGGTGGTGTCCTCGGTCTCGCCGGAGCGGTGGCTCATCATGGTGCGGTAGCCGGAGCGGTGCGCCAGCGAGACGGCGTCGAAGGTCTCGGTCAGCGTGCCGATCTGGTTGACCTTCACCAGCAGCGCGTTCGCCTGGCCGCCGGCGATGCCGCGGGCGATGCGCTCGGGGTTGGTGACGAACAGGTCGTCGCCGACCAGCTGGACCTTGCCGCCGAGCAGGTCGGTGGCCGCCTTCCAGCCGTCCCAGTCCTCCTCGCTGTGCGAGTCCTCGATGGACACCAGCGGGTAGTTGGCGACGAGGCCTGCGTAGAACTCGCTGAGCTCCGCGCCGCTGAGCTGCTTGCCCTCGAGGGTGTAGGCGCCGTCCTTGTAGAGCTCGGTGGCGGCCACGTCGAGGGCCAGCGCGATCTCGGTGCCCGCGGTGTAGCCGGCCTTGTCGATCGCCTCGAGGATCAGGTCGAGCGCCGCCTGGGTGGAGTCCAGGTTCGGGGCGAAGCCGCCCTCGTCGCCGAGGCCGGTGCCCAGGCCGCGCGACTTGAGCACCGCCTTGAGCGAGTGGTAGGTCTCCACGCCCCAGCGCAGCGCCTCGCCGAAGGTCTCGGCCCCGATCGGGGCGATCATGAACTCCTGGATGTCGACGTTCGAGTCGGCGTGCGCGCCGCCGTTGATGATGTTCATCATCGGCACCGGCAGGATGTGCGCGTTCGGGCCGCCCAGGTAGCGGAACAGCGGCAGCTCGGCGGACTCGGCGGCGGCCTTGGCGACCGCGAGCGAGACGCCGAGGATTGCGTTGGCGCCGACCCGCGACTTGTTCGGGGTGCCGTCCAGGTCGATCAGCTCCTGGTCGACCAGGCGCTGCTCGTGCGCGTCGAAGCCGATCAACGCCGGGCCGATCTCGTCGAGCACCGCGAGGACGGCCTTGGTGACGCCCTTGCCGTTGTACCGGTCCTTGTCTCCGTCGCGCAGCTCGACCGCCTCGAACGCCCCGGTGGAGGCACCGGAGGGGACCGCGGCGCGGGAGATGGTTCCGTCGTCGAGGGCGACCTCGACCTCGACGGTGGGGTTGCCGCGGGAGTCGAGGATCTCCCGCGCGCCGACTGCTTCGATGGACGCCACTACGTTGCTCCTTCAGCCTCTCGGATGTCGGGTCCAGACTAGTGGGCCGGGCCTTGGGTTCGAAGCGGGAGTTCGTGCAGGCCACGCATGATCAGACCCGAGTGCCAGCGCAGGCTCTCCGGCGGGACGGCGAGCGCCAGATCGGGGAACCGCGTGAAGAGGCGCGAGAACGCGATGCGCCCCTCCAGCCGCGCCAACGGAGCGCCCAAGCAGAAGTGGATCCCGTGCCCAAGCGCCAGGTTCCCACCCTCGTCCCGGGCCAGATCCAATACATCCGGATCACTAAACCGAGCCGGATCACGATCCGCCGCGGCCAGTACCGCCAAGACCGGCTCCCCCGCCGCTATGTCCACTCTACCGATCGTGATCGGCTCCGTGGTGAAGCGCCAGGTGCCGAACTCGACCGGCCCGTCATAGCGAAGTAGCTCCTCGACGGCGGACTCCAACAGAGCGGGGTCCGCCTTGAGCTTCGCAAGCTGATCCGGGTGGCGGAGCAAGGCAAGCGTCCCGTTGCCGATCAGGTTGACCGTCGTCTCGAACCCAGCGAAAAGCAGGATGAAGGCCATTGCGGCGGCCTCGTCCTCGCTCAGGTGCTCTCCCTGGTCAGAGGCGCGGACCAGCGCGGACAACAGGTCATCCGTCGCCAGGTCTTCCGACAGGGCAAGCCGCTTCTTGTGGATGAGGTCCTTCAGGTAGCCGCGTACTCGCTTCACGGACCGGCCGACCCCGCCGCGCGGCCCGCTCCGATCGATCATCCCCACGGCCCACTCGTGGAAGATCGGCTGATCCTCGACGGGCACTCCCAACATCTCGCAGATGACGATGACTGGCAGCGGGAATGCATACGCGCGCACCAGATCAACCGGCTCGGCCCCGAACGCGTCGAGCAGCCGATCCGCGATCTCGGCCACGCGCGGTTCGAAGTCGGCGACACGGCGGGGCGTGAATGCCTTCGAAACCAGGCGACGCAGGCGAGTGTGGTCCGGCGGATCAAGATTCAGCAGATGGGACGCGATCCCCGATCGGTGCTCCCCCGGAATGCCAGTGCGCCCGGGCTGCCAACCGGGATAGGACACCGCCGCATTCTTCGACAGCCGCGGATCAGCGAGAACCGCCTTTGCGTCCTCGTACTGCGTGACCAGGTACGCCTCGACGCCGTTCGGCAGTCGAGTCTTGTGCACTGGCGATTGCTGCCGCAGCCAGGCGTACGCCGGATACGGATCGTCGATGAAGGCTCGGTCGAACAGCGGGAGAGCTTCCGTCACAACCCCATCGTCACACGCGTCAGAACGGTGTAAGTCCTGCGACGGCGGAACTTGGGCGCACCTGGAGCGCATCGAGGAGCGGTGGCCGTACTGACCACCCGAGCGGTCCGACCGGCCAGGCTTGCCGGAGGAAATCCTGCGGTAATTCATGCTTTGGCACGGTGCGTGCATCGGCGAGGAATCAGTTACCGCGTCAGGTCGCAGGTCAATGAAGGCTTACAGGAACACGGCGGTGTACGGGGTTATTATCAGTCTTTGCCCCCTTTGACCAGCAGCACAAGAAAGTCGCAAGCTCGATGAACAGGATTTCCAGGGATTCTTCTGGGCAAAACTACCGATACTGTCGACGGTTGTGGTCCATACGGAAAAGTTGACGAGATAGAACGTTCCGTCTAGCATCCGAGCGTCCGACATGGAATCCGACCTCACGCTTTGGAGCTGCACCGTGTTGCCCTCGAAACAGATCGTGTTCATCCACGGTATGTACATGACCGGGGACAGCTGGCAGCCGTGGCTGGATCGGCTCAGGCCTGACGGGTTCACCTGCCACGCCCCGTCGTGGCCGTACCACCAGGACACGCCGACAGCTCTTCGCGCCGATGTCGATCCGGCACTGGGATCGCTGACCTTCGGCGCCGTCATCGGGTACCTGAAGCAGTTCATCGACACGTTGCCGGAGCGCCCGATCCTCATCGGGCACTCGATCGGCGGCCTGGCGGTGCAGAAGCTGGTCAACGACGGCTACGCCGCCGCCGGCGTGTCCATCAGCCCGGCGCCGCCACGGGGCATAGTCACGGCGAGCCCGCATTTCCTGCGGGCCAACTTCCCGCACGCCAATCCGCTAGCGGGCAACCGCCCGATCCGGATGACCCCAAAGCGCTTCCAGTACACCTTCTGCAACACCATGAGCCGACAGGCCAGCGACGAGGCGTTCGAGCGCTATGCCGTGCCGGAAAGCCGCAACGTTCCGCGCAGCACTCTGACCCGGCAGGGGGCAGTCGACTTCGCCAAGCCGCATGTCCCGCTGCTGCTCATCGCCGCGGACAGGGACCACCTGACACCGCTCGGCTTGGTCAAGAGAAACGCGAAGGCCTACAAGACGAGTGCTGGCGTCGCCGACTTCAAAGCCTTCCAGAACCGCTCGCACTTCATCTGTAATCAGGACGGCTGGGAAGAAGTCGCCGACTACGCCCTCAACTGGCTCGCCGAACGCTGATCACAGGCCGACAGCGCCCGCTCGGCTTCGGGACAGGAGGCCCTGACTCCCGGCAGTCGTCGGCCTCGAGCGCATAGTCAGCTCAGGATGTCGTTCATCGCCGAGGTCAGGCGCTTGCCCAGCTGGTCGGCGTCGTTGAGGTATCCCGCGACCATCGCACCATCGCGCAGCATGGCCAAGCCGTCGGCGGCGCCTTGCGGATCGGGATGTTGCAGGGCTGTGGCGAGGTCGACGAGGGCGCCATGGAACCAGCGGCGGTGTTCGGCGATCACGATGCGTACCGGGTGTTCCGGGTCGGGGTACTCCGCTGCGGCGTTGATGAACGGACAGCCCCGGAAACCTGGTCGGCAGGTGTCGTCGATGATGCCCTGAACGAAGGCGGCGAGCAGATCCCTGGGTCCGGCGCTGTCGTCGGCCTCCCGCGCGGCGGCTGCGCGGATCTGCTCGTCGCGTCGCTTCAGATATGCCACGACAAGGTCTTCCTTCCCCGGGAAGTGGCGGTAGAAAGTCGCCCGGGTTACGCCGGCTTCGGCGATGACACGGTCGACGGGGACGTTGTGGATGCCTTCGGCATAGAAGACCTGGTCCGCCGCCACCAGCAGACGCTCAGAAGCAGTCAATGCCACAGCCGAAGTCACCTCCATGACAAAACTAACAGAGCGTGCCGGATAGAGAACTTTCCATCCTCAATTCGCAGGTGAGAGGCCTGGCTTGGCAGCGCTCTGGTATGTGTGGACTGGTGGGCGGCCGTGATCACCAGCCTTGATCGTACGTCACCTGTACGCCCGAATCAGGTCCACGGGTTCTGTGTCGAACGCGTCGAGCAACCGATCGGCGATCTCGACGACGCGCGGCTCGAAAGTCCGCGACGCACGGCGGGTGAAGGCCTTGGAAACGAGGCGCCGCAGGTATACGCCGGATACGGATCATCGATGAAGGCCCGGTCGAACAGCGGGGGAGCCTCCGTCACTACCCCATCGTCACATGCGGCGGATCTCATCCAACGCGCGAGCCGTGATCTCCTGTTGTGCGGCGGCGTGACGGCGTTAGGGTCGAATCATGAGCGAATCGAGCGAGACGTTGGACGCCGCCCAGAGCGGTCCGGAGGCGGACCAGTTCGTCAGTGAGCTGATTCTCGGCCTCGAACGGGCGGCCGACGGCGAGTCCGACCCGGAGATACAGTCGCGCCTGCGCGGCGCCGCGGCGATCCTCAGCACGGTCGGGCGCAACGTCACCACCGATGTGGCCGCCAACATTATCGTCCGCATGATGGACCTCTAGACGGGACTCCCTCCCCCGGCACGCCCGATTCGAAGCGAGCCGATCAGTGCAAATATGTGTTGATTGCTCCGTATAGGGGCTGATGAGTGACTTATATCGCCTCGCGTGGTTGAACAGCGCGGGCCTGCTGCCGCTCCCCGCTGTGCGGGAGCCGGGCCCATCCAGCCGGTTCAACCAGGAGGTTCCCGATGCGCAAGTTCTTCGCGTTCGCGGGTGTGACGGCCGTCGCTCTCGGGGCGCCGCTACTCGCCGCTTCCAGCGCTGCGGCTGTTCAGCCGCTCATCAGTGTCGGCGAGGGCGCGTGCGTGGCGCCGTGGTGGTGGGAGGG
>NZ_DASZGI010000229.1:0-8007 GCF_035938995.1 Actinocrinis sp.
CCATGTCCCCCTGCCCCAGAACCCGCCCTGCTCTGCCCTGCCGACCCCGCCCCGGAGGCTCCATGCCCTGAGACCCCAGACCCAGAAACCGACCCACTTCTGCCGACGCCGGCGCCCGACATGCTCCGCTCGTCCCAGACGCCCAGGTAGTTCGCGATCCCGGCCAGACTGCGCGCCGCCGTGGGCAACTGGTCGGCTGGCCTGCCCCGGACGATGGTGATGCCGTTGCGCAGGCGCGTGGTCTCGCACCATGCGTCGTCCAGCAGCGCCCTGTCATCCTCGCCGAGGAGTTCGTAGGCGACGGCTGCGGCGAGCACCGCGCGCGTTGCGGTCGTGCGAAGCTCGGCGAATTCGGCGCCGTGCCGGAGCTGGATCAGCTGTGCCACCCATTCGACGTCCGACAGTCCACCCGGGCCGAGTTTGGTGTGCAGCGACCGGTCGGCGCCGCGCGGCAGACGCTCGGCCTCCATGCGCGCCTTGAGCCGACGGATCTCCCGCAGATCGGCTTCGGCCACGCCGCCGACCGGGTAGCGGATCGGGTCAATCAGTCGGACGAAGCGCTTGCCGACGACGGCATCGCCAGCGACGGGCGTCGCGCGCAGCAACGCCTGCGCCTCCCACACCCGAGACCACCGCTTGTAGTACTCGGCGTAGGAGGCGAGGCTGCGCACCAGCGGGCCCTGACGTCCTTCGGGGCGCAGGTCGGCGTCGATGACCAGCGGTGGGTCGGCGGTCGGCAGCTGCAACAACCTCCTCAGCTCGTTCGCTATCTCGAACGCGACCGCGGTGGCCCGCTGCTCGTCGGCGCCCTCGCGGGGTTCGTGGACGAACATGACGTCGGCGTCCGAGCCGTAGCCAAGTTCCGCCCCGCCGAATCGACCCATCGCGATCACCGCAAGCCGGGTGGGCAGGCCGTTGCTCGCCACTGCCCGCTCCTGCGCCGGGACAGCAGCGCGGTCGCGTGCCTCTGCCGCATCGGCGTCCGCGTCGGCATCACCGTTCGCTGCCACGTGGGCGCGGCCTTCTGACAGCACGTCATAAGGCGCGCCTTCGCCATGCCCGCCTCCAACGCCCACGACCGCGTCACCCTCAGCCGCCTCGCCCAGCCCACCGCCAATCCGCGCCTGAGCCTGCCGGGCCTCGACCTCCCGCGCTGCGCGGTGCGCCGGTGTGCCGCCGCACGGCTCGCCCGGCAGCGGCACCGGCCGACGCCCTTCAACCTCGTCCCCACCATCCGTGCTCCCAGCGCCCCGGAACGCGACTACCGCCGCCAGCGCCGCCTCGATCGTCGCCGCCGTGACGTCCGTCAGCGCGCGGCCGAGCACGTCCAGCGGATCGGCGCCGTCATCGCCCCCCAGCATCCCGAGCAGGTCCGTCGCGACGATCCGGAACAGCTCCCGTCGTCGCACCCCGCGCACCGCCGCGACCGCGCTCTCGGCGCTGTCCGCCCGGCAGACCAGGGCCATCATCTCGGCCTCGATTGCTCCGCGTTCTCGTACCACCAGCGCCTTGTCATCGCTGAGTAGCGCCACCGCCTCCGGTGCACGCATCAAGAGATCTGGGGCATAGCCTCCCGAGGACAGTACGCGCGCCAGCCGCCACGCCGCCTCACCCTCGTCCCTCAGCGACCTGAGATACCAGGGGGTCGAGCCGAGCGCGTCCGACACTCTCCGGAACGCCAACAATCCCGCGTCCGGATCGGGGGCATCCGCGAACCAGCCGAGCATCACCGGCAGCAGCGTGCGTTGGATCGCCGCCCGACGGCTCACCCCCGTCGCCAGCGCCTCGATGTTGATCAGCGCGCCCGCCGGGTCCGCGTAGCCGAGCGCCGCCAGCCGCGAGCGCGCCGCCTCCCGCGAAAGCCGCGGACGCGGGCCGACGACGCTGGGCACCGCCGCGCTGGTGTCGTCCAATCGCGCCACCGAGGACAGCAGCGGCCGGTAGAACAGCTTCTCGTGCAGCCGGCGCACCTCCCGCGCGTGCCTCTGCCACACCGTCCGAAGCTCACCCGCCGGATCGACCATGCACCCCATCGACCTCCCGATCCGGCGCAGCGCGCTCGGGTCGTCGGGCATCGTGTGCGTGCGTTCGAGGCGGAAAAGCTGGATCCGGTGCTCGACCGCGCGCAGAAAGCGATACGCCTCGGCCAGATGCGCGGCGTCCTCTCGTCCGACGTACCCGCCCTTGGCCAGCGCATCCAACGCATCGAGTGTCGAGCGGGCGCGAAGCGTCTCGTCGCCACGCCCGTGTACGAGTTGGAGCAGCTGCACCGCGAACTCGACATCGCGCAGGCCGCCCGGTCCGAGCTTCAGCTCCCGGTCCACCGCGACAGAGCCCGGCGCGCGCCGCAGCGAATCGGTCGCGTGGCTTACGACCCTGCGCCGCATCGCCTGGACGTCGTCAACGAAGTTGTCGCGGGCCACCGCGCTCCACACCAGCGGCGTGGTCATCGCGACATACTCGGCGCCCAGTGCCACGTCACCCGCCACCGGCCGAGCCTTGAGCAGCGCCTGGAACTCCCACGTCTTCGCCCACCGCTGGTAGTAGGCGGTGTGGCTGGCGAGCGTGCGCACCAGCGGCCCGGACCGGCCCTCAGGTCGCAGCGCCGCGTCAACCTGCCAGATCGAACCTTCCGGCGTGCTCTCCGAACACAGCCGCATCATCCGTGAAGCCAACCTGGTCGCGGTGCGCAAAGCCTCGGTCTCGTCGACCTGCGTCGCCGGCACCTCGCCCGCGCCGCCAATACCCTCTCCAGGCCGAACCGGTTCGGCGACGAACACGACATCGACGTCGCTCACGTAGTTGAGCTCCCGGGCCCCGCACTTGCCCATGCCGATCACCGCGAGACGGCACGGAGCGACGCCCTCGGGTTCCTCGGCCCGCGCCACCGCGAGCGCGGCTTCCAGGGTCGCCCCGGCCAGGTCCGCCAGATCGGCGGCAACCGTCGTGAGATCCGTTCCAGCCGCCACATCCCGCGCGGTCACCGCCAGAAGTGCCCTGCGATATGCGATCCGCAACGCGTCGGCCGCCTCTTGACCGGTGAGCGTGGCGACCGGCGGGCTCACGGGGGCGTGCAGCGCGTGCGGCACATCCGGTGCTTCACCGCCGTCGGCGTCAGCATCCGACACCGCGGCGATTGGATCGTCCAGATCCACATCCGCCAACCCGCATGGCGGCTCTGGCGGCGTGGCCCCCACGGCACCCAGCATCAACGCGGAGAACCGCCCGGCGCCCGGCGCGAGGTCCTCGACGTCGAACTCCTCCAGAACGTGCCACGAATCGGGATGCCGCACCAGGAAAGCGCCGAGTGCGTCGCTGACCCCGAGAACACCGAACAAACGGTCGCGCAACGGTTTGGAGGAGGCGAGGGTCGCTCGCAACAGCCCCGGCTCCGGGCTCGCCTCCAGCAGGCTGGCAAGCGAGCCGAGTGCGAGATCCGGATCGGCGCAGCGGCCGAGCGCCTCCGTCGCCATCGGATCGCGCCCCAGTTCCCCGAACGCGGGCGAGGCGAGGATGGCGGCGGCAGCCGCCGGATCGACGAACCCCCGCCGAGCCAACAGGCTTACCTTCGACTCGCGCTCCCGATCCAGTGCCACCAGACGACTCTAACCAGCCGGGCTCGGGCCGTCACGCCCATCCAACCAGGGCATTTCCCGTGCCGAAGAGTTCGCACTCCGCGACGAGGCGTCACGCTGCGGTCGATCGACGCTTTTCGATGAGCCAGCAACGACGGCTCTCGCTCTCGATGCCCGACGCATGTCCAGACGGACATCAGCAGCGCCTCGAACTCACGGCCGTCGCGCCGCTTCGCCACCGTGCCTCTCCGCCACCCGGTCGCGATCCACCCTTAGCTCACGCCGTGCATCCACGGCCGAAGACCTGACCACCCGATAGCCTTACCGGCACGGACTATCCACACGCCCGGGCAGGTGATCGCGCTGCATGACGCCAGTTCCCGCCTCTTCGCTCAAAAGAGTCGCAGCCCTCGCGGTTACCCTCTGCTGCGCTACGGTGACGCCATGCGCGACGCGACTCTGGCTTCAGCCTCATATCCGCACCCCGCCGCCCCCCACCATCCCACGCCCCGGCCGATCCCTCCCGACGCCGCGCACGGGGCGCGCGGCCGACCGGTGCCGCCCCGCCCCCGGGATCGCCGCACTCTCACCCGAGCCGACTGGATCGGCGCCGCCCTCGACGCGCTGGCCCGCGACGGCCTGCGGGCAGTCGCCGTCGAGCCGCTCGCCGAACGTCTCGGCGCGACTAAGGGTTCGTTCTACTGGCACTTCCGGGACCGCAACGCGCTGCTCGAGGCGGCCGTCGCGCAGTGGGAGCGTACGGGGACTGACGACGTCCTCGCGACGCTCGAGCCGATTGCCGATCCGGTGGAACGTCAGCACGCCACCGCGGCCGCGTTCGCCAGCTCGGAGCGGGACATCCAAATCTTCCTGGTCCTGCTCTGGAACGCCGATCATCCGGTGATCGGACCGGCAGTGGACCGGGTGCTCGGCAAGCGCATGGCGTTCTCCCAGCGCTGCCGCGAGGAGGCCGGGCAGAGCGCCGAACAGGCCCACGCCTCGATGCTGTACTCGTACTCGCTGTTTCTCGGGGTGCTCATGCTGCGGCGTGCCGCCCCGGGGATGATCCCCGAGAGCGGCACGCCGGACGGGCTGCGGGACTACGTGACCACGCTGATCAGGCAGGCGGCCGAGGGATTCGTCGCCCCAGCCGCCACCTGATCCGCGGTTCGGCCGAACGGTGCCGAGGCGTCAGTCCTCGAGCACCTTGCCGCTGACCGGGTCCAGGATGAGCCGGTCCGATTCCCGCTTGTTGAAGTCGAACATCGAGTTCAGCGAGCCGGCCACGGAGTCAAAGGACCCAGCGATCGTCCCGGTGCCCCAGTTGTCCTCGATGAACTTCAGGATCGAGGACTGGTCGGTCACCGAGTGGTCGACGTAGTTCTCCTTGGAGTAGGGCGAGATCACCAGCAGCGGCAGGCGCGGGCCGTAGCCACAGCGGTCCTCGGTGCCGCCCAGCGGGAGCCGCGACTGGGTGTTGCAGGCACCGGTGCCGTTGAGCGCGTCGTTGGCGACGTCGGACGAGGAGTTCACGTTCGGCGGGGCGACGTGGTCGTACCAGCCGTCCGAGTCGTCGTAGGCGATGACGACCGCGGTGCTCTTCCAGTCCTTCGACTTCTCGAGCGCGTTGATCAGCGTGACCGCGCCCTGCTGCTCGTCGAGCGGGTCGGAGTAGCCGGCGTGGCCGTCCTGGTACTCGCTCTGCTTCACGAACGAGACGGCGGGGAGGTTGCCGTCCTTGATCGCGGTGTAGAGCAGCGACAGGTCGTACTGGTGGTTGGCCTGGCCGTTGAGCCCGATCTCAGCCTCGGAAGCCGGGGCGAGGTGGTGCGGGTTGGCGGTCGAGGCGTAGTACTCGAACGGGTCGTGGTGCGGGCTGTAGTCGCGGATCGAGGCGCCGCCGACGTTGGTGTGCGCCGAGTTGCAAACGGCCTTGGAGGTCGCGGTGGCCGGGGTGGACGGCCCGAAGCCGCCCTGGAACCAGCCCCAGCTCACGCCCTTGGCGTTCAGCAGGTCGCCGACGTTCTGACCGGTCATCACCAGGTGGTCGCTGGTGTTGGCGCAGTCGTCGAAGCCCGGGTCCGGGTCGCCGATGACGGTGCCGATGCCGCTCGAGTTCGCGGCCACGACCACGCCCGGGTCGGAGACCCTCTGGCCGGCCGCGTTGACCGCGTAGCCGCCGGAGGTCTGGCCGGAGACCAGGTTGATGGCGCCCGGGGTCGACGGGCCGAAGACCGTGTCGAACGAGTTATCGCTCAGGGCGTAGTTCTGCGCGTAATTCCAGAGCCCCGTCACGGTGTTGCCGTCGTAGTAGTCCATCACGAGGCCCGGCACGCCGTTGTCGGGGGCGGAGCAACTCTCCACCTGGGTGTTGGCCGGGAACTGGTCCGCGAGGCCGTTGTCGTAGGCCTTCTGCTCGGGGGTGTAGCCGTGGCCCTGGTCGCAGGTCATCGCCAGCGACGGGCCCAGCCGCTTCGGGTTGATCCCGTTCGGGTTGTTGTTGAGCAGCGCGCTGGTCAGGCCGTTGACGGCCGGGGTGTCGGGCTTGGCGGTGAACTTCGTGCCGTCGGTGTTGGCGGCGTTCGGGTAAGTGCCGAAGTAGTGGTCGAACGAGATGTTCTCGTTGAAGAGGACGACCAGGTGCTTGATCGGCGTCGCGGTGCCGTCGCCGCCACCGCTGAGCATCACGACGCCGCCCGAGGTCGGCGCCGCCGGGCTCGAGGTGCTGCCCCAACTCGGCTGGACGATGGCGAACGTCAGCCCCAGCGCGGCCACCACCGCGGTGCTGCCGACCACGGCCGGGCGGCGCCTGCCGACCTGCCCGAGTGTGCGTGGAAGTCTTGCCACGTCATGCCCCTCCGCGTGCTTGCCGAGAAAGTCGGCTCCGGATGTTCTGCGGAGTAGAAGCCTCCTCCGAGCCCCGGACAGCGCGCACACAGCCGGGTAGCGCGCAGGTGAACTTCAGGGGAGTTGCGGGCGTAGCCGTGATCACACGGTGATTACAGACGATTACAGGACCGGAAGATACCTGTTCAGCTCGAACGGAGTAACCTGCCGCTGATATTCGTCCCATTCCGCACGCTTGTTGCGCAGGAAGAAGTCGAAGACGTGTTCGCCGAGCGTCTCGGCCACCAGCTCGCTGCGCTCCATGATCCGGACGGCTTCGTCCAACGAGGCCGGCAGCGGCTCGATGCCCAGAGCGCGCCGCTCGGACCGGGTCAGCTTCCAGACGTCGTCGTCGGCGCCGGGGGGCAGCTCATAGCCCTCCTCGATCCCCTTCATCCCGGCCGCGAGCAGCACCGCGTACGCGAGATACGGATTGCAGGCGCTGTCCAGAGAGCGGACCTCGATACGCGTCGACTGGCTCTTGCCGGGCTTGTACATCGGGACACGCACCAGCGCGGAGCGGTTGTTGTGGCCCCAGCAGATGTACGGCGGAGCCTCGCCGCCGGCGGTGAGCCGCTTGTAGGAGTTGACCCACTGGTTCGTGACCGCGCTGATCTCGGCGGCGTACCGGAGCAGCCCGGCGATGAAGGAGCGGCCGACCTTTGAGAGCTGGTACTCGGCGCCCGGCTCGTTGAAGGCATTGCGGTCGCCCTCGAACAGAGACAGGTGGGTGTGCATACCGGAGCCGGGGTGCTGGGCGAGCGGCTTCGGCATGAAGGAGGCGAAGACCCCCTGCTCAAGCGCGACCTCCTTGACCACCAGCCGGAAGGTCATGATGTTGTCGGCAGTCGTCAGCGCGTCTGCGTAGCGCAGGTCGATCTCCTGCTGGCCGGGGCCGGCCTCGTGGTGGCTGAACTCGACCGAGATACCCATGGACTCCAAATGGGTGATGGCCTGACGACGGAAGTCGTGGCCCACCCCGTGCGGTGTCAGGTCGAAGTACCCGGAGGAGTCCACCGGCGTGGGTTCGGCTCCCGCCTCAGACAGCCCCTTGAACAGGAAGAACTCGATCTCGGGGTGGGTGTAGAAGGTGAAGCCGCGCTCGGCTGCGCGAGCCAGCGCGCGCTTGAGCACGTAGCGGGGGTCAGCGTAGGAGGGGGTACCGTCCGGCGTGAGGATGTCGCAGTACATCCGGCCCGTCCCCGGCGACTCGGCACGCCACGGCAGGATCTGGAAAGTCGACGGGTCCGGCTTGACCAGCATGTCGGACTCGTGCACCCGCGCGAAGCCCTCGATCGCCGACCCGTCGAAGCCGATTCCCTCCGAGAAGGCCTGCTCAAGCTCGGCCGGAGCCACCGCCACCGACTTCAGGAAACCCAGGACGTCGGTGAACCATAGCCGGACGAAGCGGATGTCACGCTCCTCGAGGGTCCTGAGGACGAACTCCTGCTGGCGCTCCATGGCCCACGCTCCCGATCACTCGCACACGACCGATCCACAGTATCGCCGCAGCGTTACAAAGGCATGAACCATTGGCGGATGGAAC
>NZ_DASZGI010000230.1:0-2165 GCF_035938995.1 Actinocrinis sp.
GCAGTATGGCGTGGTGCGGGTGAACGACGTCGATGAGATGGGCGAGACCCTGCACCTGTTCTCCCGGGCCCTCGAAGTGACCGACCGGGACGTCACGCGGACCTGCGTGTATTCGTTCTCCGGGGGCATGGCGTCGCTGGCCGCGGACCTAGTGGGCAGCGCCGGCCTGGAACTGGCGGCCTTCGAGCCGGCGACCCTGGCGGCGCTCACGGCGCGGGCTCCGGCATTCGGGTTCGTCGACAACCCGGTTGACCTCACGACCAAGGTGTTCACCGACGCCGATCTGAACCGGGCCGTGTTCGAACTCATCTGCAACGACCCGAACGTCGGCTCGGTGTTGTTCGCGATGCCGGCGGACTACGGCGAGAGCACCGTGGCGGTGTCCAGGGACGCGGTCGAGATCGCGCAGTCCACCGGGACGCTGCTGATCCCGGTGTGGACGTCGCCCCGGCGCGGCGGTGGATACCAGGTGCTGGAGGCGGCCGGGCTGGCGCCCATGGATGGCGTCTACCGCGCGGTACAGGCGCTGCGGCGCTTTGCCGAGTGGCGAGCTCCCGCCGGGTCGGGTACGGCGGATCCCTCAGTCGAAACGCCCGGTCCGGCGTCGGCGACGAGCGAGCGGGCGCTGACCTACGAGCAGTCGACGGAGTTGCTGTCATCCGCGGGGGTGCGTGTCCCGCGCGAGTCGTTCGTCACCAGCGCGCGGGAGGCGGCCGAGGCGGCCGAACGAATCGCAGGCCCAGTCGTGATGAAGCTGAGCGCACCCGGCCTGATCCACAAGACCGAGGTCGGCGGGGTGCGGCTCGGCATCCGCGGCGGCGAGCAGGCTGGGGCCGCCTTCGCGGAGATGACATCGCCCGAGCGGCTGGCGTCCTTCGGGATCGAAGCGGACGGCGTCTTCGTGCAGGAAATGATCGCAGACGGACTGGATCTGCTCGTGAGCGTCCACGACGACGAGGTGTTCGGGACGGTCCTGACCATCGGGGCGGGCGGCGTGGCCACCGAGATCGACCTGGACGTCGTCCATCTCGCGATTCCGTTCAGGGACGAAGAACTCCTGCGGGCGCTGCGAGCCCTGCGCCTGTGGCCGCACCTGGCGGGCTTTCGCGGGAAGCCGGGCTGCGATCTTTCCGAGCTCGCCTCCGTGGCTCATGCGATCGCCGAGTTGTACCTGGCCACCGCACCTTCGCTGGCCGAGATCGAGGTCAATCCGCTGCGGGTCGTCGTTGAGGCGGACCGGACCAGCTGTGTCGCGCTGGATATCGTCGCCCTGCGCCGGTGACCAAAAACAAGAATGTATGCAATAATTGATGCAATCTAGACGTTGAGGGGATCGGCGCATGAAGGGTAGCCAGGCGGTCGCCGAGGTGCTGCGGCGCGAAGGCGTCGAGGAGGTCTTCTGCTTCCCGGCCAACAAGATGATCGACACCGCGGCGGCGGTGGGCATACGGCCGATCGTGGGGCGCCAGGAGCGCAGCGTCATCAACATGGCCGACGCCTACAGCCGGACCTCGAACGGAACGCGGATCGGCGTCGCGATGGTTCAGCACGGTCCGGGCGCCGAGCACGCGTTCGGTGGCATCGCCCAGGCCTACGCCGATTCGGTACCGCTGCTGTTGCTGCCGAACGGTAACACCCTGCGCGAGCTGGGGTTGCGGACCACCTTCGACGCGGTCGAAGCCTACCGGCCCGTCACCAAGTGGGCGGCCCGGTTCTCCACTCCGCAGACCGTCCATGAGCAGATGCGCCGGGCGTTCCAGCTGATGCGCTCGGGGCGTCCCGGCCCGGTCGTCCTCGAGCTGCCGCTCGACGTCGCCGAGGAGGAGTTCGACGACGCGCTGTTCGAGTACTCTGCGCCCGTCCGGTACCGCAGCGCGGCCGACCCGCGCGATGTCGAGCGTGCCGTCGAGCTGCTGCTCGACGGCGAACGGCCGCTGATCCGGGCCGGACAGGGCGTGCTGTGGGCCGGCGCGACCGACGCGCTGGTCGAGCTCGCCGAGTTGATCAACGCGCCGGTCGCGACCACCTACGTGGGCAAGAGCGCGTTCCCCGAGGACCATCCGCTGTCGGTCGGTTCGGGCGGGACGGCGGTCAGTCCCGGCATCGCGGCCTTCGTCCCGGATGCCGATGTCGTGCTCAGCATCGGCGCGAGCCTGATCACGACG
>NZ_DASZGI010000231.1:0-10186 GCF_035938995.1 Actinocrinis sp.
GTGGTATCGGGCGGGCACCGGTAGTTCTCGGCCGCGGCGTAGTCGGCGCGCAGGGCCGGAATGGCCGCGCGCATTATCTCCTCGTCCTGCATGACGAGGGCGGCGGTGCCGTCCAAACTGCGCAGCTCGGCGAGGATGCCCGCGTCGTCGCGACGGTGGACGGCCTCCTCGCGGTGGGCTGAGGGCGCGCGGCGGCCGGAGACGAAGACGTGGACCGGGACCCGGCCCTCGGCCTCGCGGCGGCGGGCCACCTCGAACGCCAGCAGGGCGCCCATACTGTGGCCGAACAGGGTCAGGGGCAGGTCGGGCTGGCGGCCCAGGACCTCGTGGACGCGGTCGGCGAGTTCGTCCATGTCGCTGATCGGACGCTCGCTGCGCCGATCCTGGCGGCCCGGGTACTGCACGGCGACGACATCCACCGACTGGCCCAGCGCCAGGGCCACCGGGCGGAAATATGCGGCCGAACCGCCCGCGTAGGGCAGGCACACCAGCCGCGCGGCCGGGTCCTGGGCGGGATGGTACCGCCGGCACCACGAGTCGTCGGAAGAATGCTGCGACACAACGCTCCCCAGGTTCGGACAATGCTCGCGACGGATGTCAATGTTTTGCGCTGTGAGGACGGCGCCACGATGTTATCCGTGCCCGACGAGGCCGCTCAACTGTCGGGAATCCGCAGTTGAACGCTCTCGGAGCGGTCCTCCGGCAGCTGGTTGTGGACACTCGGGGGCCTGGCTACGGTGCAGTCAGCTAGTGGCTGGAGTCCGCGCTCTATCGCGCTCCACATTGCCGGGCTCTCCTACCGCGCGCGGCAGGGCCAGGACCTCAGGACCGCCCTCATCACGTTCCGCCCCTGGCTCAGGTGGCGGAATCAGTGCGCCGAGCTGGCCATGTGCAGCGGAAATGGGCTCTGAGAACGCACCCTGACGGCGTTGTCGGCGCCGCGGCGGGTAGGACATGCTTGCCCGGTCAGCCGGTCCGATTCGGATGCGAAGGTGCGTTGCCATGGAAACCGACCTGCCCTTCATCGACGAGCACCAGGTGGTCGTCGCGGCACCTGCGGCGGTGGTGTGGCAGTCGCTGACCGCGCGGATCATCAAGACCCGGCTCGGGGTCAGCGAGGGATTCGCGAGGGTGGTCGGCGCGCAGCCGGGCGAGGTGACCGGCACGCTGCTGGACGAGGGCTCGACCATGCCCGGTTTCGCGGTCACCGAGTCAGTGCCCGGCGACCACCTCACGCTGGCCGGCCACCACCGGTTCTCCCGGTACATCCTGCATTTCGGCCTCACCGAGCAGCCGGGTGGCACGGTGCTGTGCGCGCGCTCGAACGCCGAGTTCCCCGGGCTGCCCGGCTGGGCCTACCGGCAGTTCGTCATCGGGTCCGGCGGCCACCGCGTCATGGTCGGCCGCCTGCTGCGCTCGGTCGCTCACTCGGCCGAGCGCCACACCGACGGCTGACCGGTCTCGATCGGCCTGCGAACGTAGCGGCGGCGGCCTCGATGCCGGCCCCGCCTGATCCGCGACATGGTCAGCCCGCCCGCCAGCCCACAGGCGGCCATGAACAGCCACGTCTTGTGGAACGCGGCCACATTCGGGCGCACGTCCAGCACGGCGGCGACGGCGGCCACGCCCAGTGCCAGCCCGACCTGCCGGCACATCGACACCATCGCGGTGCCGGTGGCGAACCGCTCGGGCGGCAGCGGCAGCGTGGCGGCGCCGGACAGGCTCGGCAGCGCCAGGCCGGAGCCGATGCCGGCGATGATCCCGCCCGGCAGGAACGTGCCGACGTAGTCGGCGTGGACGCCCGGTCCGGTGGCCCACAGCACGCCGCCGACTGCGAACAGAACGCTGCCCACGAAGCCGACCAGCCGCGAGCCGTACTTGGTGGCCAGAATGCCGCCGGGCACGGCAAAGAACGACGCCGCGATCGGGCCCGCGGAGATTTCCAGGCCCGCGCGCAGCACCGAGTGCCCCCATATCTCGGTGAGGAACAGCGTCGAGGCCAGGATCATCGCGCCGAACCCGGCGAAGAAGAACATCGTGGCGACGTCGGCCAGCGCCACGACGGGAATCCGGAAGATGGCGGGCTCGATCACCGGAGACGGGTGCCGGAGGGCGCGCTGCGTGCTGAACACGATGCCCAGCCCGCCCAGCACGAACAGGCCGAGCACCCGCGGGCTGTGCCAGCCCCAGCTCTGGCCTTGCACGATCGCGGCGACGACCGCGCCCACCGTCGCGGCGAGCACCAGCGCGCCGAGCACGTCGGGAGCCGAGCTGCGCTCCGCGCGGATCTCGCGCAGCGTGCGAATGCCGATCAGCACGGTCAGCACACCGATGGGCAGGTTGACGATGAACACCCACCGCCAGCTGATCTGCACCAGCAGGCCGCCGATCGGCGGACCGAACGCGGCGGCAGCGCCCCCCATCGCCGACCACAGCCCGATCGCCCCGCCCCGCTTGTCCGGCGGGAACAGCGGCAGCAGCAGGCCGAGCGAACTGGGCAGCATCAGCGCGCCGCCGACGGCCTGCAACACCCGGGCGGCGACCAGCAGCCCGAGCGAGTCGGCCGCCGCGCACGCCGCCGACGCCGCGGTGAACAGCGTCAAGCCGATCAGGTAGGCGCGCTTGCGCCCGGACCGGTCCGCCCACCCGCCGGCCGGCATCAGCAACGCGGCGAACGTGATCGCATAGGCCGACAGCACCCAGGACAGGCCGCTCAGCGTCGACGACCGGAACGTGCGGCCCATGTCGGGGAACGCGATGTTGACGATGAACAGGTCCAGCGATGACACGAACACGCCGATCAGGACCACGGCGATGGACAGGCCGCGCCGGGGCACGGGCCCGTCGGCCGCCGCGGCAGGCTTGATGCCGGGCAATGTGATGGTGTCGGACTCGCTCACGGGCGCCTCTCGGTCTGGTCCGCTGGGCCATTGGTTGTAGTCTAGCCTTAGAAGTAAGTAGTTACTACTATGAGGTGGCCATGGACTCCGAACGCTCCACTGCGGCACAGCGACGCGCTCAGGCGGTCGCGTCGGCCATGCGGCTGTTCGCCGACCACGGGCTGACCACCTCGGCCGTCCAGCAGGTCGCCGACGAGATCGGCGTGTCCCAGCCGTACGTGTTCCGGCTGTTCGGCAGCAAGCAGGCGCTGTTCCTGGCCTGCCTCGACGAACTGGTCGACCGGGTGCGCACGGTCTTCCGCGCCGCGGCCGCGACGTCACCGAGCGACCCGCTGCTGGCCATGGGCGAGAGCTTTCGCGATCTGGTCGCCGACGGGGTGATCAGCGGCCTGTGGTTGCAGGCGTGCGCCGCGGCGCGCCGGGACGACGTGGTGGCGCAACGCTGTCGCTCGGTACTGGCTGAGGTGTTGTCCGAGGCAGGCGCGCTGACGCGGGCCGGGTCCGCCGAGCTGACCGGTTTTCTGGCCAACGGTTCGCTGGTGATGCTGCTCCAGGCACTGGGCATGGACCTGACCGGTGGGACCAGGGCCGCCGTCGACTCGCTCCGACTGGAAAGGACGTCCCCGTGAACCCGTTGCTGCTGCCCGTGGTCGTCGCGCAGGGAATCTGGGTGCGCTACCGCACCGAGGTGCTGCCGCACGCGGCCGGACCGACCACCGGAACCGTCGGCGACGACCGGACCGGCCGGCCGCTGCGGATCGCCGTGCTCGGCGAGTCGACGGCCGCAGGCTGCGGTGTGGACACCCACGACGAGGGCTTTCCGGGCAGCCTGGCTCGCGAGCTGTCTGAGCGGACCGGCCGGCCGGCCACCTGGGAGGTGGTCGGGCAGTACGGCGCCACCGGCCGCCGCGTCCGGCACCGGCTGCTCCCCCGGCTCGGCGAGAACTTCGATCTGGCCGTGCTGCTGGCCGGTGCCAACGACGTGCTGACCCGCCGCCCGCCGCAGGAATGGCGCGACGACCTGTCCGCGATCGTCGACAACCTCACCACCCGCGCCGAGCAGGTCGTCGTGGTCGGCCTGCCGCCGTTCGCCACCTTCCCGTCGCTGCCCGGCGCGCTGCGCGCCTACCTGGCCGAGCGGGCCGCGGTCCTGGACGGCGTATCGCAGGAGGTGTGCGCGCAGCGGCCGAAGGCGACCTTCCTGACCTTCACCGACGCGATGACCGTGGGGGCCGACTTCTTCGCCCGCGACGGCTTCCACCCGTCTGCCCACGGATACCAGCGCTGGGCGCAGATGGTCGCCGACGGCCTGCCGGCGTAGCGGAGTCCGCTTCCGGCCCACTGCGGACCCTGCCTCATTCGGTCGGCCCGGCGGGTCGACGGGCCGCCGGGCTGCGGTCGACGCGCCGGACACGCGTGAGGGGCCAGCCTGGCGGACCGGCCCCTCGTGGCGGGACGCCTGTCAGACCATCGCCGCTTCACGCACGCGGTCGCGCAGCTCGATGCGGGCGAAGTCCGCCGGCACGTTGACCACGATCCGGCTGCGGGCCTTCACCGGCGCCGGGTCGGTCGCGATCAGTTCGTACTGGGTCAGGACCTCGCGGATCATGGCCTTCATCTCCAGCAGCGCGATCTTGTCGCCGAGGCAGCGGATTCGACCGCCGCCGAACGGGATCCAGGTGTACATGCCCGGCTTGGTGTTCAGGAAGCGCTCCGGCCGGAACGCGTCCGGGTCCTCGTACACCTCCGGGTCGCGGTTCATCAGGAACGCGCTGATCCACAGGTGCTGGCCCGGCTCGTACTGCACGCCGCCGATCACGATCGGCTTCTTCACCTCGCGGACGATGATGTTCGGGATGGACGGGCGCACCCGCAGCACCTCGTTGACCACCGCGGTGAGGTAAGCGTCGTCCTCGCCCCTGTCGATCTCGGCCCGCAGCCTGTCGAGCATCTGCTTGTCGCGGCTGAGGTAGACGAACGCCCACGCGATCGCCGCCGCCGTCGTCTCGGTGCCGGCGAGGAAGATCGTCATCATCTCGTCGCGGATCTCGCCCTTGGTCAGCGGCGAACCGTCCTCGTGGGTGATGCTCAGCAACACCGACAGCAGGTCGTCGCCGCGGAAGTTCGACGCGCGGTGGTCCTCGATGGTCTCCATGACCAGCGCGTCGGCCTGCTCGCGCAGCTTGAGGAACCGGTCGACGCCGGTCCACTTGACGGCGCGCAGGATCTTGACCCCCCGCGGCGACATCTTATGCAGCAGCATGGGCGACGCCATGCTGTTGTTGAACCGCATCATCTCCTGGAGCAGGTCCAGCAGCTGATCCCACTTGGCAGGCGGCCGGCCACCGTAGATCACCTCGCGGATCACGTGCAGGGTGAAGCGGTGGATGTGTGGGTGCAGCGGCACCGCCTGGCCGCGCGGCCAGGTCGCGACGTCCTCTTTGGACATCTCGGTGATCGCGGTGGCGATGCGGTCCAGCGCCGGGCCGTGGTAGCTGGGCATCATCAGCTTGCGGCGGATCCTGTGCGCGTCCTCGTCCAGCCAGGCCAGGCCGGACTGGCCGGTGTACTTCTCGATCGTGGCCGAGCCGTTGCCGGTGTGCAGGACGTCGGCGGGCGCGGTGAACGCCGCCTTTATGTCCTCCGGGTCGGTCAGCACGTACACCGCGCGCGGTGGGAGCCGGATGCTGACCTGGAACCGGGGGCCGTGCTGCTTGCGGGCTTTCTCGATGAACGACTGCGGGCGGGTCCAGTAGTTGAGCAGCTGGAAGACCGCGTGCGTCTTGGATCCCGGCAGCTCGGTGGCGGGGATGGCGGCCTGCGGCGCCGGCGCGCCGTGGGCGACCGGGCACTGGCCGGCCGCCGCCGCGTCCGCGCCGTGCCCGGCCTCCCCCCCGCCGGGACCAGTGTTGGACAGATCCATTTCCGTCACCTTTCTCGACCTTCCGTGGTCATGTCGCGACGCCGTCCGGCGCCGCATTTCCTGCAGTTGCCGTGACACGTCACAGGTCCAGCCACCGCTGGGCCACCTCCGCCGTCGTCGCGGCGGCGGACTCGATCAGGGCGAAGTGGTCGGCGGCAATCTCGGCCTGGTCGTCGGTGACGTCCCAGGCAGGCCAGGCGGCCGGATCGCTGTCGCCCAGCGGCTCACCGGCCACGATCAGCAGGCTGCGCGTGCTGATGGCGGTCGGCTGGTGTTCGGCGAGCAGGCGCATGTAGGCGCCCATGATCAGCCAGCTGGCGTCGTCGACGGCGCCCGTCTCCTGCTCGCGGCCCAGAATCTCGGCCATCACCGCGGAGAAGACGTTGTCGGCCTGCGCCTCGGTGGTCGGCATCGGCGTGTCGATCAGGACGAGGCCGACCGGCGCGCCGCCGAGCCGTTCCAGCCGGGCCGCGATCGAGTGCGCGATCACGCCACCGGTCGAGTAGCCGACCAGCAGGAACGGCGCGTCGCCGACCACCCGTTGGATCGAGTCGGTCAGCACCTCGACGGCCGCGTCCCAGGTGCCCGGGGCCGGCTCGGCGTCCCGGAACCCTGGCAGCGTGCACGCGTACACGTCGCGCGCACCGTCGAACTGGTCCGCGAACCGCATGAACTGGTGCGGGCTGGACCCGACCACGAACGATGGCACGCACACGACCTTGGTCGCGCCGTCGCCGGACGCCAGCCGGACGACGTACTCGCCGCCGCCTGCCAGGTCGGCCGCCGAGTTGAACGTCGGCCGGAACCGCGACGCCCCGGTCAGCAGCGGCACCGCGTCGGCGATCCTCCCTGCGGCGTGCGCGTGCCGCAGCAGCGTACCCAGCGTGCCGCCGCCCGTGGTGGGCGTCGACGCGACAGCCGGGCCGGTGTCCGACGCGGCTGTCTGCTCGACGGTGCCCACCTCGGTCAGCAGCAGCTGCGCGATCGCCGCCGGGCTGGGGTGGTCGAATACCAGCGTCGACGGCAGCCGCACACCACTGGCCTGCGTCAACCTGTTGCGCAGCTCGACCGCGCCGAGCGAGTCGATGCCCAGTTCCTTGAACGGCCGATCCGGTTCCACCGCCGACGCCGACGCGTGGCCGAGTACGGCGGCCACCTGCGCCAGCACGAGATCCGTGACCACCCGCTCGCGGTCGGTCTCGGCGACGCCGACCAGCCGCTGGGCCAGCGACCCGCCGCCCGCCGTCGCGCCCTTGGCGGGCGCCTTGACCAGCCCGCGCAGTAGCGGCGGCAGCATGCCCGACCGGGCCTGCGACCGCAGTGCGCCCAGTTCCAGCCGGACCGGCACCAGCATCGCGTTGTCCAGCCGCCGCGCCTGGTCGAACAGCTCAAGGCCCAGCTCGGCGGACAGCGCCCCGGTGCCCATGCGGGCCAGACGGGCCAGCTCGGCCTCGTCCAGGGTCCCCGCCATGCCGCCCGCGTCGGCCCACAGGCCCCACGCCAACGACGTGGCTGGCAGCCCCTCGGCGCGGCGCGTGGCCGCCAATGCATCCAGGAACGCGTTCGCGGCGGCGTAATTGCCTTGACCCGGGCTGCCGATCAGCGCGGCGACCGACGAGAACAGGATGAACGCCGACAACTCCATGTCCCGGGTCAGCTCGTGCAGGTGTACTGCGGCGTCCAGCTTGGGCCGCATGACCCGCTCGAACTGACGTGGCGTCAAAGTGGCCAGCACACCGTCATCCAGCACACCCGCCGCATGCACCACACCAGTCAACGGGCGGTCCAACCCGCCGATCAGCGCGGCCAACTGATCCCGATCGGACACGTCGCACGCGGCCACGCTCGCCCGCGCACCAAGGCCTTCCAGCTCAGCCACCAGCTCGCCGACCCCGGCCGCCGCCGGACCGCTACGACTGACCAACAGCAGGTGCCGCACGCCGTGATGGGCCGCCAGGTGCTTGGCGAACAACGCGCCAAGCCCACCGGTACCACCGGTGATCAGCACCGTGCCGTCGGCGTCCAACGGCGCCGGCACGGTCAGCACGACCTTGCCGGTGTTGCGGCCCTCGCGCAGGAACCGGAACGCCTCGACCCCGCGCCGCACATCCCAGGTCCGGATCGGCGAATGCGCCAACACGCCCTTTTCGAACAGCGCCACAATCTCGGTCAGCATCTGCTGAATCCGCTCCGGACCGGCTTCCAGCAGGTCGTAGGAGTGGTAGCGAACGCCCGGCCGTATCTGGGCCACCTGGTCGGCGTCACGTACGTCGGCCTTGCCCATCTCCACGAACCGGCCACCGCGCGGCAACAGGTCCAACGACGCATCCACGAACTCACCGGCCAACGCATTGAGCACCACGTCCACACCCTCGCCACCAGTCGCGGCCAGGAACGCCTCCCGGAAATCCAGATCACGCGACGACGCGATCCGATCAGCGGCGACACCGAGGTCACGCACCGCATCCCACTTGGGCCTGCTCGCGGTGGCGAATACCTCAAGGCCCCAGTGCCTGGCTAACTGCACGGCGGCCATGCCGACGCCACCGGCCGCAGCGTGCACGAGCAGCCGCTCACCGCGCCGGACACCCGCCAGGTCGGACAGGCCGTAGTAGGCAGTCATGAACACCAGCGGCACCGACGCCGCCTGCGCGAACGACCAGTCCGCCGGGAACGGCACGATCATCGGCCGGTCGGTGATGCCGATCGAACCGAACGGGTCCATCACCAGACCCATCACTCGTTCGCCCGGCGCCAGGTCGGTGACGCCCGGCCCGACCTCCAACACCACACCGGCCGCCTCACTGCCCAGCGGCGCCTCGCCCGGGTACATGCCGAGCGCGATCAGCACATCCCTGAAGTTCAGGCCGGCGGCCCGAATCCCAATGCGCACCTCGCCTTCGCGCAGTGGCCGGTCCATGTCGGAGCGGACGATGGCCAGGCCTTCCAAAGAGCCCTTCCGCTCGGCCGACAGCCGCCACGCACCTCCGGCCGGCGGTGTCGGCGCCCGGCCCAGCCGCGGCGCGAGCACCGCGCCCGCCCGCACCGCCAGCTGGGTTTCGTCCAGGTCGAGCACCGTCGCCCAGTCGGGCACGGTGTCGCCGTCGACGTCGACGTCGACGTCGACCAACAGGAACCGGCCCGGGTACTCCGACTGCGCGCTGCGCACCAGACCCCACACCGGCGCCACCGCCAGATCCGGCGACTCCTCGCCGACCGCGATCGCATTGCGCGTCACCACAACCAGGCGGGTATCGGGCAGCCGCTCGCTCGCCGCCCACTCGCGCAGCAGGGCCAGGGTGTGCTCGGCGGTCGCCCGCGAAGCCACCGTCAGGTCCGCGTCGGTTTGTGCGCCGATGACGACCAGGACCGCCTCGGGCACCGCAGCGCCGTCAGCCAGTGCCTGGTCCAGTGCGGCCAGGTCGGCAAAGCGCTCGCCCTCGGCCACGTCGGCAGCGTCGCCCAGCACGGCGATCCTGGGCGTTCCCGCCGACCGCTGCTCGGCCGCGGCGACGGTGACCCAGTCCAGCTGGTACAGCGAACTGAGCTTGCCGCGCTGCTGCGCGGCTTCCAACTGCACTAGGTCGACCGGCCGCGCGGCCAGCGACGTCACCGACACCACCGGGGCGCCGGACTCATCGACCACGTCGATCCGCATCGCCGCGTCACCGGCCGGGCTGATCCGGACCCGGACCCGCGTGCCCCGGCCGTAGCCGATCTGTACGCCTGACCAGGAGAACGGCAGATCGGCCGTCGAGCCCAGTTCCTTGTCCAGCAACCCGCCGTGCAGCACGGCGTCGAAAAGCGCCGGGTGCACGCCGAAGCCGTCGGCGCTGACCTGTTCGGGCAGCGCGACCTCGGCGTAGACGTCGGCGCCGTCGCGCCACGCGGCTCGCAGTCCCTGGAATGCGGGCCCGTACTCGTAGCCCGCGTCGACCAGGCGCGGGTAGAGCCCGTCGACGGTCACCGGCATCGCGCCGGCAGGCGGCCACACTGCGGGGAACGGCACCGGCACTGAGGCCGCAGCGTCCGCGCCGAGCACACCGCGCGCGTGGCAGACGACCTCGCGGTCGCCGTCCTCGCCGCGCGCCTCCGGCCGCGAGTAGATCGCCACCTCGCGCTTGCCGTCCTCGCCGGGCTCGCCGACCTTGACCTGCACCAGGCGCGCGGCGGCGTCGGCCAGCAGCAGCGGCGCTTCCAGCACCAACTCGTCCACTACCGGACAGCCGGTCAGGCGGCCTGCGGCCGCGGCCAACTCGACCAGCGCCGTGCCGGGCACGATCACGATGCCCAGGACGACGTGGTCGCGCGTCCACGGCGCGGTCTCGGTCGAGATGCGGCCGGTGAACAGCCACTCGTCCCG
>NZ_DASZGI010000232.1:0-9975 GCF_035938995.1 Actinocrinis sp.
CTCGAACGTGGTGCGGGTGTAGTAGTCCAGGCCGCGTACCAGCTTCACGTCGTCCTCGAACGGCACGCCGAAGAGCGAGAGCAGCGTCTGGACCTCTTGGTGGAAGGCCTTGCACGCGTCGCACAGGAAGTCGCCGATGACCGGCGCATCCGTCAGCTGGGCCTGTACCTCGGGCCGCTTGTCGTCGAGCACCCGCAGCGGGTTGATCTCGATCCTGGCGCGCGTCGCCTCGTCCAGGTCGAGCCCGCGCAGGAACTTCTGAAGCGCGTCGCGGTACCTCGGCCGGCATTCCTTATCGCCCAAGGTGTTCAGCAGCAGCCGCACCTTAGTCAGACCGAGCTGCTTGAACGCGTCCCACGCCAGGATGATCAGCTCAGCGTCGACGGCCGGATCCTCGGTGCCCAGCGCCTCCGCGCCGACCTGCGAGAAGTGCCGGTAGCGGCCCGCCTGCGGCTGTTCGTAGCGGTAGTAGGAGCCGGAGTAGTACAGCTTCACCGGCAGCGCACCCTTGTGCAGGTTGTGCTGAAGTGCCGCCCGCACAACCGACGCGGTGCCTTCGGGGCGCAGGGTCAGCGACGCACCGCCCCGGGTGGTGAACGTGTACATCTCCTTGGAGACGATGTCGCTCGATTCGCCAACGCCCCGCTTGAACAGCGCGGTGTCCTCGAAGGTGGGCGTCTCGATGTAGCCGTATCCGGCGCGGCGTACGGTCGCGGCCATTGTCTCGCGCACGGCGAGGAACAGAGCCGACCTCGGCGGGATCAGGTCGAAGGTCCCCTTGGGGGCCTGGAAGGTACTCACAGCAGTCCGTCTCGGTTTCTACAGTCCGGGCCGCGCGGATCCGGCGTCCTTGAGTCCCCTCAGGAACGGGTTCGACGCGCGCTCGCGGCCGATGGTGGTCTGGGGGCCGTGACCGGAGAGCACGAGGGTGTCGTCCGGCAGCGGCAGCACGACCCGGGCGAGCGATTCGAGCATCGCCTGCGGATCGCCTCCGGGCAGATCGGTGCGTCCGATGGAGCCGGCGAACAACAGGTCCCCGCTGAACAGCACGTCCGGATCCGCGTCCCCTGGAGAGGAGTTCGCAGGCCCTTCTACGCCGCCGGGCAGCCTGAAGGTCACCGACCCCCTGGTATGGCCCGGGGCATGGCCGACAACCAGGTCGAAGCCGAGCGCGCCGGCGAAGTCCAGCCGTCCGCCGTCCTTCAGCTCCCGCACATCCGCGGGCTCGGTGAAGGTCGCGTCGCCGACCATCGCGGCCAGCTGCGGGCTGACCCCCTTAAGCGGGTCGGCGAGCATGTACCGGTCGTCCGGGTGGATGTACGCCGGGATGTCGTGCGCGCCGCATACCGGAGTGACCGACCACATGTGGTCCAGGTGTCCGTGCGTCAGGATGACTGCGGCCGGCTGCAGATCGTGCTCGCGCAACAGGTCCTCGAGCGGGCGTACAGCGTCCTCGCCGGGATCGATCACAACGCAGCGCTCATGCGGCCCGGGCGCCACGACATAACAGTTGGCGCCGAACGAGCCTGCGGGGAACCCGGCGATGAGCACGTGCGTCCTGATTTCTGCGTAATTCGGCGGCGGAGTCTAGCCAAAGACTACCGGCGGCCCGGACCCGATCGCGAACCGGTTGCGCCGCGGCCGCAGTGCGCCGGGACACGAGAAAAGTCTTAGGCGGACTCTTAGGAAGCGGCCCGTTGCGTACCGGCCACCTGCCCGTACACTTCACGCGGGCGGGTACCGACGCGGGTCGGGTCGACCGCGCGGGCGAGATCAAAAGGAGACGACAGACGTGGCGAGCACCAAGGACCGTCAGCGCGCGCTGGAACGGGCCCGCTACGAAAGAGTGCAGGCGAAGATCGCCAAGCAGCGCAAGGTCCAGGTCAGGCGTCGGCGGGTCGCGGTCCTCACCGCGCTGGCCGTCGTCCTGGTCGGCGGCGGCATCGCTTGGGGCGTGATCGCTGCATCCTCCTCATCCCCGTCGACGCCCGCCGCCGCCTCGTCGCCTTCGGCAGCGCCGTCCGCGTCCGCGTCGAGCACCGCCGAGCCGGTCGGCTACAAGGCGTCCGGCACCGCGGCGAAGAACGTGGGCATTCCGACCTACGACGCCGCCGCGGCCGCGGCGCCCTACACCGCCACGATCCACACGAGCCGGGGCGACGTCGTCTTCACCGCGCTGACCACCAAGGCGCCGTACACCACGTTCTCGTTCGAATTCCTGGCCGGGAAGAACTACTTCGACAACACCCCCTGCCACCGGCTGACCACCTCGGGCATCTACGTCCTGCAGTGCGGCGACCCGACCGGCAGCGGCTCGGGCGGCCCCGGTTACCAGTTCCAGGACGAGAACCTGAACTACTTCGGCGCGCCAGACTCCTCCGGCTCGGTCACCTACAAGGCTGGCACCGTGGCCATGGCCAACTCCGGCGCGGGCACCAACGGCAGCCAGTTCTTCCTGGTCTACAAGGATTCGCCGCTCCAGCCCAATTACACTCCGTTCGGCACCATCACCAAGGGCCTGGACATCCTGCAGACGATCGCGAACGGCGGGTCCGACAACGCGAACGGGACGGGTGACGGAAAGCCGAAGCTGGCGGTCACGATCGAGTCGGTCACCGTCACGAAGGGCTGACCGGTCGGCCGACCGGCGCATCCGGGGCGATCCGGAATCTTTCTCCCTCCCACCTGAACGCGGTGAGCTTGTAGAGTTCCCCGTGCGGGTGGGAGTCCGCCCGCCATGAACGTGGGAGGCCACCGTGTCCGAGGAAGCCGTGTCGAACGAATCGGCGCAACCCGCGCCGGGAGCGGCACCGGCCGGCGCAAGCGGCGATTGGGGTCGCGTCGCCGAGGACGGGTCCGTGTATGTGCGCACCGCCGACGGGGAGCGCCAGATCGGCTCATGGGCGGCCGGTACGCCTCAGGAGGGCTTGGCGTTCTACCAGCGCAAGTTCGACGGACTCAAGGCCGAGGTGGAGCTGCTCGAGCAGCGGCTGTCGACGACCAACCTGGACGCGAAGGACGCGGACGCGGCGGTCACCAAACTGCGCGAGGCGCTGAAGGACGCGCACGCGATGGGGGACCTGGCCGCGCTCGAGGTGCGGGTGGACAAGCTCGCGCAGATCGCCGAGCAGCGCCGCGCGGCCAAGCGGGAGGCCCGGGTCAAGCAGCAGGCCGAGGCCGCGACGCACAAGGAGCGGATCGTCTCCGAGGCCGAGTCGCTGGCCGAATCCTCCGAGTGGAAGTCGGCCGGGGAGCGGCTGCGCGCGCTGGTGGACGAGTGGAAGGGCGTGCCGCGGCTGGACCGCAAGGCCGACGACGAGCTGTGGGGCCGGTTCAGCGCGGCCCGCTCGGCGTTCGCCAAGCGCCGCAAGGCCCACTTCGCGCAGCTGGACGCGGAGCGGGAAGAGGTGCGGGTCCGCAAGGAGGCGCTGGTCGAGGAGGCCGAGTCGCTGGCCGAGTCGACCGAATGGGCGAACACCGCGCAGCGCTTCCGCGACCTGATGCGGCAGTGGAAGTCGGCCGGCCGGGCGCAGCGGGACACCGAGGACAAGCTCTGGGAGCGGTTCAAGACCGCGCAGGACACCTTCTTCACCGCGCGCAACTCGGACCTGGACCAGCGGGACGCGGGCTTCCGGGAGAACCAGACCCGCAAGGAGGAGCTGCTGGTCGAGGCGCAGAAGCTGGTGCCGGTCAGCGACCTGAGGGCGGCCCGTTCGGCGCTGCGCTCGATCCAGGCGCGCTGGGAGGAGATCGGCCCGGTGCCCCGTGACGCGAAGCCGCGGCTGGAGGGCGCGCTGCGGGAGGTGGAGCGCACGGTCGCGGACGCCGAGCAGGCGGAGTGGAAGCGCACCAACCCCGAGGCGCGGGCCCGGGCCGAGGCGACCGTCCGTCAGCTGGAGACCTCGATCGCGAAGTTCGAGAAGGAGCTGGAGCGGGCGCGCACCCTCGGCCAGCAGCGCAAGATCGACGACGCTCAGGCGGCGCTCGACGCGCGCCACGAGTGGCTGGCGCAGGCGCAGGCAGCTCTGGACGAATTCACCCGCTAAGGCCTCGCCGCCACGACGAAGCACGCAGCGCCGAGCACCCAGCCGACGTCGCCGCCGAACTCAACAAACGTCCATGCAAAAACGCTCGGCTGGGAAACCCCAGCCGAGCGCCTCGCTAAGCTGCTGGCCGAAGCCAACTAGACCATCGTGTTGCCATGTCCCCCAGAACCCAAGGTCCCTGGGGAGTGGCGCTGCGCTTTACTCGATCTTCTCATCCCCCAGCGCGGCCGGGTCTCTGCCCAGCCCGGGTTGTCGTCCTTCACCCGAGGTTGTCGGTGATGAAGTTCGCGCCGTCGTACGAGCCCCAGCCGGTCACCTGGTCATAGCCGCTCCCGGCGCTGAACGCGCCGTTGCTGCCGCTGGTAACGTCGTGGAAGTCGTGGGCGTAGTCCGAGCCGGTCGCGTCGGCGTAGATCGACGAGTTGGCGAAGCCGAGCGCGGACTTGCCCTTCGCCGCCGCGTACTGGTCGTAGACCGCGGTGAAGGCCGCCCAGTTCGGCGCGGCCGCGCTGGTGCCGCCGATCTGCGTCCACGAGCCGCCGGTGTAGATCGCCCAGCCGGTGTTCGGGTCGCCGACCGCGGCGACGTCGGGCACGTCGCGGTTGCTGTCGCTGGTCACGCCGGACTGGAACTTCGGCTGCGCGAACTGCGACGAGGTCCCGCCGCCGCTGCCGGACCACGCGGTCTCCGAGCTGTAGGTGCCGTCGGAGTTGGTGTTCAGCGTGGTGCCGCCGTCGCCCGCGTCGTCCGATCCGTTGTCGCCGGACGCGGCGAAGAAGGACTCGCCCTGCGACGCCGCGCTGGTGTAGCTGGTGTCGTCCGAGCTCATGTTGGAGCTGGAGACCTGGGACTCGGCCGAGCCCCAGCTGATCGAGACGATCGGCACGTCCGCGCTGACCAGGGCGGAGTAGAGGTCGACGTCGCCGGCCGAGCTGTTCGGCGCCTCGTACACCTTGATCGTGGCGCCCGGGGCGAGCGCCTGAATGACCTCGATGTCGAGTTCCGCCTCGTCCTGGCCGGAGGTGTCCGTGGTACCGCCGTCCACGTTCACCACGGTCGGGGCGGCCGCGCTCAGGCCGAACTGCTTGTCGTACGCGGTGATGTCGGACTGCTTGAAGGCGGAGAACTCCACCAGGCCGATGGTCTCGCCCTTGCCGGTGTAGCCGTTGGCATTCTCCGAGGCGAGGTCGTACGCGGCGCGCGCCTGCGTGGGCGTGAGGCCCGAGACTGCGTGGCGCTTGGCGTCCGGCACAGCGCGCACCCGGTCGAAGTGGGTGTGCGCGCGGAAGCTGCTCAGGCCGGCGACGTCCACCACGCTCGTGGCGATACCCAAGGGCAGCGTCGGCGCGGCGCTGTTGGCGAAGTAGTCCTGCTGGGTCTTGGCGTCATGGTAGGTCGAGAGGCTGACATTGAACGCCTTCTCCACCTGCGCGGCCGTGCCGCTGGCGTCGATCACCAGGCCGTTGCCGGAGACCTTGCCGACGGTCAGGCCCTGGCCCTGAAGATAGGCCGTGACCTGAGCGATGGTGGCCGGGGCGGCGCCGAACCGGGCAGCGAACTGGCCCGGCGCGAGATAGTGCTTGTAGAGCGGCGACTTGGGGTCGGTCACCGAGGCGGCGAACGCCTTGAGCGCGGCAGCGTCGCGCGGGGCGAGGCTCACGGCGACCGAGATCGCGCGGTTCGCGGCGACGGTGCCGGTGCGCGCGGAGCGGGCGACAGCCGAGACGACGTCGCCGTGAACAGCCACACGCGGCGCCGGTGCGGCACCGGCCGGGGTTGCCGCAACCGCGAGCCCGAGGATCGGCAGCGGCGCGGTGAGCGCGCCGACAAGCATCCTCTTGCGGGATATCACGAGCTTTCCTCCAGCGTGTTGAGCAGATACGGCGCGCAGTGGGAGTGCGGCGCCGACATCGGCTCAGGCGGGGTGGGCACCCGCCTCCCCCTCGGCCGACGTGTGGATCACGCTAGAAGCAGAGACCCCCTATCCATTAGGGGGAAACCCCTACAGTCACGGAGAAATACGCCCGTAACACATGTCTGACGCACAAGGCGACGCGAAAGCCGATGCCGGGCCTCCCCGCAGGTGGGAGGCCCGGCATCGGCTTTTTTGGAGGTGTGCGTGCCGATCAGCGCTTGGGATCGACCGGCAGACCCGCGGTGCTGAAGACGAGCGGATAACGCGTGTCGAGTTGGACGGCTTCGCCGTAGTCGAAGACCTTGTTGATCCGGTACTTGCCATCCTCAGGCTGCGCGTACCGCGTCGCCTGCCGAGTGTAGGGATCGAAAATGACGTACTCCGGGATCCCCGCACGTGCGTAGACACCCGTCTTCACCTGGTAGTCCACTACGCCGGTGCCCTTGGAAATGATCTCGACGACGATCTCGATCACCTCGGGAGTGGTGACGGATTGGTTGCTTTCAGCCACCCGTCTGGGCACCACGGCGAGGTCCGGGCAGAACTCGTGGTCCTCAAGCGGGAACGGGGTCAAGACGTCCGAGACATAGAGCAGTTCGGGAGGCAATTGCTCATCGAGCTGGGTCATCAGCCGATGGAGGGTCATGTTGTGCACGAACAGCAGCGGACTCATGATCAGGGCGCCCTCGACGATCTCGACCTTCTTGTACCCCTCGGGCAACTCCACTTCGAGATCCAGCAGGCGCGGGCGCGCCTGCATCGTGCGCTCGAGCATGGCGGTCACGTCAACCTCCCCTGCATCAGCCTTCTCAGTGCCGTCGGTCGGCTCATCATAGCGTTCCGTCATAGCACGTTCACACTCGGTAGACGTCATACACGCCCTCGATACCGCGCACCGCCTTCAGCACGTGGCCGAGATGCTTCGGATCGCCCATCTCGAAGGTGAACCGGGACATCGCGACCCGGTCGCGGGAGGTGTTCACCGTCGCGGACAGGATGTTGACGTGCTGGTCGGACAGCACTCGGGTGACGTCGGACAGCAGCCGGGACCGGTCGAGCGCTTCGACCTGGATCGAGACCAGGAAGACGCTGCTCGCCGTCGGCGCCCACTCGACCTCGACCACGCGCTCGGGCTGGGCCATGAGCGATTCGACGTTGCCGCAGTCCTTGCGGTGGACCGAGACGCCGCTGCCACGGGTGATGAAGCCGATGATGGCGTCGCCGGGGACCGGGGTGCAGCAGCGGGCCAGCTTGACCCAGATGTCGTCGTGCCCCTTGACCAGCACGCCCGGGTCACCGCTCGGCCGCGCCCGGCCGGAGCCGCCGCGGCGCCGCTCTCCCCGCTCGCCGGGCAGCCCGGGCATCGTGGACTCGGCCAGATCCTCGGTCGTGCCCTCTTCACCGCCGAGCGACTGGATCAGTCGCTGGACGACGTGCTGCGCCGAGACGTGGTTCTCGCCGATCGCCGCGTAGAGTGCCGAGATGTCCGCGTAGTGCAGGTCGAGCGCGATCGAGGCCAGCGATTCGCTGGACAGCAGGCGCTGCAGCGGCAGGCCCTGCTTGCGCATGGTCTTGGCCAGCTGCTCGCGGCCCTGCTCGATGGCCTCCTCGCGACGCTCCTTGGTGAAGTGCGAGCGGATCTTGTTGCGGGCGCGCGGCGAGGCGACGAAGCCGAGCCAGTCCCGGCTCGGCCCGGCGGTCGGCGCCTTCGAGGTGAAGATCTCCACCACGTCGCCGTTGTCGAGCTTCGACTCGAGGGGCACGAGGCGGCCGTTGACCCGGGCGCCGATGCAGTGGTGCCCGACCTCGGTGTGCACCGCGTAGGCGAAGTCGACCGGGGTCGAGCCGGACGGAAGCGAGACGACGTCGCCCTTGGGCGTGAAGACGAACACCTCCGACGCGGACAGGTCGAAGCGCAGCGCGTCCAAGAACTCGCCCGGGTCGGCGGTCTCCCGCTGCCAGTCGAGCAGCTGGCGCAGCCAGGCCATGTCGCCCGGGTTGACCTCGCCGCTGCCCGAGGGGCCGCGGACGGCCTCCTCCTTGTACTTCCAGTGCGCGGCGACGCCGTATTCGGCCCTGCGGTGCATCGAGTAGGTGCGGATCTGGAGTTCGACCGGCTTGCCCTGCGGCCCGATGACCGTGGTGTGCAGCGACTGGTACATGTTGAACTTCGGCATCGCGATGTAGTCCTTGAACCGGCCGGGGACCGGATTCCACCGCGCGTGGATGGTGCCGAGGGCGGCGTAGCAGTCGCGCACCGACTCGACCAGGACCCGGATGCCGACCAGGTCGTAGATCTCGGCGAAGTCGCGGCCGCGAACGATCATCTTCTGATAGACCGAGTAGTAGTGCTTCGGCCGGCCGGTGACCGTGGCCTTGATGCGCGCGCCGTGCAGGTCGCCCTGGACCATGTCGATGACCTGGGCGAGGAACTCCTCCCGCTTGGGCGCACGCTCAGCGACCAGGTGCACGATCTCGTCGTACATCTTGGGGTAGAGGATCGCGAAGGACAGGTCCTCGAGCTCCCACTTGATGGTGTTCATGCCCAGGCGGTGCGCAAGCGGGGCGTAGATCTCCAGGGTCTCCCGGGACTTCTGCTCCTGCTTGTCCCGGCGCATGTAGCGCATGGTGCGCATGTTGTGCAGCCGGTCGGCGAGCTTGATCACCAGGACCCTGATGTCGCGGGCCATCGCCACGACCATCTTGCGGACGGTCTCGGCCTGCGCCGCCTCGCCGAGCTTGACCTTGTCCAGCTTGGTCACGCCGTCCACGAGCAGCGCGACGGTGTCGCCGAAGTCGCGGCGCAGCATGTCGAGGGTGTAGTCGGTGTCCTCGACCGTGTCGTGCAGCAGCCCGGCACACAGGGTCGGGATGTCCATGCCGAGTTCGGCGAGGATGGTGGTGACCGCGACCGGGTGCGTGATGTACGGGTCGCCGCTCTTGCGCCGCTGGCCCCGGTGGTGCTTCTCGGCGATCTGGTAGGCCCGCTCGAGCGTGCGCAGGTCGGCCTTCGGGTCACTGGCCCGCACGATGCGGAACAGCGGTTCGAGGACCGGGCTCGGGCCGCCGGACCGGGGGCCGCCGAGGCGGGCGAGCCGCGCACGAACCCGGCTCGACGTGGCGGGTGCGGGACGGCCACCACCGGGCGCCGGGGCTGAAGGCGTTGGCGTAGAAGGCTTCGGCGAGGGCGCAGACGCGGACGTGGACGACGGCGTTGTGCGTTCAGCGGGGGTGGAGGACGCTTCAGACGCGGCTGCGGACGCGGGTGTCGACCGACCGCCGGTATCCGTCCCGGACCGCGCGCCGGGCATGGATTCACCCGGCTCCGGAGCGCCCTGCGGCGCCTTCGAGACTGCCTCCGGCGTTGTCGTCAATCGACTACCTCCCTGCATCCCCTTTTCCCCATGGTACCGGGGCCGACGAGGTGACGAGGCCGCTCTCGATCACGACCCCGCCCGACCAGGCACGAAGAGCGAGAATCACACCGTAAGCAGCGTATTGACCGGCACATCGGGGGCCGCTTGAGCCAGCCGGGCGCGGCCGGAAAGGAAGGTCAGCTCCAACAGCACGGCGACCGCCGCCGGCTCCGCGCCGCAGGCCCGGATCGCCTCGACCGCGGCGGCCGCCGTGCCCCCGGTCGCCAGCACGTCGTCGACCACCAGAACCCGGTCGCCGGGCTCGAAGGAGTCCTGGTGCACCTCGATGGTGGCCTCGCCGTACTCGAGTTCGTACGAGACGGCGTAGACGGCGCCGGGCAGCTTGCCGGCCTTGCGCACCGGGATGAAGCCGATCTCGGCCTCGACCGCGACCGGAGCGGCCAGGATGAAGCCGCGCGCCTCCAGCCCGACCACCTTCGTCGCCCCGATGTCCCGGGCCAGCCGCACGAACTCGGCAGTCATCGCCCGAAACGCCTTCGGGTCGGCGAGCAGCGGCGTGATGTCCTTGAACACGATGCCCGGCTTGGGATAGTCCGGCACGTCGCGGATCCGCGAGGCGAGCAAGTCAGCAATCACG
>NZ_DASZGI010000233.1:0-2133 GCF_035938995.1 Actinocrinis sp.
CCGCCCTGCGCCGCGTGGCGAATCAGCGGGCAGCGGCGCACATGCTTGAGCTCCTCGACGAGACCGGCGCCGACCTTTCCGATGAGGCGCTGCGCGGCGCGTGGCGGGACGGCGGGCGCGGTTGAGCGTGCTGCTCGCGGATAAGTCCGCACTGGAGTGGGCCAGGCGAGACAAACGCGCGCGGGCCGCGTTTCTGAGCCTGCGCACCGCACACGTCATCGCCGCGTGCCACCTGACAGCCCTGGAGATCTGCTACTCCGCGCGGAACCAGGCAGATCTAGAAGCGCTGCTTGTCGGCCAGCGGGCACTGGAATGGCTGCCGGTCAACGAGGCGGTGATGGACCGGGCACTGGAGGTCCAGCAGCTGCTCGCCGCGCACAGCGGCAACGGCCACCGCCGCCCGATCCCGGACCTGATCATCGCCGCTACCGCCGAACTGCACGGAGCCGAGGTCCTGCACGTCGACAGCGACTATGACATGATCGCCCGGGTCACCGACCAGCCAATGCGGCGCCTGTTCGATCCCGGCCCCACATGACTACGCGCCGCGAGCTGCACCGAGGCTGCCCGGCACGGTGGGAACCCAAGAAAAGTGAACAGGCCGACCGCCCAGCCTGGCGCTGTCAGATCGGCCGTTG
This sequence comes from Actinocrinis sp., assembly GCF_035938995.1. Taxonomy (GTDB): domain Bacteria; phylum Actinomycetota; class Actinomycetes; order Streptomycetales; family Catenulisporaceae; genus DASZGI01. Next base: position 639 of record NZ_DASZGI010000233.1, read on the forward strand.
ACTTGCACCGCAACCGGGCCGCACGAGTGACGGGCGCAAACCCGGTACCCCGGAGGGCGCAGGACCAGCCTGCCAGAAAGAACGCTGACCTGCGGAAACGGGTGCCCCCAGTAGGATCCGAACCTGCGCTCATGGCTCCGGAGGCCGCCGAACCACCGGTTACTTGCGTTCTGCCAACGGCGTGCGCGAACAGGCTGGCTGACCTAGCCTTTTCGTCGATGGTCACGTCGAGCGCAGCAGCCAGTAACCGTCGGATGCTCACCGTGTCGCGCGCAGGCGCTCGGCGGTCAATTCGATCGGCGGCTGGTAGCCCCGCGCGCTGTTGATGTTGCGTCGCAGCGTCTGGTTGAGGTCTGCGATATCGGTGATTGCCAGTCCGCCGGAGCGGGTGGTCACGGTCTCGCACATGAATGCCATGTCATTCATGCACCCCAGGACGCTGCGGTCGGCGGTCTTGGCGAGGCCGACGGCGGCCGGGTCCGGGCTGCCGAACGTGTCCGCCGGTAGCTCCTCGCGCCGCAGTTCGCGGCTGATCAGGCCGGTGACCAGGCGGCCGGGGTCGCGCAGGTCTGCGGCCCTCACGTCCGCCTCGAAGACGGTGAACAGTGTCGCGGCGTGGGTGAGGAGCAGGCATTTGCGGCCGCTCAGCCACAGCAGGTTCGCGTACCAGTCCTCGCCGTCCGGCGGGCGGTCGATGAGCTGCCGGGGCCCGATCAGGGTAAGGAGCTTCTTCGTGCACCGCAGGATCACCAGCCAATCCTATGGCCGTGCCGCTGGCCGTCAGCTGTCCGCGGAGCGGGCACGCGTGTCACGTGATCAGGTCGCGGTACCGGATCTCGGTGACTTCGCCGGAGGGCAGGCTGGCCTGGCGTCCTCGTGAGGGCTTCGGTCCCCACCAGGGCAGGATCGGCAGAAGATCGGCCATTCCGTCCGGCGCGGGCGGCATCGGGGTACTGCCGCCGTCCCCGTTCCAGCGGCGGCCGTACTGGTCGGGGACGTCGCCCCAGCCCCAGCACGGCAGCGGCCTGTCCGGGACGGTGCCGAGGCTCTCCAGCGGGTCCACGAGCTTCGGCCCCACGGTGCACTCATGCTGCCAGTTATCGCCCAGGTCGAAGACGTAGGCGAACTGTTCGCTCAGCCGCAGCCTGCCGAGCCTTGTCTTGGCTCCGTCTAGCGATCGGTCTGGTTCCTCGCCGTCCCACCAGCGGTGTGGGGTGATGATCGATCGGGTTAGAAAGTCTTGGAGCACGTACGCGACGGGATACCTTGCCTCTAGTTCGCTCGGCGACTGCCCCGCTGAGCCAAGAGCAGGGCATCCAAGCACAGCCAAACCGCCCCGTGACTGCACCCGGTCACGAGGCACTTTCTTCCGCTCCTCAGACTCGCGACCTTATGCAGGTGAACGGGCCTCGCGCCTGCGGCGCGTATTGGCACACACGCGCCGCCTGGGCGACAATGCCGGGATGGCTGGTGATGACAGCAAGGCCCCGTCGCC
>NZ_DASZGI010000234.1:0-15036 GCF_035938995.1 Actinocrinis sp.
TTCGAGGCCGATTCCGGCCACGCCGGAGATCCCGATGCAGGAGAAGTCGTCGCCGCGGAACACCTTCTCGATGTCCCGCTGGGCGATCATGTTCCCCGCGGTGGAGCGCCGGTCGCCCGCCATGATCACGCCGCCGTCGAAATCCACGGCCACGATCGTGGTGCCGTGCGGCAGGTCCGCGGCGGCCTGCCCGCCCGGCCCCGCCGCAGCCTGCCCGCCCGGCCCCGCCGCAGCCTGCCCGCCCGGCCCCGCCGCGGCCGGGCCGGCCGCGCCACCGGGCAGCAGGCCGGGGGCGGACGCGGCGAGGAAGTCCGCGAACGACGAGGTGCCCACGCTCAGGCACGCGGCAGTGAACTGCCCTCCCAGGTAGTCGGTGCCCACGAGGTTCCTTCCGGTTAGTTGACCCTTCTGCCTCCCTGCGACCCTACTGCCGCGCGAGCCCCGCCTGAGCCGGCGCGGCGGCCGGAGGGATCAGCTCAGCGCGAACCGGGCGGAGGTCACTCCCCGCCCTTCTGGACATAGGAGCGGACGAACTCCTCGGCGTTCTCCTCGAGGACCTCATCGATCTCGTCGAGGATCGCCTCCACGTCGTCGCTGAGCTTCTCCTGGCGTTCCTTGACTTCGACTTCCTCGGCTGCCTCAGGGGCCGCGTCCTCGGCCTCCTCGCTGCGCCTGGTGGTCTGTCGCTGGCCGCCAGTGTCCTTCGTTGCCATACGATCCTCCGTGCTCCTGGGCGTCCTCGCCGCCTCAACCGTATCCTCGCCAGCCAGGAGCCTGCCCAATCCTGGGCTGGCGGGTCAGCGGCACGGAGCGGGCTCAGCCCCCGGTGAGCGCGGCGACCAGGTCGGTCGCGGTCCGGCAGCGGTCGATCAGGTCGCCCACGTGCGCCTTGGTGCCGCGGAGGGGCTCCAGGGTTGGCACCCGCTGCAGCGAGTCGTGCCCGGGTATGTCGAAAATCACCGAGTCCCACGACGCGGCGGCCACAGAGTCCGGGTATTTCTGCAGGCAGCGGCCGCGGAAGTAGGCCCGGGTGTCCTCGGGAGGCTGCTCCATGGCCCGGGCCACCTCATCGTCGGACACGATGCGGAGCATCCGGCCCCGGGCCGCGAGCCGGTTGTACAGGCCGCGCTCCGGGCGCACATCGGAATACTGCAGGTCCACGAGCTGCAGCCGGGGGTGCCCCCAGCCCAGCCGGTCCCGGGTCCGGTATCCCTCGAGCAGTTCCAGCTTGGCCACCCAGTCGAGTTCCCTGGACGTCAGCATCGGGTCCTCGGCGAGCCGGCCCAGCACCGATTCCCACCGGTCCAGGACGTCAGCGGTCATCTCGTCGACGTCGGCGCCGTACCTGTCCTCGGTGTACTTGCGGGCCCGGTCCAGGTACTCCAGCTGCAGCTGGACCGCGGTCATCTTCCGGCCGTCCCGCAGGGTGACCAGGTGCCGGCAGGCCGGGTCGTGGGAGATCGCCCGCAGCTCGGCCACCGGCGTCTCCAGCGCGAGGTCGCCGTCGAGGAACTTTTCCTCGATCATCGCCAGCACCAGGGCCGTGGTGCCGAGCTTGAGGTAGGTGCTGATCTCGCTCATGTTCGCGTCGCCGATGATCACGTGCAGGCGGCGGTACTTCTCCGGATCGGCGTGCGGCTCGTCGCGGGTGTTGATGATCGGCCGCTTGAGCGTGGTCTCCAGGCCGACCTCGACCTCGAAGAAGTCGGCCCGCTGGCTGATCTGGAAGCCCTCGTTCCGGCCGTCGGCGCCCTGGCCGACCCGGCCGGCTCCGCAGACGACCTGCCGCGAGACGAAAAACGGGGTCAGGTTCCTGACGATGTCCGCGAACGGGGTCGCACGGCGCATCAGGTAGTTCTCGTGGCAGCCGTAGGAGGCGCCCTTGTTGTCGGTGTTGTTCTTGTAGAGCTGGATGGGCGAGGCGCCGGGCACGGTGGCCGCCTTGAGCGCGGCCTCGGCCATCACCCGCTCGCCCGCCTTGTCCCAGATCACGGCCGCCCGCGGGCTGGTGCACTCCGGAGTGGAGTACTCCGGGTGGGCGTGGTCCACGTACAGCCGGGCACCGTTGGTGAGGATGACGTTGGCCAGCCCGAGGTCCTCGTCGGTGAGCTGGCTGGAGTCGGCCGCCTCCCTGGTGAGGTCGAAGCCGCGGGCGTCGCGGAGCGGGTTCTCCTCCTCGAAATCCCAGCGTGCCCGGCGCGTCCTGGCCGAGGTCGCCGCCTGATAGGCGTTCACCACCTGCGAGGAGGTGACCATGGCATTGGCACCCGGCTGGCCGGGCACCGAGATGCCGTACTCGGTCTCGGTCCCCATCACGCGCCGCACGCTCATGGTGAAAGCCTAGCCGGGCCTGGCAGCGCACCAGCGGTGACCGCGCCGCGCTCCTACCACTACAGGTACTGGCCTGTGTTGGCGACCGTGTCGATGGAGCGCCCGGCCTCGGTGCCCTGCTTGCCGGAGACCAGGGTCCTGATGTACACGATCCGCTCGCCCTTCTTGCCGGAGATGCGGGCCCAGTCGTCCGGGTTGGTGGTGTTGGGCAGGTCCTCGTTCTCCTTGAACTCGTCGACGCAGGCGCCGAGCAGGTGGGAGACGCGCAGGCCCTTCTGGCCATGGTCCAGGAAGTCCTTGATCGCGGACTTCTTCGCCCGGTCGACGATGTTCTGGATCATCGCGCCGGAGTTGAAGTCCTTGAAGTAGAGGACCTCCTTGTCGCCGTTGGCGTAGGTGACCTCGAGGAAGCGGTTCTCGTCGGTCTCCGAGTACATCCGCTCCACGGTGTTCTGGATCATGCCCTGGACGCAGGCGTCCCGGTCGCCGCCGTGCTCGGCCAGGTCCTCGGAGTGCAGCGGCAGCGATTTGGTGACGTACTTGGAGAAGATGTCCTTGGCCGCCTCGGCGTCCGGCCGCTCGATCTTGATCTTGACATCCAGCCGGCCGGGCCGCAGGATCGCCGGGTCGATCATGTCCTCGCGGTTGGAGGCGCCGATCACGATGACGTTCTCCAGGCCCTCGACGCCGTCGATCTCGGACAGCAGCTGGGGCACAATGGTGTTCTCGACGTCGGAGGAGACGCCCGAACCGCGGGTGCGGAACAGCGAGTCCATCTCGTCGAAGAACACGATGACCGGGGTGCCCTCGCTGGCCTTCTCGCGCGCCCGCTGGAAGACCAGGCGGATGTGCCGCTCGGTCTCGCCGACGTACTTGTTCAGCAGCTCGGGGCCCTTGATGTTGAGGAAGTAGCTCTTGCCCTTGTCCTTGCCGTTGATCTCGGCGACCTTCTTGGACAGCGAGTTGGCGACGGCCTTGGCGATCAGCGTCTTGCCACAGCCGGGAGGGCCGTAGAGCAGCACACCCTTCGGCGGGCGCAACTCGTGCTCGCGGAAGAGGTCGGGGTGCAGGTAGGGCAGCTCGACCGCGTCGCGGATCTGCTCGATCTGCCCGGTCAGCCCTCCGATGTCGTGGTAGTCGATGTCCGGGACTTCCTCCAGGACCAGTTCCTCGACCTCGGACTTCGGGACCCGCTCGTAGACGTATCCGGACCGCGGCTCGAGCAGCAGGGCGTCGCCGGCCCGGACGGTGGTGTCCAGCAGCGGCTCGGCGAGCCGGACCACCCGCTCCTCGTCGGTGTGGCCGATGACCAGTGCCCGCTCGCCGTCCTCGAGGATCTCCTTGAGCATGACGATCTCGCCGACGCGCTCGAAGCCGAAGCCGGCCACGATGTTGAGCGCCTCGTTGAGCATGACCTCCTGGCCGGGCCGCAGCTCGGACAGCTCGATGTTGGGGGTGACGGTGACCCGCAGCTTGCGGCCTCCGGTGAAGATGTCGGCGGTGCCGTCCTCGTTGGCCTCGAGGAACACCCCGAAACCCGACGGAGGCTGGGCGAGGCGGTCGATCTCCTCCTTGAGCGCGACGATCTGGTCGCGCGCGTCCCGGAGGGTCGCGACGAGACGCTCGTTCTGCGCGGTCAGGCCGGCGACCGTGGCCTGGAGCTCGCCGACACGCTCTTCGAGCGCGCGGCTGCCGCGGGGCGCCTCGGCCAGGCGGCGCCGCAGGACGGCGATCTCCTGTTCGAGGTACGCGACCTGCGCCATGGGGTCGGCCTCGGGGCCGAGCGGATTGGCACCGCGGCCCGACCGGGATCCGGGGGCGCGCAGAGGCTTGTCGTCTTCGTGGGCTGGCACGGTCCTCACCTCCTCGCGGGGTGCTGCGACGATACGTCACTACCTAACGAACGGCACTCGCAAACGGTTCTCAGGGGACCTGTTGGCGAGGTGCCGTTGCGGGGAACGGTCGCCCGGCGCGAGGCCGGCGCGTGTGTCCCCCTCTTCGTCAGCAACACGTCCAAGAACACAATTCCCCCTTCACCGCTCGTTCATGTGGGGCAGCGGGCACCCGTTCGGATCAGGCCCGCGGGCTTCACCGCGCGTGATCCGTTCGGGGGCTCGATCATTACGCGAACGAGGTGTCGTTGTCGAGGGCGTTCCGGAGCGCTGCGCGGTTTCCGACCGGCGCGTGGCGACTTGTTAGGGTCGAGGCGTAGACGACGACGCGGATGGGGATGACTGCCCGGATGAGCAGCGATGGGCTCGAAGTCTGGATCGACCAGGACCTGTGCACCGGTGACGGATTGTGCGCGCAGTACGCCGCAGACGTCTTCGAACTGGACATCGACGGCCTCGCGTATGTGAAGGATGCCACGGGCGCCTTGTGCACCGATCGGGGCTCGAAGGCCGCGGTGCCGGACGATCTCGAGCTCGCCGTGATCGACTCGGCGAAGGAATGTCCGGGAGACTGCATCCACGTGCGGCGAGTCGCGGACGGCGTGATGATCGCCGGTCCGGACGCGGCTTAGGCGCACCGACCCGCAGTTTAGCGCCGCACTGGCGCTTCTTTAGCTTGACCGGAGTATCCAGAACCGTGCCCGGCCGACTTACCTGACGCCTATACCTCATATATAGGGGCGAGCGCCCATATCTCAGGCACACAACGCCCACCGCCGCGTCGCTTTACACGGCGCAGTGACCCTTAGGCCCAGCCGGACGCGGAATGAGCCGCGATAGTACTACGGCAGATCGCCCCGCCGTGCCAGGCGAGCCTCCCGGGCCGCGGCCTGAGCGTCGCGGTCGTCGTCGGCGGGAGAGGGCGACCAGGCGTCGTCGGCGTCGGCTGCCTTGGCCGGACGACGGCGGCGCGGCGGCAGGTCCACTCCGTCGGCGGTGCGGCGAGCGGTGACCAGGAAGCCGGTATGGCCGACCATCCGATGATCGGGCCGGACGGCCAGTCCTTCGACGTGCCAGGTGCGGACCATCGACTCCCAGGCGGTGGGCTCGGCGAAGCGGCCGTGCTCGCGGATAGTCTCCACAGTGCGGGACAGCTGCGTGGTGGTGGCGACGTAGCAGATCAACACGCCGCCCGGGACCAGCACCTTAGCCACGCTGTCGACGCACTCCCAGGGGGCGAGCATGTCGAGCACGACCCGGTCCATCTCGTCTGGGCGGAGGGAGGAGACCAGGTCGCCGACGGTGAGGGTCCAGGCGGGATGGTCGGCGCCGAAGAAGTTGCGCACGTTCCGCTCGGCGATGCGGGCGAAGTCCTCGCGCCGCTCATAAGAATGCACGGCTCCCGAGTCACCGACTGCCCGCAGCAGGGAGCAGGTCAGCGCGCCGGAGCCGACGCCGGCCTCGAGCACCCGCGCGCCGGGATACAGGTCGGCCATGGCGACGATCTGCGCAGCGTCCTTCGGGTAGACCACGGCGGCACCGCGCGGCATGGACAGGACGTAGTCCGACAGCAGCGGGCGCAGGGCGACGTAGTCCATGCCGCCAGTGGAGCGCACCACGCTGCCTTCCGGCTTCCCGATCAGCGCGTCGTGCTCGAACGATCCCTTGTGAGTGTGGAATTGCTTGCCGGGCTGCAGCGGAAAGGTATGGTGCCGTCCCTTGGTGTCGGTCAACTGGACGAGGTCGCCCGCCTTGAAGGGCCCGCTGCGGTGCTCGCGCAGTGCCTTGACATCCCTGACAGTGTCACTCACATGCTCAAGTCTAATGGCGCGGTGCAGCTCCCCAGGTCGCTCACGCGCCCATCCCCGTCACCCCCGCAAGAACGCGTGCTCCACGTCCGCCGCCGCCAGCACACCGTAAATCGCACCATTCGGTTCGGTCACGAGATACTCCGGCGCCGGCGCAGCACGCAGGGCGGCTAGCAACCGCTCCCCGCCGAGATCGGTGGTCAGAGTCATCCCAGGGCGCAGGGCCCGCGACAGCGCGCCAACCTGTATCCACGGGTGGCGCTCCGGCGGAGTGGCGGTGACCGACGCCTCATGCACGATCGCGGTGGGCCGACCGTCATGGTCCACGACGACGACCGCACGGGCACCGATCTCAGCGGCCCTCCGCAGCGCCTCCGACAGCGGCAGGTCCGCGGTGACCGGCACGGCCCGGCGGGTGAGATTGCGGACCTGGAGCCGGGGGATCCGATCGCGCAGCTTGGCGATGGTGAGCGACTGGCTGGCGCCGATCCAGATGAACGCCGCGATGAAGGCCGCCCACGTGATCGTGTAGAGATCGGCGCCGCCGTTGTTCTGGTTCCGCCCCTGCCAGACGGCGAAGACCAACACGCCCACGGCCAGCGCGCGCCCGGTCCACGCGGCCGCGACGGTGCCGCTCATGGGCTTCTTGGTAACCGCCCAGACGATCGAGCGCAGCACGCGTCCGCCGTCGAGCGGCAGCCCGGGAAGCATGTTGAAGACTCCGACCACCAGGTTGGAGCTCCACACGGCGATGAGGATGTAGGCGGCGACCATCAGCGCGGTCGAGGATGTGTGGCTGACCGGAGGCAGCGCCTTGAACACGCCGTAGAAGATGCCGCCCAGGCCGAACGAGAGCGCTGGTCCGGCTATCGCCACAGCCAGTTCCCGCGCTGGGGTCTCCGGCTCGCGCTCGATCTCGGACACGCCGCCAAGGAAGTAGATGACGATGCGGCGCACTGGAAGGCCGAACGCCTTTGCCACGACGCTGTGGGCCAACTCGTGTAGCAGAACGGAGAGGTAAAGCAGCACGGCGAAGCTGAAGGCGACCAGGAAGCGCGCGTTCCCGATCCGATCACCGAGCGTAGTGTCGCCCAGCTGATTGCCGAAGTAGTACGTGATGAAAGCGGCGATCAAGAACCAGGTCGGCGAGACGACGATCGGGATCCCGAACGGACTGCCCATGCCCAGCCCGCCGCCGCTCTGCCGCGGCGGGGGTGCCTGGGGAGGCCGGCCCGTGTCGCCAGAGGGACCGCCGCCCGAATTCGGATTTACGTCGCTCACATAGGCGATGCTACGTGGATACGGCGGCGTGGGCTGACTTGGTCGGCCTCCGGTGATCGGATTCATACGACCTCGACACGGCGCACACCATTCCTGCTCCCCATGCCGCTCCCGTCACCGCTCTTCGCTCGCTTCAACTCCCCCACTGCCCGTCCCCGTCCCACTCGTCTCCTCGCCCCACACCGGTTCCCCACCCCTCGCCCGTTCCCCACCCATCGCTCCCGCGCGTCACCCCATCCAGTCCCCGCACCTCTCCCCGCCCGTTCCCCTGTGGCTCTTTGCCGCACCCCTCCGTCGCGCCCGTTCAACCCCCACCCACGTCTCCCAGCCTCACCTCTCACCCATGTCTCCCCCGCCCCATCGACCTCCCATGTCTCCCCCGCCTCATCGACCTCCCGCTACCCGTTCCCGCAGCCTCTCGTGCTCCTTTCACCCCTCCACTATCAGCCCTCTACCACCATCGACCAGTCTTCATCTCCGTCACTCCACTATTCCCACGCACCGATAAGAGTGCGGCGTGTGCCGTCCGACAATTACTGTCGGTGGCTTCCGCTATGGTCAGCGTCATGGACGGCACGATGGTGGGCGACAGTGGTCCGGACAGCGCGGAGCCCGGGGCCTTATTCGAGGTCGAACAGCCTCCACAGCCCGTGCGTGTACCCGCGGCGCTGTCGCCATCGAGGGCGGCCGACTTCATGCAGTGCCCGCTGCTGTTTCGGCTGCGCACCATCGACAAGCTGCCCGAGCCGCCGAGCCCCGCGGCCACGCGCGGAACCCTCGTGCACGCCGTGCTCGACCGGCTCTTCGACCTGCCGGCCGGATCTCGCACGCCCGACCGAGCGGCCGAACTGCTGGAACCGGAGTGGGACCGCCTCGTCACCGAGACCCCGGAGCTCGGCACCCTGTTCAGCTCGCCGGACGAGGTCACCGAGTGGTTGGCCACGGCCAAGTCGCTGCTCGGCAAGTACTTCACGCTGGAAGACCCGAACCGCCTCGAGCCGGCCAAGCGGGAGTGGTTCGTGCGAGCGGTCGTCGGCGAGGGCGAGGAGCGCCTCGTACTGCGCGGAGTCGTCGACCGGCTCGACATCGCTCCGGGCGGCCTGCTGCGCGTGGTCGACTACAAGACCGGTAAGGCACCGTCGCCCGGATTCGAGACCAAGTTCCTCTTCCAGATGAAGTTCTACGCGCTGGTGCTGTGGAAGCTGCGCGGCGTGGTGCCCAAACGGCTCCAGCTGATCTTCCTCGGCAGCGGCGATCTGCTGACCTACGATCCGGACGAACGGGATCTGCACTACACGGAACTGAAGGTGGTCGCCGTCTGGGCCGCGATCCGTTCAGCGATCCATACCGGACGCTGGACGCCGAGCCCATCCCGACTCTGCGACTGGTGCTCGTTCAAACCGATCTGCCCTGCGCACGGCGGCGAGACGCCTCCCGTTCCCGCGATAGAGATCGTCCAAGCCTGACGGTCAGGCCGACGCCATCCGCGCCAGCACACGCACAGCGTCCGCCCAATCGCGCCGCTCTGCTTCCCGGCTCAACTCCGTAGCGCGGTAGTAACGCCATCCACGCGCCCCTCGGTGGCTACCCCTCATGCTGCCCAGCTGCAAATCCGATTATCAGACCGTCGGGATATCAGGACACGGAGAGCGAATAGAACGTGACCCGGCCGCCGTCGGAGGCCGAAGAACCGCTCGTCGCCTGCTGATAGTCGCCCGCTTGGAAGCGCTGATCAGTGCCCATAAACGCCGGGACGACCTGCGCGGTCGACTTCTGGGTCTGACCGTTGTACGTCGCGGACAGCCCGAGCGTGCCGTCGCCGTTGTCCGTGATCGTGTAGCTGAACGTGCCGTTGAGCGGCACGCCGGTCAGCAGCGTGATGCTCTGCGACGATGAACCGTGCAGCACCTGCTTGACGATGACGACGATGTTCCCGTCGCGGTAGTGCAACATCACGAACGGGATCGACTTGATCGAACCACCGCCGTGCACCTGGCCGACGCAGATGTCCGGATTGGACTGCGGTACCTGGCTCACGCTTACCGTCGCACTGAGCGTGTGAACTCCGCTGCCGAACATCCAGTCGTTCGTCGAGACCAGCTCAGTACGCGCATGCTGGGAGTTGGCCGTTGTCGCACCGGACGACGGAGCCCAGAACGTGAGGCTTCCGTCAGCATTGCTGGTCAACCACGGCTCGGTGACTGCGGCGGTGCTGAGCTGCTTGGCGGTCCCGCTGAGACTTCCTGCGGAGTCGACCGGCAGGGTCAGCTTCCATCCAGCCAGCGCAATCGGCCCGGAGACTGCGGGTGCCGAGGGCGCCACCGACGTGAGCGGCCCGGCGCTCGAGCTGGGCTGGGTCTCGTCGTCGCCGGTGGAGTCGGACGACGAGATGTCGGTCGGCGACCCCGCTCCTGCAGGTTGCGCGCTCGGCGAAGACACGGCGCCGGTCGCTGCCTGCTTCGAACCTCCGAACGAGCCGCTCATCACCAATCCCACCACGGTCAGGGTGGCGGCGAGCCCTACCGCGATACCCGCTAGAAAGCCTCGCCGTGCGTAGAACTGTTGCACCAACCAACTGCGCTCCGCCACTGCCGAACCCCTTGATTCCGACTTCTGCCCGTGACCGGCCTGCGGATCAGGCAGGACGGACCGAGCCTACTGGGGTTCGGATAACAACCATGTGAGCATCTCAGAACAAAGCGCGCAGCGTGTCCAGGTTGACCGCCGCGATCGAGTCCATCATCGTCAGGCGCGGATGCGGCGGGATCACAGCCACGTGCGATATCGCCACCACCCGGCATCCGGCCGCAATCCCGGACGCGGTTCCGTTGGGCGAATCCTCGATGACAACGCAGCGCTCCGGTTCAACCTCGAGCAACCGGGCGGCCTTGACGTAGGGTTCCGGGTCCGGCTTGCCGAGTGTCACATCGTCACCCGAGACGGTGAACCAGAAATGATCGGGGCCTATCGAGGCGAGACAGGCATCGACAATCCGCCGCGAGGACGCCGACACCAGTGCGGTCGGCATGCCCGCCGAGTCCAGTGCGGTCAACAGCTCTTTCGCTCCGGGCATCAGGTCCATGCCCTGGCCCAGGCGCTCGGCCATCGCGTCCTCGATCCGTACGTTCAGCTGTTCTGGTGTCAGCGGGATCCCGCTGACTTCCAGCAGGTACGCGACGGCGACCTCGTTCGGCTGCCCGAGCACCCGTGGCCAGTGCTCGGGCCCGAGTCGGTACCCGAACTCCGCCAGGATGGCCACCTCGGTGTCGAACCAGATCGGCTCGGAGTCGATCAGGGTGCCGTCCATGTCGAACAGCACGGCATCGGGGGGTGTGTGCAATGTTTCGCTTTCCGGTCTGTCGCGCGGGCGCTCACGCGTTGAAGTACTTCGCTTCAGGATGGTGGATCACGATGGCGTCGGTCGACTGCTCGGGGTGCAGCTGATACTCCTCGGACAGGTCCACGCCGATCCTGGACGGCTCGAGCAGCTCGACGATCTTTGCTCGGTCCTCGAGGTTCGGGCAGGCGCCATAGCCGAGGGAGAAGCGCGCGCCGCGGTAATCGAGCTTGAGCATTCCGTCCAGTGTGGCCGGATCCTGGGCGCCGAATCCGAGCTCGGCGCGCACCCGGGCGTGCCAGTACTCGGCGAGTGCCTCGGTGAGCTGGACGGACAGGCCGTGCAGCTCGAGATAGTCGCGGTAGGCATTGCCCGCGAACAGCTTCGCCGTCTCCTCGGCGATCCTGGATCCGACGGTGACCAGCTGGAACGCCACGACATCGGTCTCGCCGCCGTCTTGTGGGCGGAAGAAGTCGGCCAGGCACAGGTGCCGGTCACGCCGCTGGCGCGGGAAGGCGAACTGGGTGCGTTCGTTTCCGTGTTCGTCGAGCACGATCAATGAGTCGCCTTTGGAGACGGCGGGGAAGTAGCCGTAGACGACGGCGGCTTCCAGCAAGTTCCCCGTGTGCAGGCGGTCGAGCCACATGCGCAGGCGCGGACGTCCCTCGGTCTCGACCAGTTCTTCGTAAGTCGGGCCGGCCTTCTGGCCCTGCGAGCCGCCAGATTGCGTGCCACGGTCACGGACCGCGCCGCCACCACCACGCGTTCCACGCAACCCCCACTGACCGAGGAACGTGGCGCGCTCATCGAGCCACGACGCGTAATCGGCGAGCGCGATGCCCTTGATCACACGCGTGCCCCAGAACGGCGGGGTGGGCACGGGGTTGTCGGTCGCGACGTCCGAACGCTCGGGCATTTCACCCGGTTCGGTAACGATGAGCTGACTCGCCGGAGCCACGCGGCGCTTGCGCAGTTCGGGCAGAGCCGCACCGGGAGTACCGGCCTTGACTGCCGCGACCACGTCCATCAGTCGCAGGCCCTCGAACGCGTCGCGGGCGTAACGCACTTCTCCCTCGTACAGCTCGGCGAGATCCTGTTCCACGTAGGCGCGGGTCAGCGCTGCTCCACCCAGAAGAACCGGCCAGCGGCTGGCGACGCCGCGCGCGTTCATCTCCTGCAGGTTCTCCTTCATGACCACGGTGGATTTCACGAGCAGTCCGGACATGCCGACCACGTCGGCGTCGTGTTCTTCCGCCGCTTGCAGGATGGAGGAGATCGGCTGCTTGATGCCGAGGTTGACAACGCTGTAGCCGTTGTTGGTCAGGATGATGTCGACCAGGTTCTTGCCAATGTCGTGCACGTCACCCTTGACTGTGGCCAGCACGATGGTCGCCTTACCCGAAGAGTCACTCTTCTCCATGTGCGGCTCCAGGTACGCGACCGCGTTCTTCATCACTTCGGCCGACTGCAGGACGAAGGGAAGCTGCATCTGGCCGGAGCCGAACAGTTCGCCGACTGTCTTCATGCCTTCGAGCAGCACCTCGTTGACGACGCTGAGGGCCGATCGGGTGGTGAGCGCCTCGTCGAGGTCCGCTTCGAGGCCGTTGCGCTCGCCGTCGACGATGCGCCGCTGGAGCCGTTCCTCGAGCGGTAGTGCGGCGAGTTCCTGCGCGCGCGACGCCTTTGCCGACGCCGCCGACACTCCCTCGAACAACTCAAGGAAGCGAGTGAGAGGGTCGTAGGCAGGCTCGTCGTCCGCGGCCGGCCGACGCCGGTCGTACACCAGGTCGAGCGCGACCTCGCGCTGCTCCTCTGGGATCCGCGAGATCGGCAGGATTTTCGAGGCGTGCACGATCGCCGAGTCGAGGCCGGCCTCGACGCATTCGTGCAGGAAAACGGAGTTGAGCACCTGGCGCGCGGCCGGGTTCAGACCGAAGGAGATATTCGACAAGCCGAGCGTGGTCTGCACGCCGGGGTGGCGCCGCTTGAGCTCTCGGATGGCCTCGATCGTCTCGAGCCCGTCCCGCCGGGACTCTTCCTGGCCGGTGGCGATCGTGAAGGTCAAGCAGTCGACCAGGATCGACGACTCGCGCACGCCCCAGCCGCCTGCCTCCCTCGGTCTCGTGATGTCGGCGATCAGCCGTTCGGCGACCGCGACCTTCCGCTCGGCGGTGCGGGCCTGGCCCTCCTCGTCGATGGTCAGCGCGATCACACCCGCGCCGTGCTCCGCGACCAGCGCCATCGTTCGGGCGAAGCGGGAGTCGGGGCCGGTCCCGTCCTCGTAGTTGACCGAGTTGATCACCGCTCGGCCACCGAGTAGTTCGAGCCCTGCCTCGAGGACGTTCGGCTCGGTCGAGTCGAGCACGATCGGCAGCGTCGAGGCGGTGGCCATCCGGCCCGCCACCTCGCGCATGTCAGCCGCCCCGTCGCGGCCGACATAGTCCACGCATAGGTCCAGTAGGTGTGCGCCGTCGCGGATCTGGGCCCTGGCGATCTCGATGCACGCGTTCCAGTCCTCCGCCAGCAACGCCTCGCGGAACGCCTTGGATCCGTTCGCGTTCGTCCGCTCCCCGATCGCCAGGAACGAGGTCTCCTGCCGGAACGGGACGGTTTGATAGAGCGAGGCGGCGCCGGGCTCGGGCCGGGGCGAGCGGCGGACGATCTCCCGGCCGCGGACCCGCTCGACGACCTGCCGAAGATGCTCGGGTGTCGTGCCGCAGCAACCCCCGACGAGCGAGAGGCCGTAGTCGCGCGCGAAGGTGTCGAGCGCGTCAGCGAGTTCCACGGGGGTGAGCGGGAAGTCCGCACCATGCTGGCCGAGTACCGGCAGGCCGGCATTCGGCATGCAGGAGAGGCCGATGCTCGCCTGCTTGGCCAGGTAGCGCAGGTGCTCGCTCATCTCGGCGGGGCCGGTCGAGCAGTTGAGACCGATCATTTCGATGCCGAGCGGCTCCAGCGACGTCAGCGCCGCACCGATCTCGGAGCCCAGGAGCATCGTGCCGGTGGTCTCGACTGCCACCTGTGCCATGACGGGAAGGTCGACACCGGCGGCCTTCAGCGCACGCCGGACGCCGACGATCGCCGCCTTCACCTGCAGCAGATCCTGGCTGGTCTCGACGAGCAACGCGTGCGCCCCGCCCGCGATGAGCCCTGCGGCTTGCTGCTGGTAGCCGTCGCGCAGCGCGCCATACGTCAAGTGGCCGAGGGACGGCAGCTTGGTCCCGGGTCCGATCGAGCCGATCACCCAGCGCGGCCGGTCCTGGGTGCTGTAGCCGTCGGCGACCTCGCGAGCCAGGCGCGCTCCCGCCTCTGCGAGTTCATAGATGCGGTCCGCGATCCCGTACTCGCCGAGAGCGGAGAGGTTTACGCCAAAAGTGTTGGTCTCGACCGCGTCGACGCCGACGGCGAAGTAGGCGTCGTGCACGGAGCGGACGATGTCGGGTCGCGACGCGTTCAGAACGTCGACGCACCCTTCGAGGCCCTGGTAGTCGTCCAGGGTCGGCTCGTGGGCGTGCAGCATCGTGCCCATTGCTCCGTCCGCGACGACGACTCGCGCGGAAAGCGCCCGGCGCAGTTCGGCGGCGGTGGCGGTCATGGGCATGCCCTCTCTGCGATGGCGGACTCGAAGCCCGGCCAGGCGCCTCCGGTCGCGGTCCCGAGACGGGTCCGCGCCGCCGCCCGGACGGACTCGGGGACAGACTATTTCTCCCGGCCGTGCGGCCCTTCGCTCTTCAAGGGTACCGACGGGCGCGCACCCGGCGGCGGACCGTCTCACGGGCGTAGGCTGAGAGCGGCGTGCGCCATCCGAGTGCCGCTGCGGTTTTTTGGGATCTCCTGGGCGCCCGTCGCACAGGGCCGATGACGACGAGGAGGCGCGGGTGATCGAGCTCGAGGAGCTGCCCGAGCTGGTCGACCCCGTGATGGTCGCGGCGTTCGAGGGGTGGAACGACGCCGCCGACGCCGCGTCCAACGCGGTCCGGCACCTGGCGGACGTGCTCGATTCGGACCTGTTCGGCGCGATGGACGCCGAGGATTACTATGATTTCCAGGTCAACCGGCCGACCCTGGCACTCGGCGACGACGGTGAGCGGGAGATCGTCTGGCCCACCACGCGTTTCTCGGTCGCGCGGGTGCCGGTGGCCGCCTCCCGGACCGGTTCGGCGGAGCCGGCTTTCCGGGACGTGGTCCTCGTCCACGGGATCGAGCCGAACATGCGCTGGCGCTCCTTTTGCGAGGAGCTGTTCGACCTGGCCAGGGACCTCGGGGTGACGACGATCGTGGCGCTGGGGGCGTTGCTGGCGGACGTGCCGCACACCCGCCCGGTGCCGGTCAGCGGTTCGTCGAACAACGAGGAACTGCAGTCCGCGCACGGACTGGACAAGCCGAC
>NZ_DASZGI010000235.1:0-18239 GCF_035938995.1 Actinocrinis sp.
GGGTAGCGCCAGATTTGCTCGATGACGAGTTCGTCGCGGTGGGACGCCATCCCCGGAGGTTATCGGCCTACGTGAGTTCGGCGTAGCCGCGCGCGATCGCGTCGCGCAACTCCTTTGTCGTCAGCGGCCAAGTCCCCTCGGCCGGCGCGTCGGCGGCCTTCACACCGGCGGCGTGCAGGCGGGCGATCTCCCGCGCGACGGCGTCGATCATGCCGCGCTGCGTGGAGACGAACTCCCGCCCCACCGGCTCGCCGTGCCCGGGGACGATGATCGCGTCCGGACCCATCCAGTCCAGCGCGCGGTCCAGCGTCGCCGCCCACTGCATCGGGAAGGAGTCGAGCCCGAAGGCGGGCGGCCCGGACTCCTCGACCAGGTCGCCGGCCAGCACGACCCCGGCGTCGGGGATCCGGATCCACAGGTCTGCGTCGGTGTGGCCGCGGCCGTGGTGGCGCAGTTCCAGCAGTCGGCCGCCCAGATCGATCGTCGCGGACTCGTGGACCAGCTCGGTCGGCGGGACGAGTTCGAGTCCGGCGACCTGGGCCGCCCACTCAGGGCCCGCCGCGCGCATCTGCCGGAGGATGTCGGCGACGAACGGGTCGTCGAGGTCGAACCTCGCCGGCAGGCTCGCGTGGCCCCAGATCCGGGCGGGCGGATCCTGCCGCGGGGCGAGGAATTCCGCGTTGCCCCACGCGTGGTCGAAGTGGGCATGCGTGTTGACCACCCAGCGGACCGGCGCGGATGTGAAGCGGCGGATCTGCTCGGCGACCTCGCGCGCCTCGGCGACCGAGCAGCGGGTGTCGACGACGGCCACGCCGTCGGTGCCGACGACCGCCGTGACCGTCACGTCGCACGGGTCGAATCGCTTGCGGAAGACCCGCTCGCCGACCTCATGCCATTCGTGCTCCATGGTCCGATCATCGCACCGGCGGGTGGAGACGAGCGCTTTCAAAGTGACCGGTCACTCGCGATCCCGATTCTCGGACCCGCAGGTAGGGGTGGCATGTGACGCGGCTGCACGCAGGGCGGCACGCGATGGGACTTAGCGGGGTGGCACGCAGCTGCGCGCAGAGTGGCACGTGATGCGGTTGCGCGATGCGGTTATACGAGGTGATAGGCGATTCGGCTATGCGTGGAAGGCGCGCCGATATGCGGAAGGGGACGTGCCCGTCGCGCGGCCGAAGTGGTGCCGGAAGGTCGCCGGATCGGCGAAGCCCACCGCCGCGCCGATCCGCTCCACCGGCTCGTCGGTGCTCTCCAGCAGCGCGCGAGCCGCCGCGATCCGTCGGCCCACCAGCCAGCGCAGCGGCGAAGTACCGGTCGCGTGGGCGAAGTTGCGCAGGTAGCTGCGCTGCGACATGCCCGCCACCCGGGCCAGGTCGGCGACCGCGAGGGGCGCGGCCAGATTCTCCAGGGCCCAGTGCATGGAGCGGGCCACCCCGCCGCCGTCGCGCTGCGGGCCGGGCGCCGCGGGGAACTGGGCCTCGACGAACTGCGCCTGGCCGCCGTCCCGGTGCGGTGGCAGGACCAGGCGGCGGGCGACGGCGTTCGCGATCGCCGGCCCGTGGTCCACGCGTACCAGGTGCAGGCACAGATCGAGTCCGGCGGCGCTGCCCGCGCTGGTGAGGATCCGGCCGTGGTCGACGTAGAGGACGTCCGGATCGACCCGCACCGCCGGATAGCGCTCGGCCAGCAGCGCAGCGTACTGCCAGTGCGTCGTCGCCTCGAGGCCGTCCAGCAGCTCGGCGGCGGCCAGGGCGAAGGCTCCGGAGCAGATCGACACGATCCGGGCGCCACGTGCGTGAGCCCGCCGCAACGCCTCCACCAGTGCTGCCGGGACTTCGCCGCGCACGTCGGGCACGGCGGTCACCACGACGGTGTCCGCCGCCGCGAGATCGTCGAGGTCGTATTCGGTGGCCAGGGTGAAGCCGCCGACCGCCCGCATCGGGCGGCGCGATTGCGCGCACACCTTCAGCTCGTACCAGGGCACGCCGAACTCCGGCCGGGGCAGTCCGAAGACCTCGACGACGCAGCTGAGCTCGAAGGGCGACATGCCGTCGAACGCGTAGACCGCCATGGTGTGCGGCGCCTGAGTCCGGACCGGCGCGGAGATCTCGACGCTGCTCGCGACAGGCATGGCGTGATTTTAGCGATAGTCGGCATTCACGCCACTGGCAGCCGCCCAATGCTCCCAGCGAACATCGGAATATCCCCGCGACCTGCGAGGAGCAAAAATGACCGGTCGTCTTGAAAGGGACTGAGTGTGAGCGTGACCGACACGACGGCAATCCCGCCAATCCCGCCAACGCCGAGCGTCGCCGCGACGTCGACCGTGATGTCCGTGCCGCCGGCCGCCAGTGGAATCGCAGTCGCCCACTTCGCCGCACGATTGTCGCTCGAGGCCGATGTCTCCGACGTACACGCCGACCAGGCGCTGATCGGCACCGCGTTCGTGCTCGTCGACACCCGTTCGTCCGAGTCGTGGGCGCAGGGCCGCGTCCCGGGCGCGGTCCACCTGCCGACCCGCCAGATCGCCGCACGCGCCGCGGACGGCACACTTGCGGATCTCGTCCCGTCCGGCACTCCGGTCGTCACCTACTGCTGGGGCCCCGGCTGCAACGGCGCGACCAAGGCGGCGCTCGCGTTCGCCGCACTCGGCTATCCCGTCAAGGAGATGATCGGCGGATTCGAGTACTGGGTCCGCGAGGGATACACCTACGACAGCGCGTGGGGTCGGCGCGATCCAGCCGCGGATCCGCTGGCCGCGCCCGTGGACGACGCTTCGTGCGGGTGCTGACACCCAAGGATCGCGGCAGCGCCGGCCTGTCCGCGACGCTAGTGTCCTACGCCCGACATCTACAACCCCGATATCTACAACGGTGCCAGGCGCAGGACACTAGTCCAGCTGAGCGAGCAGCAGCGCGACGTCGTCCTTCCACAGACCCCCGGCCGGCCGATTGACGTCGAGCACGAGGTCCGCCAGCTCCTCGAGATCCAGCCCCGCGTCGCGCATGCGGTCCAGCGTGGAAAGTGTCCGCGCGATGCCTGAATCCAGGTCGTTGTCGCTGCTCTCCAGCAGACCATCGGTACACAACAACAGATATGTGCCCGCCTGGTACGGCATACGCCAGACCGGGTACCGCGCGTCCGGCGCGATCCCGAGCGGAACGCCGACCTCGTTGTGCGGCACCCGCGCGCCCCGCCCGGGCGGCGCCACGATCGGCGGTATGTGCCCGGCCCGGCTCGCGGTCACCGTGCGGGTCGCCGGATCCACGCGCGCCACGAGGCAGGTCGCGAACAGCGGCTGGTCCGCCTCCTCGTTGACCTCCGCCACGTATTCGTTGGCGCGCCGCAGGATCTCCTCGACCGGATGGTTCTCGGCCGCGTACGCGCGCACGGTGCTGCGAAGCCGGTACATCATCCCCGCCGCGTGGACGTTGTGCCCTTCGACGTCCCCGATGATGAGGATCGTCGAGCCGTCGTCCAGCGGCACCGAGTCGTACCAGTCGCCGCCCACCTGGATGCCCGTGGTCACCGCCGCGTAGCGGCGCGCCGCCCGCACGCCCGGCCCGAACTTCAGCGTCCGCGGCAGCATCCCCTCCTGGAGCGCGAGGGCGATGGTGTGCTCGGTGTCGTGGATGGTCGCCCGGTACACCGCCTGGCCGATCGCGCTCGCGGCCAGGATCAGCACCGTGCGCTCGGTCTCGTCGAAGACGGTCGGCCGCGCGTATCCGAGCACGCAGATCCCGCGCATCCGGGGCAGCCCGGACAGCGGCAGGAACGCCACCGCCTCGCCGCCTGCGGCCTCGACCGCGTCCGCCGCGACCGGGAACCGCCGCGCCATCTCCGCCCTGGTGGAGAAGAACAGCGGGATGTCCAGCGCCACCGCGGTGCGCACCGGACCCTCGTCCAGGGCCTGAAACGGGCCCATCCGCTCCGCTCCGCGCCCGCACGCGAGCAGCACCTCCACCGGCCGTCCGGCGTCCGCGACGAACAACACGTCCGCGCCGAGGGCCGGAAGCGCCGCGCACACCGCCGCGCGCACCTCCTCCAGCGTCGACGCGGCCGCGAGTCCCGTCATGACCTGCTGGATCCGGGCCGAAGCGAGCGCCTCCGCCCGCGCCGCCTCCTCGGCCGCGCGCCGCTCGGTGACGTCCGCGATCACGCCCATCGAGCGCAGCGGCCGCCCGTCGGGCCCCGCGACCACCCGGCCGCGCGTCTCCAGCGTGTGCATGGCCCCGTCCGGCCAGCGCACCCGGTACTCCAGGATGTAGTCGCCGACCTTGGCGAGCAGCGGATCGATCGCGTGCAGCAGCCGGTCCACGTCCCCCGCGGGCACCTGGCGCAGGAAGGTCTCGAACCGCGGCTCGGCGTCCGGGGGCAGCCCGTGCAGGCGGAAGGTCTGCTCATCGCAGACCACGTCGCCGGTCTCCAGGTGCCAGGTGAAGAATCCGGCCGAGGCGTTGACCCCGCTCGGCACGAAGTCGAGACGCGGCCACGACGCCACCCTTTCCGGGTGGTCCGGCTTCGCTTCGCCCGCCGGGAACAGCCCTTCGGGCGATGCCATCCGTTCCTCCTGCCGCGCACTCGCGTCGTCGCTGTCGATCATCGTTCTCAAATATCCGGGGACGTCATACGGAGGTGAGCAGGACATACGCGTTCGTATAGCGCACGCCACGCCTACCGTAGTCGAGCGGTCGCTCTCCGGGGTGGCTTTTCTCAAGGATACGGCGCTCGCGGCGCCGACGCGTCCTCCCGTGCGCCCTTTCCGCTCCAAAATGATGCGATTACCGTAACGGTGAGTCAGTGTTGGATGACGGGAGGTGCCGGAGACGGTGACCGCCTCAGCTCTCGAACTCCAACCCCGCCGGGCCGCCCGGATGCCCGGCGCCTGGCCGTTGCTCGGCCACGCCCCCGCGCTGCTGCGCGACCCGCTCCGCTTCCTCACGCGGGCGTACCGGGCCGGCGATGTGGTGTCCCTGCGCCTCGGGCCGAAGGCCGCGTACCTGGTCAACGGTCAGGACGCGATCAAGCAGATCCTCGTGGCCGACGCCGCCCGCTACGACAAGGGCTTCCAGTTCGACCAACTGCGGACGCTGATGGGCGACGGCGTGGGCACGACCGCGGATCCCGTGAAGCACCGGCGCCAGCGCAGACTCCTGCGACCCGCCTTCGACCACGCGCACGTGGAGACGTACGTGCCCGTCATGGCACAGGCGGCGCAGGAGGCGGCGGGGCGCTGGCCGACGGTTCCGAGCATCGACGCCGGGGCGGAGATGAGGGCCCTGTCGATGTCCGTGGTCGCCCGCGCGATGTTCGACGTGGGCGCCGGCACGTCCGCCGAATCGCCCGCCGCGGGCACCGTGCTGGCGGCGCTCCCGACGCTGCTCGGCGGTATGGGGCGCCGGGCCGTGCTGCCCCTCCCGGTCCTGGACCGCCTCCCGACGCCCGGAAACCGGGCGTTCGATCGGGCCCTGACAGACCTGGACGCCCTGGCGGACCGGATGGTCGCCGAGCGCCGGGCGGCCGCCGCAGCGGACCCGTCCGGCGCCCAGACCGCGCACTGCCTGCTCGACACCATCCTCGCGGCCGTTGACGACGACCTGCGCGGGATGACCGACGCGCAGGCACACGACGAGATCATGACGGTGCTGCTGGCCGGCACCGAGACCACCGCGGGGACGCTGTCCTGGATCCTGCACGTGTTGTCCGGCGACCCCGAGTCGCAGCGCGAGGTCCAGCGAGAGGCGGAACAGGTCGTCGGCGCGTCCTTGCCGCGCGCCGCGGACCTCAGCGCTCTGCGTTTCACCAGGCGACTGGTCACCGAGGTGTTGCGTCTGTATCCCGCCGGGTGGATCCTCGGCCGCCGCCCGATGGAGGCGATGTCGGTCGCGGACGTGACGATCCCCGCGGGCGCGCAGGTCCTGCTCAACTTCTACGGGCTGCACCGCGATCCGGAGATCTACACCGATCCGTACCGCTTCGACCCCGGCCGCTGGCAGGACGGGGAGACCGACCCGCCGCGGCCGCACTTCCTGCCGTTCGGCCTCGGCCCGCACGCGTGTCTGGGCGAGGGCTTCGCGATGAGCCAGATCCTCACCACCGTGGCCGTCGTGTTCTCCCGATACACCGTCAGGCCGGTGCCCGCGTCGGTCGTGCGCCCCGTCGCCCGCATCACCCTGCACCCCGGCGTCGTGCCGCTGATCGTCGAAGAACGCTGATTCCGGCCGGCCGCGGCCGGTCAGGCGGCGATGCCGAGCCCGTACCGGCCCGTCTCGTACGACCAGGCCAGATTCCCCGCGATCCACGCGCGCAGGTCCGCGAGGTACAGGTTGACCAGGGGATTGCCCTCAGCCAAGAGCGGCGCCTCGAGCTCCTGGTACGCGCGGATCCGTTCGTCGTACAGCGCCGCGGCCTCGCGCAGGGCCTGCACGGCGGAGATGCCGTACTCCCGGGCCAGCACCGCGGGCAGGCTCAGCACGTGCGCGGAGCGCCGGACCTCCTTCGGGTAGGACAGGATGTCGTTGGCCCAGCTGGTCGCGTCGGCCGCGGCCGCGCTCGCCTCGCCGAGCCCCGCCTGCCACACGACCCGCTCCGGCAGCTCGAACCCGTTGACGACCTCGATCAGCGCCAGGCACGTCGGCACCGCGCCGCTGTGCCGCCGCATCACCTGATACTCCCTCAGCGTGGCCGGAACCCCCGCCTCGCGGTGCGCCGCCTCCCAGGTCAGCGCGAGGAGATACCCGGTGACCGCGGCGGTGAATCTGGCCAGCTGCCCGGGCGTGGCCAACGCGGCGAGCCGGCCGCGCAGATCGACCAAGGCCGTGAGGAACGCGCCGACCGGCCCGGTGTCAGTCGGCGGCACCTGCCCGGTCTCCATGACCGCGAGCACCTGCGCGGCCAGCCCGATCATCGCGGGCGGCCGGGCGCCGAACTCTGATTCGTCGCAGAACGCGTCGTCGAACAGGAACAGCCAGGTCTGCCAGTCGGTGTTGAGCAGCAGCCCCGGCAGCGTCGCGCGCGGGCTGACCCGCCCGGCCAGCCGGGCGCTGCGGGTCCCGACCAGCCTGCGCCGCGTCGCCGGGTCCGTCAGCAGGCCGAACTGGTCGGCCCAGGCCAGCGTGCCGGCCTCGGCGGCGGGCGTGTGCCGGTGCATCGCCGTGGGGAACGGGCTGCGCAGGCTCGGCAGCGCGGGGCAATGGGAAGAGGTCATCAGTCAACCCCCCTCGCTCGGCGGCCCCGACCACCGTAGTGAACAGGTATCTGGCGGCAGGTGCGGTGCGACGTTCGTGACCCCTCCGCCGCTGCACGGCCCCTGTGCAAACTTGGCGCCTAGACTGCGAATATTACATCAAGGACAGGTGGCGCGTAATGAGCGAAAAGTGAGAGTGGCGTCATGAGGGGCGCCCGGGGGCAAAGGGGTGCGCCGTCAATCGGAGCGGGTGCGCAACCTGGCTCGCGTAAGATGGGCCGGTGATCACCGCCTCCCAGGTCGAACTGCGCGCCGGGGCCCGCGTCTTGCTCGAGCCGGTGTCGTTCCGGGTCGGGCCCGGCGACCGGATCGGGCTGGTGGGCCGCAACGGCGCCGGCAAGACGACCCTTACCAGAACGCTCGCCGGCGAGACGCTGCCGGCGGCCGGCACGATCACCCGCTCCGGACCGGTCGGCTACCTGCCGCAGGACCCGCGCACCGGCGACCTGGACGTCCTCGCCCGCGACCGCATCCTGTCCGCGCGCGGCCTGGACGAGGCGGTGCGCCGGATGCGCGCCGCCGAGCAGAAGATGGGCTCCGCCGACGCGGCCGAGCACGAGCGGGCGATGCGCCGGTATGCGAATGCTGAGACGGCATTCCTGGCGAACGGCGGCTACGCGGCCGAATCCGAGGCGGCGACCATCTCGGCCAGCCTGGGCCTGCCCGACCGGGTGCTCGGCCAGCCGCTGCACACCCTGTCCGGCGGGCAGCGGCGCCGGGTGGAACTGGCCCGGATCCTGTTCGGCGAGAGCGAGGTGCTGCTGCTCGACGAGCCGACCAACCACCTCGACGCCGACTCGATCGTGTGGCTGCGCGAGTACCTGAAGAACTACAAGGGCGGGTTCGTCGTCATCTCGCACGACGTCAAACTGGTCGAGTACTGCGTCAACAAGGTCTTCCACCTCGACGCCAACCGCACGGCCATCGACGTCTACAACATGGGCTGGAAGAACTACCTCGAGCAGCGCGAGTCGGACGAGCGGCGCCGCCGCCGCGAGCGGGCCAACACGGAGAAGAAGGCCGGGGCGCTCATGGCGCAGGCCGACAAGATGCGGGCCAAGGCGACCAAGACCGTCGCCGCGCAGAACATGGCCCGCCGCGCGGAGCGGATGCTGTCGGGCCTGGAGGAGGTGCGGCAGGCGGACAAGGTCGCCAAGCTGCGCTTCCCGAAGCCGGCCGCCTGCGGCAAGACCCCGCTGATGGCCTCGGGGCTGTCGAAGTCCTACGGCTCGCTGGAGATCTTCACCGACGTGGACCTGGCCGTCGACCGCGGCTCGCGGGTCGTGGTGCTCGGGCTCAACGGCGCGGGCAAGACCACGCTGCTGCGGCTGCTGGCCGGGATCGAGGACGCCGACACCGGGAAGGTCGAGCCCGGCCACGGGCTGAAGATGGGCTACTACGCGCAGGAGCACGAGACCCTCGACCCCGAGCGCACGGTCCTGGAGAACATGCGCACGGCCGCGCCCGACCTGGACCTGGTCGAGGTGCGCAAGGTGCTCGGCTCCTTCCTGTTCTCCGGTGACGACGTGGACAAGCCGGTCGGGGTGCTCTCCGGCGGCGAGAAGACCCGCCTGGCCCTGGCCACGCTCGTGGTGTCCAGCGCGAACGTGCTGCTGCTCGACGAGCCGACCAACAATCTCGACCCGGCCAGCCGCGGGGAGATCCTGGGGGCGCTGCGCTCGTACGAGGGCGCGGTCGTGCTGGTCACCCACGACGAGGGCGCCGTGGACGCGCTGGCACCCGAACGGCTCATCCTGTTGCCGGACGGGGTCGAGGATCTCTGGAACGAGGGCTACCGGGATCTCGTCGCGCTCGCCTGACCGGACTGTCCGCGCCGCCCCGGCGCGGCCGGGCGCGGACGTCCCGCCGGCCGACATCCGCGGCCCTGCCTGCGACGCTTCTGATCGGTGCCCTGATACCTCGGAACCGTTCTCGAGGCCGTGCGTGCCGACAGGACGTCGGTAGCCGAGGTAACAGTACGATAACGGTGTCTGGCCAACATCCCAACAAAACCGATCAAGGCCGGGCAAATCTTATGACGGCCGCGGGAATAACCTGCGACTTGTTGAACGGAATCGGTGGTCAACTTGCCGCCGAGGGGTGATCATGGGTGACCAGAGCGCACTTCCACAGTGCGGGGTGTGGCGACGCCCGCGCCCACGGTTCCAGGGTGCCGCGCCCCACACGCCCGTGTGGACGACAACATCCGAACTCACGTTTGAGATGCGGGGCAGGGGCCCCGCACACCCTCATAGGAGGCACGTGTGGCCGAGACTCTCAAGAAGGGCAGCCGGGTCACCGGCACCGCGCGAGAGCAGCTCGCGACCGATCTGAAGAGCAAGTACGAATCGGGCGAATCGATCCGCGCCCTGGCCCAGGAGACGGGCCGGTCGTACGGCTTCGTGCACCGGATGCTCAGCGAGTCCGGTGTGATCCTGCGCGGGCGCGGTGGCGCCACGCGCGGCAAGGCGAAGACGGCGTAGCGACCCGAGGGTCGGCAACGACGGTACCCGCCCCGGTTCCGGAGCTCACGAGCAGCTCCGGAACCGGGGCCGCGTAGTCTCATGCGCCGTTCGTCCCGGGCGCACGGGCGCGCCGCGGCTCTCGAACGCATGAGCGTTCCGACTCCACCGTTCGTGAGGGGCTCTGGAGCTGGAGCCGCACAGTCTCGCGCGCCGCGAGCGCCGGGCGCTCAGGCCAGCGACGCGACTCTCAAGCGCAACTTTGCGCCGCCGCGCGATCCTCGTCACACGCGCACGTTTTCGACCGAGTACCCCATCGTGCGCCCCGCCGCGCTGACTATATTGTCAAAGGCTCTATACGCGGCGACGAGGGAGGCGGACGGATGGACATGAAAGCTGGAACGGTGCAGGCACGCACCGCGGACTCCCAGGACTCTCGGGACACTCCCGACTCCGCGGAGTCAGCGGACTCGGCGGCGCACATCGCTCCGGTGTACGACTTCTGGACGGCCGAACAGCAGGCCGCCGCCGCGAAGGCCGGCGTGCGGCTGACCGTGGACGGCGAACTGGCCACCGTCACCCTCGACCGGGTCGCCAAGCGCAACGCGATGACCCCGTCGATGTGGTGGCAGCTCGCGCAGGTCGGGCGCGCTCTCCCCGGAGCGGTGCGGGCCGTGCTGCTGACCGCGCAGGGCCCCTCCTTCAGCGCCGGGCTGGACCGCTCCGTGCTGGTCGGGGACGCCGGCAAGCCCGGCAAGACCCTGATCGACCTGGCCACCTCCGACCCCCGGGACGCCGAACTGACGATCGAGGCGTTCCAGGAGGCATTCACCTGGTGGCGCCGCACCGACCTGATCAGCGTGGCCGCCGTGCAGGGCCACGCGGTGGGCGCCGGATTCCAGCTCGCGCTCGCCTGCGACCTGCGGATCGTCGCCGACGACGCACGCTTCGCGATGCGGGAGATAAGCCTCGGACTGGTGCCCGACCTCGGCGGCACCAAGCCGCTGGTCGACCTGGTGGGCTACGGGCGCGCGCTGGAGATCTGCGCCACCGGCCGGTGGGTCGACGCCGCGGAGGCGTTGCGCATCGGCCTCGTCAACCAGGTCGTCCCGGCCGCCGACCTGGCCCACGAGGCGGAGCTGTTCACCCGGGAGCTGCTGGCCGCCGACCGGGACGCGCTGATCGAGACCAAAGGCCTGATCAGCGGCGCGGTGCAGCGCGACTACGATGCCCAGCGCGCCGCCGAACGGTCCGCACAGGTCCGCCGTATCAGGGCCCTGTCCCAGCGGTAGAACCGGGAGGCCCGCGGTCCCCGTCGGGAACACGGCGCCGCACCGCAAGCGCCGTGTTCCATCGAAAGCACGGTGTTCCGGGAAAAAGCACGTCCCGCGAAGCGGACGCGCCCATCCGAATCCCGAACCACTCCCGTAATATCCGTCCATGACCAGCGATCCGCCGCGCTTTCAGCCCGCCACCGCGCCGATGCTCAAGGCGCTCAACGAGCGGACGGTGTTCGAGGCGATCCGCGCGGCACACCCCATTTCCCGGGCCGAGATCTCCCGCCGTGTCGGCATCTCCAAGCCCACCGTCTCCGCCGCCCTCACCGCCCTGCTCGACAGCGGCCTGGTGCGTGAAACCGGGCCCGGCAGCGAAGGACCCACCTACGGCGCGCTCTTCTTCGAGCCGGTGTCCGAAGCGGGCTTCGTCGTCGGCCTCGACATCGGCGCCCGCTATCTGCGCGGCGTCGTGGCGGCGCTCGACGGCGCGGAGCGCGGCCGCGACCAGGTCGACGTCGGCGGCGCGGACGTCACCGACGTCGTCGCCCAGGCCGCCCGGCTGCGCGCCCGCCTGCTCGAGCGGATCGGGCCCCCGGCCGGCGCCGAGCACGTCGTCGTCGCCGCCGCGCCCGGCGTGGTGGAGCAGTCCAGCGGCCGGGTGTATCAGGGCGACGTCATCCCCGGCCTGGACGGCTTCGACCTGGTCGCCGCGCTCACCGACGCCTTCGCCGGCACCTCCGCCTGGCCGCTGAGCCGTCCGGTGCTGCTGGAGAACGACATCCACCTGGCCGCGCTGGGGGAGCAGTGGCGCGGCGTCGGCGACAAGGTCGACGACTTCGCGGTGCTGTCCGTCGGCACCGGCACCGGCGCCGCCCTCGTGCTCGGCGGCCGGCTGCACCGCGGCCGCAACGGCGCGGCCGGCGAGATCGACTTCGCCATGGAGGGCGGCGCGGACAACAACCCGTACGACCCCTGCGGCATCGCGTTCGAACGCCTGGCCGCGGACTGGATCGAGTTCCGCGACGTGCCGACCGCGCTGCGCGCCCCGGTCACCCCGGAGGAGATCTTCGACGCCGCCCGCGCCGGGGACGGCCTGGCCCGGCTGCTCGTCGCCGAGGAGGCGCGGCGCATCGCCGTGTACCTCGCCCCGATCGCGGCCGTCGCGGACGTCGAGCTCGCGGTGCTCGCCGGCAGCATCGGCCTGAACGCCGACCTGCTGCTCGACCCCGTGCGCGCCGAACTGGCCAAGCGCGTGCCCTACCCGCCGCGGGTCGAGGTCAGCGCGCTCGGCGACGCGGGCGTGCTGACCGGCGCCGTCGCCCACGGCACGGCCGTCGCGCTCGACCGCGTGCTGGCCGCGCGCATCGGCAGCGGAGCCCCGTGACGCCGTGACCCAGTCGAGCCGCCCGAGTCAGGCCGCCCCGTGACAGGTCGTCGACCGACGGGGAACTACGCGGCCTGATCGCCGAGCGCGCCGCCGAGGCCCCCGTTGTTCAGGCTGCCGCCCAGGCCAGCGGCGGCGAGGCCGGCGCTGTTGACCGCGTTGTTCACGGCGTCCGTCACGTCGGTCACCGTCTGTTCGAGCAGCGGAAGCAGGTTCGGCCGCTTCGGCAGCACGCCGTCACCCGAAGACGTGCCGGTGAGCCTGCGTTTGATCCACGGCGCGAAGTACTTCACCAGCCAGACGATGTCAGACCACTTCTTCACGATCCGGTTCGGCCGCTTCGCCGGGGGCAGCTCGGCGCGCCAGTCGAACAGGGGCTCGTAGCCCAGCGCCTCCAGCACACCTTCGGCCACCCGCCGGTGCCCCTCGTAGGAGAGGTGGACCCGGTCTGACGCCCACAGCCGCGGATCGTCGAATACGCGCTCGACCGACAGGTCCACGACCACGACGCCGTGCTCGACGCGGGCCCGCTCGACGGCTTGCATCAGCTTGGTCACCTTCGGCGCGAAGCGCTGCAGCGACGGCATCCGCCGGGTGTAGTCCATCGGCTGGAAGGTGACCACATGGCGGCACGAGGCGGTCAGCACCGCCGCGCACTGCACCAGTTCCTCGCAGACGGCGTCGAGGTCGCAGTTCGGCCGGGCGACGTCGTTGATGCCCCCGGCGAACGCCACCAGGTCCGGGCCCATGGCCGCGGCCGCGGGGGCCTGGACGTTGCCGATCTGTCCCATGAGTCTTCCGCGTACCGCGAGGTTCGCGTAGCGGAAAGTCGGCTCGAAGGCGGCCAGTCGTTCGGCCACCAGGTCGGCCCAACCGCGCGGACGGCCGTCCGGATGCGTGTCCGGGAGTCCTTCGGTGAACGAATCGCCTACAGCGACGAAGCTGCGGAGGCGAGCTTGTACGCTCGCGTTCGAGGGCGTGATGGGATCTTCCACATCCTGCGATGCTAAACGGGGGAATCAGCGGTCCAAGGCAAAGTGTTCAAGGCATGGGCAAATAGACGGTGAAGGGTAGGTGCTCACGTGCTCGGCATGGGGACGGGGCCAGGCGTGTCGGGATGGCAGAGCATGGCGCCCTTCATGATGCGCGGGCGCGACGCGGTCCCGCCGCAGAAGCTCAAGCCGGGAACGCTGCGCCGCATCGGGGGCCTGGCCAGGCCGCTGCGCGCGATCATCAGCGTCTTCCTGGCGCTGACCGTCGTGGACGCCGTCCTCGGCGTGCTGCCGCCGCTGATCGCGCAGCGCATCGTGGACCACGGCATCCTCAAGCACGACGCGTCCCTGGTGACCGCCCTCGCCCTGGTCATCGCCGGAATCGCGGTGTTCGACGCCGGAGTCGGCCTGTACTCCCGCTTCCTGTCCGCGCGGATCGGCGAGGGCCTGATCGCCCTGCTGCGCGGCAAGGTCTTCAGCCACGTGCAGCGCATGCCGATCGCCTTCTTCACCCGTACCCAGACCGGCGCCCTGGTGTCCCGGCTCAACAGCGACGTGCTCGGCGCCCAGCGCGCGTTCACCTCCACGCTGTCGAGTGTCGTCTCCAACTTCGTCTCGCTCGTGCTGACCGCCGCGACGATGCTTTACCTGTCGTGGCAGATCACCCTCGCCGCGCTCGTCCTGCTGCCGATCTTCGTGGTCCCGGCGAGGTTCATGGGCCGCCGCATCCAGTCGCTCACGCGCGAGCAGATGCAGCTCAACGCCGACATGTCGACGATGTCCACCGAGCGGTTCAACGTCTCGGGCGCGCTGCTGGCCAAGCTCTTCGGCCGCCCCGAAGAGGACGACGCGCTGTATCAGGGCAAGGTGGACCGGGTCCGCGCGATCGGCGTGCGCATCGCGATGTCCAGCGGCGGCTTCTTGACCGCGCTCACCCTCGTGGCCTCGCTCGCCACCGCGATGGTGTACCTGATCGGCGGCCGGATGGCGGTCGACGGCTCGCTCACCCTCGGCACGATGCTCGCGCTCGTCGGCCTGCTCGGCCGCCTCTACGGGCCGCTCACCGCGCTCTCGAACGTCCGGATCGACGTGATGACCGCGCTGGTCTCCTTCGACCGGGTCTTCGAACTGCTCGACCTGCCGCCGATGGTGACGCAGCGGCCCGACGCGGCGGTGGTCCCGCCCGGCCCGCCGGTCATCGAGTTCGACCACGTCGCGTTCAAGTACCCGACCGCCGCCGAGGTGTCCCTCGCGTCGCTGGAGTCCGTCGCGGTGCTCGACCAGGCGCCCTCCGCGCAGGTGCTGCACGAGATCACCTTCCGCGCCGAGCCCGGCACGATGACGGCGCTGGTCGGGCCGTCCGGGGCGGGAAAGACCACCATCACGGCGCTGGCCGCGCGCCTTTACGACGTGACCGGGGGAGAGGTGCGTGTCGGCGGCCTCGACGTGCGCGACGTGACTATGGACTCGCTGCGCGCCCGCATCGGCGTGGTGACGCAGGACGCTCACATGTTCCACGACACGATTCGCAACAACCTGATGTACGCCCGGCCGGACGCCACCGAGGGCGAGCTGGTCGGAGCGTTGCAGGACGCGCAGATCTGGGACCTGGTCGGCGGCCTGCCGGATGGCTTGGACACCGTCGTCGGCGACCGCGGATATCGGCTGTCCGGCGGGGAGAAGCAGCGCATCGCGATCGCGCGGCTGCTGCTCAAGGCGCCGGACGTGGTGGTGCTCGACGAGGCGACCGCGCATCTGGACTCCGAATCGGAGGCCGCGGTGCAACGCGCCCTCGCACGAGCGCTGCGTGGACGCACGTCCCTGGTCATCGCGCACCGGCTTTCCACGGTGCGCGACGCGGATCAGATCCTGGTGATCGACGAGGGCCGGATCGTGGAGCGCGGAACGCACACGGCCCTGCTCGCCGACGACGGCCTCTACGCCGACCTGTACCGCACCCAGTTCGCCTCCCAGGAGACGACAGACCCCGCTCCTGCTGCTTCCGTCTGACCCGCGACGGCCCGGATCGGTCGCCCCGAATCGATCAGCGGCGTCCGGTCACCTCAACAGCGTCATCCCGAACTCCGCCGCCACCGGCGACGGCACCTTCGCCTTGGCCGCCGCCGGACGGCGGGTCACCGGGGCCTCCGGATCTCCGGGCTGCGCGGCGACGCGGGTGAAATCGATGCGCGCCCCGTCCGGCAGCGCCCGGGCCAGCTCCGCGGCGATCCGCGGCCACGCCCCCACCTGCTGCCAATCGCGCAGCCGCCGCCAACAGGTCATCCCAGAGCCGAGGCCGAGTTCCTTAGGCAGCCGCTCGAAGCCGATGCCACGCGCCAGCACCACCAGGATTCCGGTGAGGACGGCCCGGTCGTCCAGCGGCTTGCGCCCCGGATAGCGCCGCCGCCGCGCCTTCTGTGGGATCAGCGGCTCGACCACGTCCCATACCGCGTCCGTGATGACCGGGTCGGTGCGCGGCAGGTCGATCCGCCGAGGCCGCGGCACGCGGGGCAGCCCGGAGCCGAGCATCGGCGCCCCGATCGCGCTCGGGCTGAGCGGGCCGAGGCCGGCCGGTCCACGCGGGGCGCGCGGCCGGGCCGGCGCGGCGAGCGAGGCGGGAGCGGCGACGCGCGCCATGGCGGCGGAAAGACTCGGCGGCTCTGACACGCCCCGTACAACGGCCGGATCGGCGTACCGGTCACGGCTTGGCGCGCACCCGCGGGCGGCGTCCGGGGGACCTGGATGCTGATGCGGCGCGCGGCCAGAGGTTTGATTCACCACGGTGCCTGTGACTCTGTCGGGCCGACGGCGGTTGCGTCCATCGGTCCGCGGGTTTTTCACCCGCATGGCGTTGTCCACCCGGATGGCTCCGTGCCCGCCGCCGCCACGCGGCCCGGTCCCGACCAGCGTGGTCGGAACTGGCGTGGCCGTGCCATGGTCGGCGCGGGAAGCCGGTGCGCAGAGGGTGACCACTACACTGCGTCTCGTGTACGCGGACATCGACGGCTCCGGCGACGGCCAGGGGCCCGGTTCTGACGCCGACCCGGACTCCGATCCGCTGTGGCCCTTCGGCGACGAGGTGGCCACGGCGCTGCTCGGACTGCTCGAGGTGGAGCTGCGGCGGCGGGGCCGGCGCTGGCGGGTGACCGGCCGGGACCGCCTGGAGCTCGCGGCCGGCGACACGCCGTGGCCCGGTGATCCGCTGGACCTGCGGCCGCTGCGCGCGCGGATGGACCGGTGCGCGAAGGCGGACTGGCCGGAGCTGGTCGAGCAGTATGTGAGCGAGCTGATTTCCGGATCGGCGGCCTGGCTGCGCGCCCGGGGGCCGCTGCGCAGCAGGATCCTGCCGGCCGACGCGGCCGCGGCGCACGAGCCGGGAACGCTGTGGCGCACCGTCGCGGACGGACTGGTCGAGGCCGTGGTGACCGAGGAGCCGGTCGTCGCCGCGGCGGCGGAGTCGGGGAGCGCGGTCGCCACCGTGCCCCGGCCCAAGGCCGGCGGCGAACTGCTGACCGCCGGGGACGCGGTCGGCTGGGGCGTCGAGCCGGACGCGGTGTTCGCCGCGGCCCGGGACAACGTGCGCGCGGCCGGCCGCCTTGACCTGGAACGGTTCGCCCTGGACGGCACCGACCTGATCGCCCTGTTCGGCCCGACCCACTACGCCGCCACGCACGTGCTGTGGCTCGACGACTATCTCACCGGCATCGACGGCTGGACCGGGGCGAACGGTGCCCTGGTGGTGCTGCCGCACCGGCATCTGGTCGCGGTCCACCCGATCGAGTCCGCCGCCGTGGTGCCCGCCGCCGGGACGCTGCTGCATTTCGCGGCGCAGCAGTTCGAGACCTGCCCGGGGCCGATCTCCGACCAGCTGTACTGGTGGCAGGACGGAGCGCTGTGCCGCCTACCCTCGGACAGCGTCGGGGAGACCCTCCAGCTTTTCCCCACCGAGCGCTTCGCCGCCCTGCTCGACCGGCTCCGCGCCGCCTGACTCCGACGCCGCCCGCGCCCGCGCCGCTTTGGCCTCTGCCTCCCGTGCGTCCTGCGCTTCCTGCGCCGCCCGGGCGAGGTCGTCCGCCTCGCGCCGGATCAGCAGGAACCAGGTCACCGGCATGACCAGCGCGAACACCCACCACTGGATCATGTACGCGATGTACATCGTGTTGTCGTAGGCGGGGTTCGGAATCGGGCTCGCCGCATCCGGGGAGCTGTTCGCCGGGGTCGAGGACGTCAGCTGCAGCGCGCCGTCGCGCAGCGGGTACGGGACCTTCGAGGCCACGTCGACCTTTGAGATCAGCGCGATCTCGTCGGAAGGCAGTTGAGCGGTGTCGTCCTTGATGCGGGTATCGCCGGTGGTCTCGTCGGGCTGGAGCGAACCGGTGACGGTCACCGTCCCCGAAGGCACCGGAGGAAAGGCGGGATGCTCGGTCGGCCCGCCTGTCTGCGATTCGGCGACCCACCCCTGGTTCACCAGGACCGCGCTCCCGTCGGACAGCACCAGGGGAGTGACGACGTACCAACCCGGCTCGCCGTTCTGGGACCGGTTGCGCACCATCACCTGGTGCGCGGTGTCATAGCGGCCGGTCGCGGACAGCATCGTCCACTGCTGCGGCTGCGTGACGAAGTGCCCAGCGGCGTCGGCCGAGTCAAGCGGCGCGGGCTGAGCGGCGAGAGCGCGCAGCACGACGCCCTGCGAGACGTCCCGATCGTGCCACAGGGAGCGCTGCCACTGCCCGGCCACGATGAACCCCGGGATGAGGATCAGCCAGGTGAGCGCGTGAAACGCGAGCCACTTGGGCGTGAACACGAAGCGGTACGAACGCACACGATGACGGTACAACGCGCACGCCCGCGGCTCGCCACCGCCCCCGACGGGAT
>NZ_DASZGI010000236.1:0-7085 GCF_035938995.1 Actinocrinis sp.
GTGTTTCACATCGCCGTAGTAGGTTGCCAGACCGCAAG
Organism: Actinocrinis sp.; assembly: GCF_035938995.1. GTDB lineage: Bacteria > Actinomycetota > Actinomycetes > Streptomycetales > Catenulisporaceae > DASZGI01. The sequence goes on from NZ_DASZGI010000236.1 coordinate 39, forward strand.
TCCGTCTACGGCTGTTTATCGGAGATAAGGATCCACGGGTGCGCATCGGTTTCTTCAGCGACCGCTACTTACCATTCACCGATGGAATCGCGTACTCCATGGAGGGAGCCCGCCTCGAGCTCGAGGCCCTGGGCCACGAGGTCTACATCTTCGCCCCCAAGCCGGGGCCGCGCTTCCACGAGGCGTCCCCGCGCATCACCCGCTTTCCGGCCGTGAAGGGCCTCTTCTTCGACGACTACCGGTTCAGCGTCTTCTACCCGCCGCGAACCCGGCGCAGCATCGAGAAGCTCGACCTCGACCTCGTCCACTTCCACACCCCGGGCCAGCTCGGCATTTTCGGGGCCTACTACGCGCGGCGTCACGACATCCCGCTCGTCACGACGTACCACACCGACCTCTACGAGTACGTGAAGCACTATCGGAGCGTGCTGCCGGGCACAGTCGCGCTCTCGATCCTGGCGCCGTTCGTGACCGGCGGCGGTGCGGGCGCATACCGCACCTCCCTGTCCTGCGTGAAGCCGGAGCGCAGCATCGATCGGTGGAACCAGAAGATCGTCCAGCACGGCATGACCCTCATGCACAACCACTGCGACCTGGTGATCGCACCGTCGGCCAAGATGGAGGCGCAGCTGGGTGGTTGGAACACCGTCAGCCGAATCGCCACCCTGCCCAGCGGCGTCGACGAAATCCCGGCGACCGAGGCCGACATGGCGGCCGCCCGGCGGGAGTTCGGGATCGCCGAGGAGGAGCAGGTCGTGCTCTATGTAGGCCGGATCGGCACCGAGAAGAACATTGGCCTACTGATCAAGGCGTTTGCACAAGTGGCGCCGCGCTGCGGCAGAGCCCGGCTGCTGCTGATCGGCCCCGGCGATGAGGACGGCCGGTTCCGCGCCCAGGCCGCCGCGGGACCGTGCGCCGACCGCATCACCTTCACCGGCCGGATGAAGCGTGAGAACCTGGGCGCCTTCTACGCGATCGCCGACGTGTTCGCCTTCCCCTCGGCGGGCGACACGCAGGCCCTGGTGATCAACGAGGCCGCGTGGGCCGCGACGCCCACGGTGATGGTGGATCGAGAGATCAGCCAGATCGTCGAGGACGGCGTCAGCGGCCTGTTCGCGCTCAACACGGCCGAGGATCTCGGCGACAAGATCGTCTTCCTCTTGGGGCGGCCGCACCAGGCCGCGGCGATGGGCGCGGCCGCACGCGAGCGGGCCAAGAAGCTGACCGCCCAAACCCAGGCCGCGAAGCTCTCCAGCCTGTATGAGGAGACTGTCAGCCGGTACCGCGCGTCTCCGTTGCTGGCGCTTCCCCCTGTTCTTTAACCTCGGTGCCGGTTCGCGCTGGTGAGGGCGCTGCGCATTCTTCTCATCCCTCTAACATGAGCGCGACCTCTGCGTGAGGATGTGTGTCCGACCAAGAGACCCACGCCCCGAAGAGGCCGCGGTCGCCACCGGCTGACAAGACAGAATCAGCTGTGACACCAGTGGGGCGTCCGACCAGAAACCCTGATCGGACGCCCCACTCGCGATGCGCCCTCAACGGCGTGGCCCTCGGCCAGCGGTCATGGGCCGGGGCCACGTCGTCTTCGATCCCTGACTTGATCAGCGCAGTCGCGTAGCTCAAGCCTGTGTGGAGCCTGCAAGCTGCTCGGTGTGGTGAGCTGCGGGTTCCGGTGCGTCGGGCGCGGCGTGGTGCGCGTCGGGCTTGATGAACAGCGCCTTCGCCGCCCATCGGGGCAGGTACCAGTTGGCGCGGCCGAACAGGACCACGAGCGCCGGAGTGAGCAGGGTGCGGACCACCAGTGCGTCGATCAGCACGCCCGCGGCCATGCCGGTGCCCATCATCTTCACCGTCGGATCGGGGGCCATCGACAGCGAGGTGAGCGCGAGCACGAGGATCAGGGCGGCGCTGGTGACCAGCCGTCCGGTGCGCCCGATGCCCTCGATCACGGCCTTCCTGGTATCGCCGTCGCGGTCATAGGCCTCGCGCATCCGGGCGAGGATGAAGACCTCGTAGTCCATCGAGACGCCGAACAGGAAGCCGAACAGCAGCATCGGCACGTACGCGCTGATCGAACCGGTCGCCGGAACGCCCCATATGGACTGGGAGCCGATGCCGTGCTGCCAGATGAGCACGAGCACGCCGTAGGCGGCGCCGACCGACAGGACGTTCAGCAGGACGGCCTTGGCCGGCAGCAGCAGCGAGCGCATGCCGCGCGCGAGCAGCACGAACGTGATCAGCGCGACGACGGCCAGCAGGATCGGGAAGTACGAGCCGATCTGGTGGGCGACGTCCGCAGCCTGGACCTGGCTGCCGCCGACCAGCGCCCCGGCGGGGGCGTGCGCGTGGACCTCGGCGAGGGCCGGACCGGCGCCGGAGGTGCCGATCTCGGTGTTCGGCAGCACGGTCACGACGCTGCTGCCGCCGTGCGCCCAGGCCGGGTCGGCGGGGGTGAGCACGCCGTGGATGTCGGGTTGGCCGCGCAGGCTCGCCGCGAAGGACGCCGGGTCCTGGCCGTGCGGGACGAGCACGGGTACGGGGGTGAGGACGCCGGTGGGGAAGCCGTCGTTCTGCATCGCGACCAGGCCGTCGTGTGCGGGGCCGGTGCTCGCGAGGTTGCCCGCCGGCGGGTTGTTGATGTTGATGCCGAGCCCGATGACGCTCAGGGCGATCAGGATCGCGCTGCCGAGTGCCGCCGCGATGCGGGGTCGGCGGACGATGCGGCGCGCGGCCTTCGTCCAGAACTTCGGCGCGTCCTCGGTCTCGATCCGGCGCCTGCGAAGCCGCACCCGGTCGAGTGCGGGCCCGACTGTGTCGAGCAGCAGCGGCACGGTGGTCAGGGCGGTGATCGCGGCGATCGAGGGGATGAAGAGGCCTGAGAGGCCCACCCCTTGCAGGAACGAGATCGGCACGACGATGAGGGCGAACAGGCCGAGCGAGGCGACGGTGCCGGAGAAGGCGACCGAGTGCCCGGCCTTGCGCATCGAGGCGATCACGGCGCTGCGGTTGTCCGCGCCCGCGTCGCGTTCCTCGCGCCAGCGGTTGACCAGCAGCAGCGAGTAGTCGATCGACAGGCCGAGGCCGAGCAGCGCGACGATGAACTGGACCGCGGGGTTGATGTGGATGGACGTGGCGTATGTCAGGCCCCAGATCGCGATCTGCATCGTCAGGACCGAGACGACGGCCGAGAGCAGCGGCAGGAAGGCGAGTGCGGAGCCGAAGACCCAGGCGAGCACGAGCAGGGCGAGCGCGCCGCCGATGAGGATCTCGGTGATCACGCTGGAGCCACCGGAGGAGGCGTTGCCCGCGGACAGTTGCTCGTAGCCGGTCTGGCTCACGTGCGCGCCGGGCAGGTCATGCGTGATGACGGCCGCCATGTGGTCCATGACCTGCTGGTCAACCGGGTTGCCGGCGGTCGGCGGGTAGACGAGCACGAGCGTGGAGTTCCCGTTCTTGCCGACCAGCGAGGCGTCGTGCGTCGTGGCGTAGGAGATGTCGTGCACGCCTGGCACCGACTGTGCCACGTTGCCTGCGGCCTCAAGGGCCGCGGTGGTCTGCGGGTCGCTCACGTGGGTGGCTGCGGGCAGGTCGACCACGAGCACGCTCGGGTTGGCGGCGACCCCGCCGTACTGAGTCTGCATCGTCTGGTTCGCGGTGTACGCGGCCGAGTGCAGTGTGGTGCCCGACTGCAATCGGCCGGAGAGTTGCGGGGCGATCAACACCCCGATCACGGCAACGGCCAGCCACACCATGGCTGTCAGCGCGCGGTGCCGCAGCAGGGAAGCGGCGAAGCGATGCACGGGTCCACCTCCTGGATCTTCCCGGCGCTTCGATACGCGCCGGGCCACGGTCGCGACGCTACGAAGCCGTACCTTTCGATCCGCTTACGCGCCGCCTGACCTGTGCGAACGCGCCCCGGCAAGGGCTCGCGGACCCGGCGCGGCGAGCGTTGCCGGGCCGTGGTGCGCCGGTCGCGCGCTGGGCCGTTGGTGGCATCCGACGCAGCCCGGCATGCGGCGCCAATGCCTTGATGCGAGGGTGGGTAGCGGAGCAGGCGCCCGGTGGCCGTCATCGGGCCCGCGAGTGTCTGCCGAGGTCCCGCAATGTCGGTATACGTGTTCAAGCTCGCCCGCGCCGCGTTCCGCCACCGCCGTCTTGTGCTGGCGCTCTGGCTCGCCGCGGTAGTCGCCGCGATCACGCTGGGCATCGCCAGCGGCGGGAAGACCAACGACAACTTCACCATCCCGGGTACCGAGTCCCAGCACGTGGCCGACCTGCTCAAGCAGAAGGTGCCGGCGCTCGCCGGCGGCCAGACGCAGGTGGTCTTCGCGGCCCCGGCGGGCGGGAACATCGGCGACGCGTCCGACAAGGCCGGTGTGGAAGCCGCGCTGACCAGGCTCAAGACGGTGCCGCAGGTGGTATCGGTCGCCGACCTCTATATGACCAACGCGGTCTCCCCGGACCACCGGGTGGCTCTGGGCCAGGTGCAGTGGGATTCCGCCGCGGCGGACGTGAAGGACTCGAGCCTCGCCGCGCTACAGGCCGCCGTCGCCCCCGCGCAGCAGGCGGGCGTCGAGGTCGAGTACTCCGGCAGCGTCTACCCGGGCTGGCGGCTGACCCCCTCGGAGCTGCCCGAGCTGATCGGCATCGTCATCGCGTTCCTCATCCTGGCGATCACCTTCGGAGCCCTGGTCACAGCCGGGCTGCCGATCCTGAACGCGATCATCGGCGTGGTGATCACGTTGATGAGCGTGACGGCGATGGCCTCCGTGGTGAACATCGCCTCCGCCTCCACGACCGTGGCCCTGATGCTCGGGCTGTCCTGCGGCATCGACTACGGCGTGTTCATCCTCGCCCGGCACCGCAACAACCTGCTGACCGGCCTGAGCGTGGAGGACTCGGCGACGCTCGCCGCCGGCACCTCGGGCAGCTCGGTGGTCTTCGCCGCCCTGACCGTGATCATCGCGCTGTGCGGCCTGTCGGTGGTCGGCATCCCGTTCCTCACCGTCATGGGCATCAGCGCGGCGGCCGCAGTGCTGATCGCGCTGTTGATCGCGCTGACCCTGCTGCCGGCGATGCTCGGTTTCGCCGGAGAGAAGCTCACGAAGTTCATCAGCACGCCGCTGCGCCGCGGACACCACGAGCAGGTCGCCCAGACCGCGGCGAACCAACCACACCGGACCTTCGGCGCCCGCTGGGCCAGGCTCGTCGTCCGGCTGCGCCTGCCGTTCCTTGTCGTCGGCGTGGCGCTGCTCGTGGTGCTCGCCCTTCCGGCCACGAAGATTCACCTCGGCCTGCCCAGCGGCGCCTCCAAGCCGACCTCGGACACCTCGCGCCGCGCCTATGATCTGACCACCGCGAGCTTCGGCCCCGGCTTCAACGGCGCGCTGCTCGTCCTGGCCGACGGTGTGGACAGCGCCGCGACCGCCCAGCAGATCGACAAGCGCCTCGCCGCCGTGCCCGGCGTCGATATCGCCAGTCTGACGGTGCAACAGGGCACCACCGCGGTCTTCCGGGTCATCCCCACCACAGGTCCGAACGACACGGCCACCGCCGACCTGGTCAACCGCATCCGCGACGACCGGACCGTGATCGCCGGGTCCACCGGGGTTGACGTGCTCGTCGGCGGCACCACCGCGTCCAACATCGATGTCTCCGCCAAGCTCTCGAGCGCGCTGCCGGTCTTCCTGATCGTCGTGGTCGGCCTCGCGTTTCTCCTGCTGACCTTCGCGTTCCGCACGATCCTCGTGCCCATCAAGTCGATCATCGGTTTCCTGCTCTCGGTGAGCGCGGCGCTCGGCGCGCAGGTCGCGGTCTTCCAGTGGGGCTGGGCCAGGAGCCTGTTCAACGTCACCCCGAGCGAGACGATCAGCTTCCTGCCGATCATCATGCTGGCGATCATCTTCGGGCTCTCCAGCGACTACGAGGTCTTCGTCGTCTCCCGGATCAAGGAGGAGTTCACCAAGACCGGCGACGCGACCGGCGCGGTGGAGCGCGGCACCGGGTTCTCCGCGCGCGTCGTGACCGCCGCCGCGCTGATCATGTTCTTCATCTTCGTCGCCTTCATGATCAACAACGACCCCACCGTCAAGGCGATCGGGTTCAGCTTCGCCGTCGGAGTCTTCCTCGACGCCTTCGTGGTGCGGCTGACGTTGGTACCGGCGGTGATGGCGATCGTGCGCTCGAAGATCTGGTACCACGCACAGTGGTTCGCCAAGTACGTGCCCGACCCCGACATCGAGGGTGAACGGCTTGAGCACCAGTTCACCCAGGGCCACGCGGCTCGTCAACACGCAGCGCCGGATAGCGTCCGCGGAGCCTGAGCAGAGAGATCGACCAAATATGAGGGCATTGACAAAACCGGCCCACGGGAGCGCCTCTCACTCCGCCGAGCATCAGGCCGGGTGTGCTCCGCGGCCCGGCTGGTGCAGGGGAATCCGGACGGTGAAGGTCGCTCCACGCCCTGCCCCCTCCGGCGGTTCGGGCCGGGAATCGGTGACGGTGACGGTGCCGCCGTGGGCGGCGACGATGTCGCGGGCGATGGACAAGCCGAGGCCGGTGCCGGCTGGCGAGCCGGGTCGGCGGGCGCGGGAGGTTTGCAGGCGGACGAAGCGGTCGAAGATGCGCTCGCGGTCCTCGGCGGGGATTCCGGGGCCGTCGTCGGCCACCTCGATCAGCGCGCTGTCACCATCCTGAGCCGCAACGGTGAGGCGCACGTGCGTGGCAGCGTGCCGGTCGGCATTGTCGAGCAGGTTGCGGATCAGCCGGGTGAGTTGGTCCGCATCTCCGAGCACGACGACGGCGCCCTCGGCGCGCAGTTCGACCGGGATGCGGGCGGGTGCGGCGGCCTCGTTGCGGGCGAGTGCGGCCAGGTCGACCGGTTCGCGCTGGAGCACGAGGGCTCCAGCGTCGGCGCGGGCCTGGAGCAGGAGGGCGTCGACGAGGCGTTGGAGCCGGGTGGTCTCGGTCACGGCGCGTTCGGCCAGTTCCGGCCACGGCGCCTGGTCGGGATGGGCGAGCCCGACCTCCAGCGAGGTGCGCACGGCG
>NZ_DASZGI010000237.1:0-25136 GCF_035938995.1 Actinocrinis sp.
TATTCGGCGGCAGCTGCGCCGCACGACCCACAGGAGCGAATTCGTGACGTCAGAACACACCGAGGAACCACGGGACCGGGCGGCGGGGACCGGCGACGACGGCGAGCACAACGTCTCGCGCCGCGGACTGATCGCCGGGGCGACCGCTGTCGGCGCGGCCGCGATGGTCGGCGCCGGCGCGGGCGCCCGGCGGCCCACCGACAGCCAGGCCCGGCTGATCGACACCGCGCTGGCCGCGTCGGCGACGGGCGCCGCGAGCCTGTCCGACGTCAAGCATGTCGTGGTACTGATGCAGGAGAACCGCTCGTTCGACCACTACTTCGGCACCCTCTCCGGAACACGTGGCTTCAGCGACCCCGCGGTCCCCACCCAGACCGTGAACGGCGTCACCTACCCGGTGTTCTCGCAGTTCGGCTTCCAGCCCGGCGTCGGCCCCAGCACGTCGGGCTACATCCAGCCGTTCCACTTGGTCAGCGACCCGCCGCTGGAAGACGGGCAGACCACCAACGACATCGACCACAGCTGGGCCGGACAGCACCTCAGCTGGAACAACGGCGCGATGGACGGGTTCATCACCTCGCACCTCTCGACGACCGGCGCCACCAACGGCCCGGTGACGATGGGCTACTACACCCGGGACGACCTCGCCTTCTACTACGCCCTGGCTGACGCGTTCACCATCTGCGACGGCTACCACTGCTCTGTGCTCGGCCCGACCGACCCCAACCGGCTCATGCTGATGAGCGGGTCGATCGACCCGGAGGGCACCGGCGGCGGCCCGGTGGTGCAGACCTTCTCCAACCGCATCGGCGAAACCGGCAAGCTGAACTGGGAGACCATGCCGGAGCGGCTGCTGCAGGCCGGAGTCAGCTGGAAGGTCTACAACGACCCGATCGGCCTGCTCGCGCTCAGCCCGCTGCCCTACTTCAAGAACTACGACAACCCGTTCTCGATCACCGGGATCGAGCTCATCGCCAACGGCCTGGCGCCGTCGTATCCGGACGATTTCAAGTCCGACATCGCGCACAACAAGCTGCCCTCGGTCTCCTGGATCATGCCGCCGGTCGCCGAGTGCGAGCACCCGGCCGCGCCGCCGTACTACGGCGAGTACTTCGTCCAGGAGGTGCTGGCCGCGCTGGTGTCCAACCCCGAGGTGTGGGCGCAGACGGTCGTGTTCGTGGTCTACGACGAGAACGGCGGCTTCTTCGACCACGTCCCGCCGCCCACCGCGCCTAAGGGCACGCCGGGCGAGTGGCTGGCGACGCTTCCGGCCGCGGCCGGCGGGGTCAACGGCCCGATCGGCCTCGGCTTCCGCACCCCGGCGCTGGTCATCTCCCCGTTCAGCGCGGGCGGATACCGGTATTCTGGCACCCTTGACCACACGTCGGTGATGCGCTTCATCGAGACCAGATTCGGGGTCGCGGCGCCGAACATCTCGGCCTGGCGGCGCGGCGTGACCGGCGACTTCACCGGCGCGCTCAACCTGACCTCGCCGCCCGTCACCGGGTTCCCGTCGCTGCCGGCGGTCAGCATCGGCGACACCTCGGTCGCCGAGCAGGCCGTGCTGAACGCGCTGGCCGGGACGCTCGACGTGGGCATCCCCTACCCGCTGCCGACGTCGAACAGCATGCCGGCGCAGGAGACCGCTCCGGACCGGCCTCCGGTGCCGTAGCTCCGTGCAAGGACATATCAATGGTCGGAAACAGCCCCGAAACCTGATATTCCTGATATTCGCGCTTTTGTCGGCGGGTCCGTGCATCATGGCGCGGATCCGCCACGCGCATAAGGTGACGCAGCCGCGACGGAGGGCTAAGACGCTGGTATGGCGGGATAGCCCCGCCAACGCGCCGGGCCTCCGGTGCGCGTCCCCACGGCACCGCGGTCCGCAGATGTGCCCGCGGCGCGTCAGCGCTCCACAAGAGACCTTGGAGTATCAGAGTGCAAGTGCTCGGGCATTTCATATCCACACCTCGGTTACGCGGGAGGACGGCGCACAGGATCGCCGCCGTGTTGGCCGCGGCGGCGCTCGGGGCCGCCGGGACCCAGGCGCCCGCCCACGCCACCACCGCCGCCGTGGGCGGCCGGGCCTCCGCCAGCACCGGAAGTTCCAAGGGTGCGACCGTCGTACCACTGTGCGCGACAGCGAAGAAGGGCCAGTTCCGATGCTTCGCGTTGAAGCGGACGGACCTGCCCGGCGCGAAGGGCCTCCAGCCGCTGGCAACCCCCGCGGGCTACGGACCGACTGATCTGGCCAGCGCGTACGGGCTGCCGTCCGGCGGCGGCGCGGGCACCACGGTCGCGCTCGTCGACGCGAACGACGACCCGAGCGCGGAGGCGGACCTCGGCGTTTACCGGGCGCAGTACGGCCTGCCGGCGTGCACCACGGCGAACGGCTGCTTCAGCAAGGTGGACCAGACCGGCGGCACCAACTACCCGCCGGCCGACGCCAACTGGTCGGGCGAGATCTCGCTCGACCTCGACATGGTCTCCGCCATCGCGCCGGCCGCGCACATCATCCTGGTCGAGGCGAACACCCCGAACTTCACCGACTTGGGCGCGGCCGTCGACGAGGCGGTGGCGCTGGGCGCCGGATTCGTCTCGAACTCCTACGGCTCGCAGTACTCCTCGACGCCGGGCAGCGGCGAGGACCCGTCGGAGACCACGACGATGGACCCGTACTACAACCACCCGGGCGTCGCGATCGTCGCCAGCTCCGGGGACTCAGGGTACGGAGTCGCCTACCCGGCCGCGTCGCAATACGTGACGTCGGTCGGCGGGACCTCGCTGGTACGCGATTCCAGCACCCGCGGATGGAGCGAGTCGGTGTGGAACGACTCGTTCGGCGGCGGGGGCTCCGGCTGCTCGCTCTACGAGCCGAAGCCGTCGTTCCAGACCGACTCCGGCTGCTCGATGCGTACCGTCGCGGACGTGTCAGCGGTCGCCGACCCGGCGACCGGCGTCGCGGTCTACGACAGCTTCCAGTCCGCCGGCTGGCAGGTCTTCGGCGGCACCAGCGCGGCCTCGCCGATCATCGCGAGCGTGTACGCCGACGCCGGAAACCCGGCCGCCGGGACGTATCCGAACTCGTACCCATACGCCAGGGCGAGCGCGTTCAACGACGTGACGACCGGCTCGAACGGCACCTGCACGCCGACGTATCTGTGCACCGCGGGGCCCGGCTACGACGGTCCGACCGGCCTCGGCACCCCACAGGGCACCTCCGGCTTCGCCAGCGGACCGCACGGGCTGGTCACCGGCACGGTGACGGCGTCCGGCGGCGGCGCGCTGGCCGACGCGAAGGTCACGGTCGGCAGCACCAGCATCGTCACCGGCGCGAACGGCACCTACAGCGTTTCCGTGCCGGCCGGGACGTACACAGTGAGCGCGAGCGCCTATGGCTACGCGACGCAGACGGTGACCGGAGTCGCGGTCGCCGACGGCGCGAGCGTGACGGAGAACTTCTCCCTCGCCGCCGTCGCGCGCGCCACCGTATCCGGGAAGGTCACCGACGGTTCGGGCAAGGGCTGGCCGCTCTACGCCTCGATCAGCGTCGAGGGCGCTCCGGGCGGACCGGTGTATACGAACCCGAAGACCGGCGCGTACAGCCTCCAGCTGCCGGTCGACGGCACTTACACCCTCGACGTCACACCCGCGTACACCGGCTACCAGGAAGCCAAGCAGCAGGTCACCGTGGGGATCAGCAACGTCACGCAGAACATCGCGGTCTTGGTGGACGCGACGGCCTGCACCGCTCCCGGCTACGCGACCCACGTCCACGGCAGTTCGCAGACCTTTGACACCACGTCCCTCCCGGCGGGCTGGACGATCACCAACGCCACGGCGACGGTCGGCGGTTGGGAGTTTGACGACCCGGGCAACCGCGGGAACCTGACCGGCGGCACCGGCGGCTTCGCCATCGTCGACAGCGACCACCTCGGCATCGGCAACCATCAGGACTCGATCCTGACCGGCCCGGTCACCGACCTGTCCGCGATCACCGACCCGTCCCTGTCGTTCGACACCTACTACAAGGCGTTCAGCAACTCGACCGCCGAAGTGGACGTGAGCACCGACGGCGGCACGACCTGGACGAGCGTGTGGCAGTACTCGACGACCAACGTGAACGGACAGCACGTCTCCATCCCGCTGCCGCAGGCCGTCGGGAAGACCGCGGTGCAGGTCCAATTCCACTACACCGGCACCTGGGCCTACTACTGGGAGGTGGATGACGTCGTGCTCGGCGACACCACCTGCGACCCGGTGCCCGGCGGTCTGGTGGTCGGACAGGTCACGGATGCGAACACGAAGACCGCGCTGGCCGGGGCGGTCATCACCGAGGCGGGCACGACGCCCGTCACGACGACGTCGGCTGCAACCACCGATCCGGCGCTCAAGGGCGCGTTCTACTGGCTGTTCTCGCCCGGCACCGGAGCCCAGTCGCTGACCGCCGCCATGACCCACTACACCTCGGCGACGGCCGCGGTCACGGTGCCCGCCTCCGGCGTGGTCGAACAGGACTTCAGCCTGAAGGCCGGGCGCCTCACGGTGACGCCGTCGTCGATCTCGAAGACGATCGCCTGGGGCGGCAACACCACCGCGACGCTCACCGCGAAGAACACCGGGACCGCGCCCGCGACGCTCAGCCTCGGCAACCTGAACGGCGGATTCACCATTCAGGGCGTCAAGCTGAGCGGCGCACCGGTCCAGCACGTGACCGGCACGTTCCCGACCACCGACATGGTCATCGCCAAGAAACAGGCCGTGGGCAAGGCCGGGGTGACACCGTCGGCGGTCGGCCAGACGGCGGGCACCGCGTGGCAGTCGATCGCCAACTTCCCGACCACCATCCAGGACAACCTGGCCGAGTACAACGGCGGCAAGCTCTACTCCGGGTTCGGGTTCACCGGCGCCGCCGACACCAACGCCCTGTACTCGTTCGATCCGGGGGCGGGGACGTGGACGCAGCTGGCCAGCGCGACGGACACCCGCGAGACCCCGGCGCACGGCTTCATCGACGGCAAGCTCTACGTCGCCGGAGGCTGGGGCGCGTCGGGCAGCCCTGACACCTCGACCGAGGTCTACGACCCGGCGGCCAACACCTGGTCGCAGGGTCCTGCCTGGGCCGGGGCGATGGCCGGATCGGGCAGCGCGGTGCTCGGCACGAAGCTCTACGTCGTCGGCGGTTGCGGTGCCAGCACCTGCGGGTCGACGAGCGTCTCCGTGCTCGACACCACGTCAGGATCCTGGTCCACCGCCGCGAACTACCCGGAGACCACGTCGTGGCTCGCCTGCGGCGCGATCGCCGGAAAGATCTACTGCGCGGGCGGCACCGACGGCACCGCGACGAGTGCGCACACGTATGTGTACGACCCGTCGTTCGACTCGTGGACCAAGCTCACTGACATGCCTACCGGCGCCTGGGGTGGCGCGTACACCGCAGCGAACGGCCTGTTGCTGGTCCAGGACGGCGTGGCCGGCGGGGCGCTCACCAACCAGGGCTGGGCCTACAACCCCACAACGGACACCTGGAGCGCGCTGCCCAACGCCAACGCCGCCGCGTACCGTTTCGGCGGAGCGCTCGGGTTCTACATGGTCGGCGGCGGTGAGGGCACGTTCGCGACGCCGCTGAACACGGCGGCTGTGCTGCCGGGTTACGACCAGGGCAGCAACGCAGGCGCGCCGTGGCTGTCGCTGAGTGCGAACTCGGTGACGCTGGCTCCCGGTGCGACCGCGACGGTCACGGTGACGCTGAACGCGGCGGATCCGTCGATCGTGCAGCCGGGCGCGTACACGGCATCGCTGCTTCTGGATTCCGACACGCCCTACCGGCTCGGCGCGGTGCCGGTGACGATGACGGTGAAGCCGCCGTCGACCTGGGGCAAGATCACCGGAGTGGTCCAGTACACGGACACCTCCGGGAAGCTGGTGCCGATCGCCGGCGCGACCGTGCAGATCGACACCTGGGCCACCCACTACACCCTGCACACCGACGCCAGCGGCGGATACGCCCTTTGGCTCGACTACCGCAACAACCCGCTGACCGTCATCGCCGCCAAGGACGGCTACCAACCCCAGGTCGCCACGGTGAAGATCAAGAAGGGCAACACCGTCACGCAGTCCTTCACCCTGCTGATCGACTGAAAACGACCGGTCGTCTTGAGAGCTAGACGGGAGTAGCACGCAAGCGGCGGGCCCGCCTCGGATGGGGCGGGCCCGCTGCTTCACGCCTCCGCTTGGGATCCAAAACGACCGGTCTTCTCGGCTGCTCGGACGCCGAGTCCGCTGCCGCGTGTCACGCGCCGCGCTTCGCCCGCCACCGCAACTGTTTTCAGTCGGCGTCTTTCAATCGGCGCCATCCGGCCGCCTGACAACCCGCCTCTTCCCTCCCAATCGCGCCCATTTTTGCCCGCAAGTTGTTCATGTTTATGAAAACTAGTCACGTAGCGGAATTGTTATCACGTACAGCCTTGCGACGGTGGCCTTCCGGTGTGAACGTGTGCGCCGGGACCGCACCCACGCGCACCGCCGGTCCCTCATCGCGTGATCGCATATCGCGTTATCGCGTTCTGATCTGACTCTGCCAATCAACGGAGCGAGGCGGGCGGGCATGGCACAGGCGACGTCGGCACGGCGCGTCAACCGGACGACTCTGTATTTCTTCGGCGCACTCGGCGGCATCCTGTTCGGATACGACCTCGGGGTGATCGCCGGCATCCTGGTCCTGCTCTCCAAGGACTGGCACCTGACCGCGTTCACGAAGGGGGCGGTCACCGCCAGCCTCTCGATCGGCGCGGTCTTCGGCGCGGCGCTGGCCGGGCGGATCGCCGACCGGCTCGGCCGGCGCAGCACTATCATGATCGCCGCCGTGATCGTCATCATCGGCACGGTGGCCTGCATGCTGGCGCAGAACGTCGGCACCATGACGGTCACCCGCGGCATCATCGGACTCGGCATCGGGTGCTCCTCCGCGACCGTGCCGACCTACCTGTCCGAGCTGGCCCCGGCCCGGCTGCGCGGCGCGATGTCCTCGCTGAACCAGATCTTCATCGTCAGCGGCATCCTGATCGCGTTCCTGGTCGACTACTGGCTGGCCGGCAGCGGCAACTGGCGCGGCATGTTCTCCGGCGCGCTGATCCCCGCCGGCATCCTGCTGATCGGCCTGTTCTTCCTGCCCGAAACGCCGCGCTGGCTGCTCAAGCGCGGCCGCGAGCAGGAAGCCAGGGCCGTGCTGAACAGCACCCACGGGGAAGCCGAGACCGACGCCGAGATCGCCCAGATCCGCGAGGTCATCCGGCTCGACACGGAGCAGCAGTCGCGGTGGCGCGACCTGCTCGCGCCGTGGGTCCGGCCAATGCTGATCGTCGCGCTGCTCCTGGCCGTCGGGCAGCAGTTCAGCGGCGTCAACGCGATCAACGCCTACTTCCCGACGATGCTCGTCTCGCTCGGCTTCACCACGAGCACGGCGCTGCTGAGCGCGATCGCCCTCGGCGTGACCAAACTGGTGTTCACCGCGTGGGTGGTGTTCGTGGTCGACCGCTGGGGCCGCAAGCCGCTGCTGCTCATCGGCAACGTCGTCATGGCCGCCACGCTCATCGCGGCCGGCTTCGTCATCCTCGACGTGCACAACAAGACGACGCTCGGCTCGCTCACCCTCGTCCTGCTCATCCTGTACCTCGCCGGCTACGAGCTCGGATGGGGCGCCGTCGTCTGGGTCATGATGGCCGAGGTCTTCCCGCTCAAGGCACGCGCCGCCGGTATGGGCGTGAGCGCCGTGGTGCTGTGGGCGTCCACCGGCATCATCACCGGCATCTTCCCGACCATGTCCGATCCGAAGAAACTCGGCCTCGGGCACTCGATGTGGGTGTTCGCCGCGGTCAACATCGTCCTGTTCGTGCTGGTCAAGTGGATCGTGCCGGAGACGAAGGGACGCAGCCTCGAGGAGATCGAGCTGGACCTGCGCGGACGCCGGCACGCGGTGGCCGGGTCCGCAGCTGTATCAAGCTGAACACCGTCCCAAGCTGAGCACCGTCACGAGCTGAGCAGCCGCTCCACGTCGGCGTCGGTGAGCTGCTCGAAGTCGCGATACCACGAGCCGACGGCGTCAAGGCGGACCGGGGCCTCGAGCCAGACGACCCGGTCCGCCACCTCGCTGAGCGGATCGATCACCTCGGGCGGAAGCACCGGAACGGCCAGCACCACTCTCGCCGCTCCCTGCCGCGCGGCCACGGCGCACGCTGCTCGCGCCGTGGCCCCGGTGGCGATTCCATCGTCGACGACGATCGCGCAGCGGCCCTCCAGAGGCACCCGCGGATGCGCAGCCCGATAACGCTCCGAGCGCCGCGCCAGCTCGGCTGATTCAACCCGCTCCACTTCGGCGATTTGCTCCGGTGTGACGCGGGCGAGTTCGACGGTCTCTTCGTCGAGAATGCGCGTCCCGCCCTCCCCTAAGGCGCCCATCGCGAACTCAGGAAGCCAGGGCACGCCCAGCTTCCGCACCACGATCACGTCGAGCGGTGCGTCCAAGGCGCGCGCTACCTCATGCGCGACCGCCACACCGCCGCGCGGCAGACCCAGCACCACGGGATTCTCGCCGCGCTCGGATTCCAGCAGGACCGCCAGCCGCCGTCCGGCGTCGGCGCGATCGGCGAATCGCATCGAGCCTCCTGTGACATGCGCTCGTCGAGGTTGAGCAGCGTTCTTCGAGCCCTCTCCTTCACCGTAGAGCGCACTTGGTGTCGCCGCCCCCGTCGAACGCCGAAGAGCCGGCAATCGCCGTCTGTGTGACCGCAACTGTGGGCGGGTACATTAGGGCGCCGCCAGCTGTCAGTAACGACGAGGCAGACGTGAGGTGACCATGCAGCAAAGGTCGTCTTAGTCGCTTCGGCGTCGCGCCCCGGGGTCTCTCATCGCACAACGGCGCTGCATCCCCTCCCCCGCGCCCCCGTGTGACTCACCCCGCCGACGCGATGACCTGCGCTGACGGCGTCGACACCGGCATCAATACCGGCGGACAAACACAAATGTGATGTGGATCACACGCTTCAAGTGTACGAAACGGTTTCGTACCGCGTTCTGCTTCAGTAGAGTTTCGGAACGAAACGGTTCCGTACTCCCGGTTCCGCGGGAAGGAAAGAACATCGTGACCGACACGGAGATCGAACTGTCCGGGCTGGGGCCGGCGGCGGTGAAGACCGCGAAGCGCGCCCCCGACCGGCGGGAAGCCATCTGTGAGGCGGTGTTCCAGCTGCTCGGCGAAGTCGGGTACGACCGGATGACCATGGACGCCATCGCGACGCGGGCCCGCGCCAGCAAGGCGACCCTCTACCGGACCTGGCCGGACAAGCCGGGCCTGGTGGCCGAGGCGCTCACCTGGCGCTTCGGGGCCACTCCGGAGGCTCCTGACACCGGTTCGCTACGCGGGGATCTCATGGCCTTGGTATCTTTCGCGTGTCAGGTCAGCAACAGTCCGGACGGCGAGGTGATGACGGGGGTCATGACCGCCGCCGCCCGGAACCCGACTCTCGCGCGAACCCTGTACGAATGCACGTTCGAGTCGAAACAGGTCCTCCACGAGACGATCGTGCGCCGCGCCGTGGACCGCGGGGAACTGTCGTCGCCCACCTGCGCTGGACTGCTGCACGAGGTCATGCACGCCATGATCATCGCGCACAAGCTGACGTCGGCCGAGCCGATGGACGAGGCGTACGCGGCGCACGTGGTGGACGACGTGCTCATTCCCGTGCTGGCCAACGGCGCCGCCCGGTCCGACCGGTGCGACCCCCCGCCTGACGCCGCCTGACGATCTTTGTCGGTGCCCGTCCCTAGAGTCGTGGGACGGACGCTGATCCACCGCGCTCTTCGGGCGCCAGTTCGAAAATCCCTGGGAGGGGAACCCATGTCCGACAACACCGCCCTCGAAGACGCGACCGGCGCCGGAGCGCACCCACCGGACGCGGCCGCGCCCGACCCGAAGCGGTGGCTGGCGCTCACCGTCGTCCTGCTCGCCCAGCTCATGGTCGTCCTCGACGGCACCATCGTGAACATCGCCATGCCTTCCGCGCAGAAGGCGCTGCACATCGACGACGCCAACCGGCAGTGGATCGTGACGGCCTACACCCTGGCCTTCGGCGGCCTGCTGCTGCTCGGCGGCCGGATCGCGGACTACGTCGGACGCAAGCGCATCTTCCTGATCGGCCTGGTCGGCTTCGCCGGCGCCTCGGCGCTCGGCGGCGCCGCGCAGAACGAGGCCATGCTCTTCTCCGCGCGCGCCCTGCAAGGCGCGTTCGGCGCGATCCTGGCGCCGGCGGCTCTGTCCATCGTCACGGTCACCTTCACCGACGTGAAGGACCGGGCCAAGGCCTTCGGCGTGTTCGGCGCCATCTCCGGCGTCGGCGCGGCGATCGGCCTTCTGATGGGCGGCCTACTGACCGAGTACGCGAACTGGCGCTGGTGCCTGTTCGTGAACATCGTCGTCGCGGCCATCGCCTTCGCCGCCGCCATCCCGATCGTGCAGGAGAGCAAGGCGGAGGGCAACACCCGCTACGACATCCCCGGCACGCTGCTGTCCAGCATCGGCATCGCGGCGCTGGTCTACGGCTTCACCGAGGCGGCGAAGACCGGCTGGTCGTCCACCGGCGCGCTGGTCTCGTTCTCGATCGCGGCGGTGCTGCTGGTCGGGTTCGTGTTCCTGGAGAGCCGGCTCACCAACCCGCTGCTGCCGCTGCGGGTGATCTGGCACCGCAACCGGGGCGGCTCGTACCTGACCTCGATCATCCTGGGCGCGGGCATGCTGGGCATGTTCCTGTTCATGACCTACTACTTCCAGGGCACCCTGCACTGGTCCCCGCTCAAGACCGGGGTGGCGTACCTGCCGTTCTCCGGAGCGCTGATCGTGATCGCCGGAGTGGGTAGCGCGCTGCTGCCGCGGGTCGGCCCGCGGGTCATGATGACCTTCGGCGGCCTGCTGGCCACCGGCGCGATGGCCTGGCTGACCCAGCTGCGCGTGGACTCGTCCTACGCGGGGATGATCCTTCCGGCGTTCATTCTCATGGCGGCGGGCATGGCGTTCGTGTTCGTCCCGCTGGGCAACACCTCGCTGACCGGAGTCGCCAACCACGACGCCGGGGTGGCCAGCGCCGTGCTGAACACCACCCAGCAGGTCGGCGGCTCGCTCGGGGTCGCGCTGCTGAACACCGTGTTCACCACCGCGGTGGCCAGCTTCATCACGGCGCACGGTCCGGCGCAGGCGGTGCAGGGGGCCATCCACGGCTACAACGTCGCCTTCACCGTGAGCGCGATCCTGATCGGCCTGTCCACGCTCGTGACGTTCACCATGATCCGCAAGGACTCGCAGAACAGCATCGAGACCGAGCACGTGGACGCCACGGCGGGAACTCCCGCGCCGGTGCACGTGGGCTGAGCGGCCGCGTCGCAGCACTCGAATAACGGGTGCTCGACTAACACAGTGCTCGACTAACTGCCTGACGCAACATGGACCCGGTGGTCCGATCTCGCAGGGGGATCGGACCACCGGGTCCGCGTGCTATGAGGCGTCGGGTGCCGACCGGACTGGGTGGCGGTCGGCACCCGAGGCGGTGTCACCTATGCGGGCGCGGCAGCGGCGTCACGCGACCGAGGAGAACACCGGATAGTAAGCGCCCGACTGGCCGCTGGCGGTCGGGTGGTAGGAATCGGTCAGGTCGAACCAGTCGACCGAGTGCAACCACTCGTCGCTGTCGCAGAGCTCGTGCCCGGAGAACGCCGAGCGCACGTCCGCGAACGCGTCGCCGTGGCGCGCCGCGGCCGACTGGATCACACCGTCGAGGATGTCAGCGGCCTGGTTGAGCACCGTGCGGTCCGTGGTGCTCAGGCCGATGCAGCCCGATGACTTGGACAGGTCGTAGAGCTCGGGGTAGTCGAGCACGACGACTTGGGCGTTCGGGGCGTGCTGGGCGACCGCGTTCAGGGCGTTGTCGAGCTTGCCCGGCAGCGTGGTCTTCGCCTGGTTCTCCGCGTTGTCCACCGCGCTGACGCACGACGAGGTGGAGTCGAGGACGCAGGTCTCCATGACGCTGGAGAAGCCGACGTCGTTGCCGCCGATCGTGATCGACACCAGGTTGGTGGCGCTGCTGAGCGTGGGCGCCTGGGTGTTGATCACGTCGCTCGTCGTCGCCCCGGAGCAGGCGGCGAAGTCGAACGAGGCGGGGCTGTCGTGGTTCGTCCACAGCTGGCCGTAGGCGCCGGCGCTGCGGTAGCACGAGCCGCTGGAGCCGTAGTTGCCGGCTCCGAGCCCTGACGAGTACGAGTCGCCGAGCGCGGCGTAGTTGAGGCCGGACGCGTGTGCGGCGGCGGGGGCGAACGCGATCGCGGCCGCGGCGGCGGCCGCCGCGGTGAGCGAGGCGATGAGGACGCGCTGGGGCATCGATGCCTCCGAGAGTGGGGGAGCGCTGAGTTAAGTCAGCGCTGAGCAGCAGCTAACTCATCTGTAACTCGCGAAACGGGCGCAGAAAAGAGCACATAAGCCGAATACCGAGTTTTTGCCCTAGTGCACAGTGCGTGACACCGGATGCACGGAAACTATTCAGTCGCCTGAGATGATTGCTCCGCCCCTGTTCCGGGTACCGCGATCGACTACGACGCCGTACATTCCGCGCCGTGCGCGTGACACCGTGTCGCTACCGCTCGGCGCTTGGCCATGTCAGGGTGCTTGACACGTCAGCCAATGCGGGCTCAGGCGCCGGGGGCGCAAGGCCGGAATCCACGGAAACGAAGGGCTCTGGGATGGTTGATCGCGTAGCGGATCTGGTGCTCGTCGGCGGCCACTGCTTCACCTGCGACGCGGCCCGCTCCTGGGCCGACGCGGTCGCGGTGACCGGACGCACCATCTCGGCGGTCGGGGGCGCCGCAGCGCGCGCCCTCATGGGTCCGCACACCCGCGTGGTCGATTTGGGCGGCCGGCTGCTGCTGCCCGGCTTCGTCGATGCACACGTCCATCCGGTGATGGGCGGAGTCGAGCGCCTGCGCTGCGATCTGACCGGTGTGGTCGACGCGGACGACGCGGTGTCGCGGGTCGCGGCGTACGCAGCGGCGCATCCGGAGGTGCCGTGGATCGTGGGCGGCGGCTGGGCGATGGACCAGTTCCCCGGCGGGTTGCCGCGCCGCGAGGCCCTGGACGCCGTGGTCCCCGACCGGCCGGTGTTCCTGATCAACCGGGACCACCACGACGCCTGGTGCAACAGCGCCGCGCTGCGGGCGGCCGGAATCCACCGCGACACCCCGGACCCGTCCGGCGGCCGGATCGCCCGGGACGCCGACGGAGAACCGCTCGGGACGTTGCACGAGGAGGCGGCCGAACTGGTCGGGCGGCAGGCACCGCGGCTCACCTCCGAGGACTATCAGCAAGCGCTGCTCGAAGGACAGCGCTATCTGCACTCCTTCGGCGTCACCGGATGGCAGGACGCGATCGTCGGCCCCTATCTCGGATATGACGACCTGTTGCCCGCGTATCTGCGCGCGGCGCGCGAGGACCTGCTCACCGCCCACGTGACCGGCGCGCTCTGGTGGGACCGCAACCGCGGCCTCGAACAGATCGGCGAGCTGGCCGACCGCCGCGCGCAGGCGGCGGACGCCGGGCGGTTCCGCGCCGGGACCGTGAAGATCATGCAGGACGGGATCTGCGAGAACCTGACCGCGGCGATGCTGACCCCCTATCTGGACGGCCACGGCCACCAGACCGACGGGTCCGGGTACAGCTATCTCGACGCCAAGCTGCTGGCGGAGGCGGTGACGCGGCTCGGCGCGCTCGGCTTCCAGGTGCATCTCCACGCGATCGGCGACCGTGGCGTGCGCGAGGCGCTGGACGCCTTCGAGGCCGCGCGCTCCGCCAACGGCCCCTCGCCGCACCGGCACCACATCGCGCACATCCAGGTCGTGCACCCGGACGACGTGCCCCGGTTTCGCGAGCTGGGGGTCACCGCGAACATGCAGGCGCTCTGGGCGGCCGACGACCAGCAGATGCGCGAGCTGAACGAGCCGGTGCTCGGGCCGGAGCGCTACGCCCAGCAGTACCCCTTCGGCGATCTGCACCGTGACGGCGCGATGCTGGCGGCGGGCAGCGACTGGCCGGTCTCCAGCCCCGATCCGCTCCGCGCGATCCACGTGGCGGTCAACCGGATCGTCCCCGGCGCGCCGCTCGGGACTGCCGCGTTTCTGCCACACCAGGCGCTCGCCCTCGGCGACGCGGTGGCCGCCTACACGATCGGATCGGCACGCGTGTGCGGCGCCGACGCGCGCACCGGTTCGCTTGAGGTGGGCAAAGACGCCGACCTCGTGGTGCTGGACCGCGACGTGTTTGCGGCGCCGTCCGACCAGATCGCCGAGGCCCGGGCGCTGATGACGGTGGCCGCCGGACGCATCGTCCACGAGGCGCCGGGGATCTGAACCGGCGGCGGACGCGCCGCGGTACTCCACCGCTTTGTGCACACCAGTGTGTCCTGTCCGCGGTGAGGCGCGATGATGTGACGCATGCGGATCATCGAACTGCTCGCCGGAGCGTTCATCATCGTCGGCACCTGGACCACGGTGATCGCCACCCTGGTGGTGCCGCGCGGACTGCGCTCGCGCACCACGAAGCTGGTCCGCGACCTGGTCCGGCTTCCGTTCCAGGCGGTCGCGAACGCGGTGCGCGACTACAACGCGAAGGACCGGGTGCTGGCCTGGGCCGCCCCGCTGTCCATCCTGGCGAGTCTGCTCAGCTGGCTCGCGGTGTTCATGATCGGATTCGGCCTGCTGCTCGAAGCCCTGGGCGGGTTCAGCTTCTACGACGCCGTGCGCGAGGCCGGCTCCTCCATCTTCACCCTCGGCTTCGCGAGCCCCACCCGCGACCGGCTGACCGTCGTCGACTTCTGCGCGGCCGCGACCGGCCCGGTGGTGATCGGTCTGCAGGTCGGCTACCTGCCCGCGCTCTACGCCGCGTACTCTCGCCGCGAGGCCGAGGTCACCATGCTCCAGTCTCGCGCCGGGGTCCCGGCGTGGGGGCCGGAGATCCTCACCCGACACCGCCAGATCCCCGGTCTGCACCTCGGGCTTCCGGCGCTGTACGAGGGCTGGGAGCGATGGGCCGCGGAGATCTCGGAGAGCCACACCAGCTATCCGGTGCTGATCCACTTCCGCTCGCCGCGCTCCTATCGCAACTGGCTGATCGCGCTGCTCGCGGTGATGGACGCGGCCGCGCTGGAGCTGGCGCTCAATCCGTCGACCCCGAATCCGCAGCTGCGTCTGGCGCTGCGGGCCGGATTCAACTGCCTGCGCGACATCGCCGACGTCGAGAAGATCGACTACGACCCGGACCCCGACCCGGACGGCCCGATCCATTTGACCTTCGAGGACTTCTCCCAGGGCATCGACATGATGCGCTACGGCAACTACCCGATGGAGCGCAGCCCCGAGGATGCCTGGCCGCACTTCCGCGGCTGGCGGGTCAACTACGAGCCGACCGCCTACGCGCTGGCCTATCGGATCGACGCGGTCCCGGCGCCGTGGTCCGGCCCGCGCCGCCGCCCCGGGCAGGTTTTCATGGTCCGTACTCCCCGCGACCGTCAGCCCACGACGACCGCTGCGGCGGCGCGTGGGGACCAAAGCTAGAACTGTGGCTGCTGACAGTCGGCTGACAAGCTGAAGACACGTCGCCCGCCCCAGCTTGGAGCGGACGGTGCTGCTTTATCGCGCCAATCGATCAAAGGCCTCAATCGGCACAGGGCACGCCGACTGACGGCTCAGGTCGGATGCATGCCGGGCCGAAGGCCCTCAGTCGACGCAGGGCACGCCCGGCGGCGCACTGATCGACGGCTCGGGCTGCGTGCTCGCCGGAGCCATCGCCGGCCCAGACTTCAAGACGACCGCCCGTCTTACGCCCTTAGTGGTCGTGCGATTGTGTACTGATCGGTTTGACGCTGTGCCGTCGAGCGCCGTGTGGTCGAACGCTGTTTGGTCGAGCGCCGCGCGGCTTGGTACCACGTTCTGGATGAAGTCGTCCTGTGCGACTTGCGGAATCTCCGGCCCGGCCGACGTCGGCGGGCTTGGCGGGAGCGTCGCATTGACATCACTCGCCGCCGGTACGCCTGAGAGCAGCCGCTGCGCCGTCTCCCGCACCTTGGCCGGATCGATGATGTTCACCGACTCGCCGTCCTCGGTCGCGTACCCCTCGATGGGCAGCGTGTAGAACGTGACGTCGCCCGAGGTCACCGCTCCGGCCTGGCGCGCGAAGCCGAGCAGGTCGAATCCGGAGTCGACGACCACGTCGCGGCGGGCCACGTTCAGCAGGGCGTCGACCTTGCTCAGGTCGCTCAGCACGCCCTCGCTGCGCAGCTGATGGACGGCCGATGCCAGGAATGCCTGCTGCCGGTGGGTGCGGTCGAGATCGCCGTTGATCAACCCGTGTCGCTGCCGGACGAATGCCAGGGACTGCGCGCCGTTCAGGGTGAGCACGCCGGCCGGGAAGTCGGCGCCCGAGTACCAGTCACGCACCGGGTGCTTCAGGCACACCTGCACGCCGCCGAGCGCGTTCGCCAGATCGTAGAACCCGACGAGGCTGATCTCGGCGAAGTGGTCCACCTGGACGCCCAGCAGATCCTGCACCGCCTCGATCGCCGCCCGGCGCCCCGCCTCCCGTCCCAGCTGCTCCAGACTGGCGCGATCGGTCGTCCCGCTCGCCGTCGCCGCGCTCTCGGCGGCGGCCTTCGCCCGGCCGTACGCCTCCTTGATCTTGTGCTGACCGAGGCCTTCCGGCAGATCGACGTAGTCGTCGCGCGGGATGGACAGGGCGATGGCGCGCGATCCGTCCCGCGGCACGTGGAGCAGGATCAGGGTGTTCGTGTTGTAGCCGCCGATGTCGCTGGAACTGCCCGCGTGCAGCTGGGCCAGGGTCGCGGCGGGGAGGTCGTTGCCCTGGTTGTCGCGCCGCGAGTCCAGCCCCATGAGCAGGATGTTGAGGTCGCTGTCAGGCGCACCGTGGCCGCCGAGGCCGTCAAGCGCGTGGGACGTGGACAGCCCTCCCAGCACCGAGGAGTGCAGATACCACCCCGCACCCGCGGCGACCAGCACCAGCGCGGAGGCCGCGCCAAAGAGCACCCGGCCGAAGTGCCGCACCCGCTGGGTGAACGGGGGCCGCGGTCCGGACGCTTTCCGGGCCGACGCTGCCCTGTTCCCGACATCTCGGCTGTTCATAACACCGCGATCGTAAGAAGCGGCCCGGCCCCGGGCCGGGAGGCGCGGCGCCGACTCACCCATTCGGCCGCATCCGCTCACGGCCCGTGAACGCGGCGCTGAGCAGCGGCTTTAGCGGTCCGCTCGGTGCCCTTCCACCCGGAGCACCGATTGTGTTGTGCTTGTGGTACCCATGGGTACGACACGGTCGTCGGCCACCCCGACGATCACGTCGTGAAGCGCTCCGCGGAGCGCGCCGATGCAGGGTGCCACAAGCACGAGCCATCACCGAAACAGAAAGGCGGCGACGGTGCCGTCCACGACACCGCAGACGACGCTGCCCGGCCCCGCGCGCGAGACCGGCGCCGCCGGACTTCGCGGCCTCGCCGAGGAGCTGCGCGCCCACCTGGCCCGCGTGCGCCAGGGCGGCGACGAGCGCGCCCGCGCGAAGCACACCGCGCGCGGCAAGCTGCTGCCGCGCGACCGGATCGACCGCCTCCTCGACCCCGGTTCCCCCTTCCTCGAACTCGCCCCGCTCGCCGCGCACGGCCTCTACGCCGAGCACGGCGGCCCGATCCCCTCGGCCGGGATCATCGCCGGGATCGGGCGCGTTTCCGGCAAGCTGTGCGTGGTGGCCGCGAACGACGCCACCGTCAAAGGTGGCACGTACTACCCGCTGACCGTAAAGAAGCACCTGCGCGCCCAAGAGGTCGCCGCAGCAAACCGCCTCCCGTGCGTGTACCTGGTCGACTCCGGCGGCGCCTACCTGCCGCTCCAGGACGAGGTCTTCCCGGACCGGGACCATTTCGGCCGGATCTTCTTCAACCAGGCCCGCATGTCCGCCGCCGGGATCCCGCAGCTGGCCGCCGTCCTCGGGTCGTGCACGGCGGGCGGCGCGTACGTCCCGGCGATGAGCGAAGAGACGGTGATCGTGCGCGGCCAGGGCACGATCTTCCTCGGCGGCCCGCCGTTGGTGCGCGCGGCGACCGGGGAGATCGTCACCGCCGAGGAGCTGGGCGGCGCGGACGTGCACACCCGCCTGTCCGGCGTCGCCGACCACCTGGCCGAGAACGACGAGCACGCGCTCGACCTCCTGCGCGAGGCGGTCGCGACGCTGCCCGCCGTCGAGCCGTGGCTGGTCCCGCAGGACGCCGCCGAGCCCGAGGCGGACCCGGCCGAGCTCTACGACGTCGTCCCGGCCGACCCGCGCATCCCCTACGACGCGCGCGAGGTGATCCGCCGGATCGTGGACCGGCCGAGTCAGGAAAAGGGAGCCCTGCACGAATTCAAGGCCCGCTACGGCGAGACGCTGGTCTGCGCGTTCGCCCGGATCGAGGGCTACCCGGTCGGCATCCTGGCCAACAACGGCATCCTGTTCAGCGAGTCGGCGCTCAAGGGCGCGCACTTCATCGAGCTGTGCGAGCAGCGCCGGATCCCGCTGGTGTTCCTGCAGAACATCTCAGGGTTCATGGTCGGCAAGGACTACGAGAACCGGGGGATCGCCAAGGACGGCGCCAAACTCGTGACCGCGGTCTCCTGCGCCAGCGTGCCCAAGTTCACCGTCGTGATCGGCGGCTCGTTCGGCGCGGGGAACTACGGCATGTGCGGGCGCGCGTACGACCCGCGCTTCCTGTGGATGTGGCCCAACGCCCGCATCTCGGTCATGGGCGGCGAGCAGGCGGCAATGGTGCTCGCGACGGTGCGGCGCGAGCGGATCGAGTCCGAGGGCGGCTCCTGGGCGCCCGAGGAGGAGGAGCTGTTTAAGAAGCCGATCCGCGAGCAGTACGAGACCCAGGGCTCCCCCTATTACTCAACCGCCCGTTTATGGGACGACGGCATCATCGATCCCGTGGACACCCGCCGAGTGCTGGGGCTGGCCCTCGCGGCCGCCTCGTACGCACCCCCGGCAGGCACCAGCTACGGCATCTTCCGGATGTGACACGGCCATGAACGTCACTGCGATGAATACCACCGGGACGAATGCCCCAGCGATGACCGGCATCACCAAGATCCTCATCGCCAACCGCGGCGAGATCGCGCTGCGGGTCATCCGCACGGCGCGGGCCATGGGGATCCGCACGGTCGCGGTGTACTCCGACGCCGACCGGGACGCGGCGCACGCCGTGGCGGCCGACGAGGCGGTGCGCATCGGCGCCTCCGCCGAGGACTCCAGCGCCGCTTCCGCCTCGTACCTGAACATCGGCGCGCTGCTCGACGCCGCGAAGGAGACCGGGGCGGACGCGGTCCATCCCGGCTACGGCTTCCTGTCCGAGCGGGCCGGGTTCGCCAGGGCCTGCGGTGAGGCAGGGCTCGTGTTCATCGGGCCGACTCCGGACGCGATCGAGGCGATGGGCCGCAAGGACGCCGCGCGCGACGTCGCCCTCGCCGCGGACGTGCCGGTGCTGCCGACCTACCACCCCGACTCCCCCGACGTCCGCTTCCCGGTGCTGGTGAAGGCGGCGGCCGGCGGCGGCGGGAAGGGGATGCGGATCGTGCGGTCCGCGCCCGAGCTTCCGGATGCGCTGGCCGCGGCGCGGCGGGAGGCCGAATCCGCTTTCGGTGACGGCACGCTGCTCGTCGAGCGGTACGTCGAGCACGGCCGCCATGTCGAGGTGCAGATCATGGCGGACGCACACGGCACCGTGATCCACCTCGGCGAGCGCGACTGCTCTGTCCAGCGCAGGCACCAGAAGGTGGTCGAGGAGAGCCCGGCGCCGACGCTCTCGGCAAAACTGCGCGAGGAGTTGCGCGCCGCCGCCGTCCGGCTGGCCGCGCAGGTCGGCTACGTCAACGCGGGCACCGTCGAGTTCCTCGTCACCGGCGACGAGTTCTTCCTGCTGGAGATGAACACCCGGCTCCAGGTGGAGCACGCGGTCACCGAGTTGGTCACCGGCCTGGACTTGGTCGAGCTGCAGATCCGTGTCGCGCGCGGCGAACCGCTTCCGCTGCGCCAGGAGGATGTCGCGGTCAGCGGGCACGCCATCGAGGTGCGCGTTTACGCCGAGGACGCAGAGCACGGATTCCTGCCGCAGGCCGGGCGTGCGGGAGCGGTTGCCTGGCCGCAGGACGTGCGCGTGGACGCCGCGCTGCGCCCCTTCGACGAGGTGTCGCCGTGGTATGACCCGATGATCGGCAAGATCACCGCGCGCGGCGCTGACCGCGAGGAGGCCCGGCGCGCCCTGCTCGCCGCGCTCGACCGCACCCGCGTCGACGGCCTGACCACGAACCTCGGCTTCCTGCGCACGCTGCTCGGCTCGGCCCAGTTCGCCGACGCGCGGATCGACACCGCATGGCTCGACCGCCATCCGGACCTGCCGTTCTACCCGCACCTGGAGCCGGACGGCCCGACCCCGTTCGATCTGCGCGACGGGTGGCGGCTCGGCGGCCCGCCGCTGCCCCCGCGCGACCCGTCCGCGCGGGACCGGACCGGCGATGCGTCCGCCGACGGCCCCGGCACGGTCGAAACGACGGTGCGCGCCCCGATGCCCGGCACCGTCATCGCCGTCAAGGTCACGGTCGGGCAGCACGTCGTGGCGGGCGAACCGCTCGGCGTCCTGGAGGCGATGAAGATGGAGCACACGTTGACCGCTCCGGCCGCAGGGGCCGTGACCGCCGTGGGCGCCGCGGTCGGCGAGCAGGTCGCGATCGGCGCCCTGCTGTTCGAGGTCGAACCCGCCTCCTCCGGCGACGACGGCGAAGGGAGCGGCACGCGATGAACCTTCCGCAGCGTTTCCCGCACAGCGGCCTGCCGAGCAGCGTCACCGTGTACGAAGTCGGCGCGCGCGACGGCCTGCAGAACGAGAAGACCACGGTCCCCACCGAGGTGAAGGCCGAGTTCATCGAGCGGCTCGCGGACGCCGGGGCCACCCGGATCGAGGCGACCAGCTTCGTGCACCCGAAGTGGGTCCCGCAGCTGGCCGACGCCGAAGTCCTGTTCCGGCTGCTGGAAGCCCGGCCCGGCGTGCACTATCCCGTACTCGTGCCCAACCCTCGCGGCCTCGACCGGGCGCTGGCCTGCGGCGTGCGCGAGATCGCGGTGTTCGCCTCCGCCACCGAGACCTTTGCCCGGCGCAACCTCAACACCACGGTGGCCGGCGCCCTGGCCGACATCGAGAGCGTCGTCCGTCAGGCCCTCGAATTGGGCCTCTGGGTACGCGGCTACGTGTCGATGTGTTTCGGCGATCCGTGGGAGGGCCCTGTCCCCCCGGACGCCGCCGCGGACGTGGTGCGGCGGCTGGCCGACTTCGGCTGCGACCAGATCAGCCTCGGCGACACGATCGGCACCGGCACCCCCGGCCACGTCAGGACCCTGCTCGACGTGCTCGCGGCCCGCGGGATCGGGCCGGAGCGGCTCGCCGTGCACTTCCACGACACCTACGGCCAGGCGCTGGTGAACACGCTCGCCGCGCTTCAGGCCGGAATCACCACCGTCGACGCGTCCGCCGGAGGCCTCGGCGGATGCCCATACGCCGAGTCCGCCACAGGCAACCTCGCCACCGAAGACCTCGTGTGGATGCTCGACGGACTCGGTATCGACACCGGCATCGACCTGCCGGCCCTCGTCGAGACCTCGCGCTGGATGGCCGACCACCTCGGCCGCCCGGCCCCCTCCCGTGCTGTACAAGCCCTCACGAAGGACTGATCGCGGTGTTCGACCCTGAGCTTCCGGCGGAGTACGAAGAGCTCCGCAAGACCGTTGAAGAGTTCGCCCACGCCGAGGTGGCGCCGGTCATCGGCGACTACTACGACCGGCACGCCTTCCCGTACCCGCTGGTGGCCGCGATGGGCCGGATGGGCCTGTTCGGGCTGCCGTTCCCCGAGCAGTACGGCGGCATGGGCGGCGACTACTTCGCGCTCTGCCTCGCCCTCGAGGAGCTGGCCCGGGTGGACTCCTCGGTCGCCATCACCCTCGAGGCGGGCGTCTCGCTCGGCGCGATGCCGCTGTACCGCTTCGGCACCGAGGAGCAGAAGGAGCGCTGGCTGCCGCAGCTGTGCACCGGCGAGAAGCTCGGCGCGTTCGGCCTGACCGAGCCGGGCGGCGGCTCGGACGCCGGGGCGACCAGGACGCGGGCGCGGCTGGACAACGCGGCGGGCCGCGACGGGGAGCGCGAGTGGGTGATCAGTGGCTCGAAGTCGTTCATCACCAACTCGGGGACCGACATCACCGCCCTGGTCACCGTCACCGCGGTCACCGGCCCGACCGACTCGGCGGACGGCGCCGGCCGCAAGGAGATCTCCTCGATCATCGTGCCCAGCGGAACGCCCGGATTCACCGTCGAATCCGACTACTCGAAGGTCGGCTGGTGCGCCTCGGACACGCACGGCCTGTCGTTCGAGGAGTGCCGCGTGCCGGAGGAGAACCTGCTCGGCGAGCGGGGCCGCGGCTACGCGCAGTTCCTGCGGATCCTGGACGAGGGCCGCGTAGCGATCGCCGCGCTGTCGACCGGTCTGGCGCAGGGCTGCGTGGACGAGTGCGTGCGCTACGCGAAGGAGCGCGTGGCGTTCGGCCAGCGGATCGGCGAGTATCAGGCCATCCAGTTCAAGATCGCGGACATGGAGACCCGGGCGCACACCGCGCGTCTGGCATACCGTCATGCCGCAGGACTGCTGCTGGCGGGCAAGCCGTTCAAGAAGCAGGCCTCGATCGCGAAGCTGGTGGCGAGCGAGGCGGCGATGGACAACGCGCGAGCGGCCACACAGATCTTCGGCGGCTACGGCTTCATGAACGAATACCCCGTGGCCCGTTTCTACCGGGACGCGAAGATCCTCGAGATCGGCGAGGGAACCAGCGAAGTGCAACGTCTCCTCATCGCGCGCGACCTCGGCCTCCCGGCCTGAAAAGACCACAGCGCAGCCCAGACCTCCCCAACCACATCATTCTCCGCGCGGAAACACCCTCGCCCACCCCACGCTGTCCTCGCGTCATGCCCGAATGTCGCGACCCCGTCACCGTCGCGATCCACCGATAACGGACGACGCCTGAGTACGGTAGCCTGTGCGAACCCTGACCTGAGAGGAGCCGGGCCGTACGGCCCTGGACGGGGACTCACCGGGGCACGCGGGATCCATCGGGCAAAGCAAAGCCCTTGCGACAAGGAGAACATCACACTCATGGCAGCCACGCTTCAGGAGACCCTGTTGGCACCGGACATCCGGCCGAAGGTCGTCGCCGACTGCCAGACGCTGATTGAGCAGGAGGTCTCCGACAAGTCCGGGATCTCCGGCACCGCGATCAAGCTCGCGTTCAAGACGGTGACAACGTTCGCGTCCGGCATCATCCACGACGCGGTCGACACGCTGCTGCCCGACATGGTGGCGAAGCTCGAGCCGTTCTGGGCGGAGTTCAGCGCCTCCGGCAGCTCCGAGTTCGGCGACTTCCTGGCCAAGCGCGGCGGCGAGGTCTCCGAGGCGCTGCTCTCGGTGACCGACGCGCGCGCCGCGAACTCGACCCGTGCGCCGATCAGGAAGGCGTACAACACCGTGCGCCCGAGCGGCGTCAAGAACGTCGAGGCCGCCCTCCCGCGCCTCGGCGCCCTGGTCCAGAAGTACGCGGCGGCCTGACCCGAGCCGGCTCGACCCGGCTCGACCCCGACCAGGGTCCCACTGATCGGTGAACCACGCGGGAGCGCCGATCGGTCCTCATATCTTCAGCTATGCCCGGCTCACCAGAGCCGGGCATTCGCTTTTCCACCCCATCCCAACTCCCTCCTCCACACCGTTCGCTCCCCTCTCCGGACCTTGTCGGTACCCCCTGTCATAGTCAGTGAGTGGACGTCACACTGCGTCCGCGATCGACTACAAGGAGGAATCATGCCCGGACAGTCCGCGCTCGCCCCGGTCGTCGGCGAGTCCATCATCGAGCTGGAGATCGCGCCGACGGCCGGACCCGGCTGGCTCGGTACCGGCGCCGCACCGGTGACGGTCTCGCTCACCGCCGAGACGGTGCGGCTCGACGCCACGCACCTGCACTTCCTGACCGGCGACAAGATCGTGCGAACAGTGCCCCGCGAAGACGTCGCGGCGATGACGTGGAAGGGGTATCCACCACGTCGCCGACCGCCCGGCTACCGCAACGTCGGCGCGCTGTGGACCGACGAGGAACGCGAACGGCTCACCACCGAGGTCGTCAGTGACCTGACATGGACGGAGATCAGCCGCCGACACGAGCGCTCGATCAGCGCGGTGCGGCGCGAGGCGGTCCGCCTGCGTCTCGTCGACGAACTCGGACGCCGCCTCGACCCGCCTCCTGCCGCCCCTGACACCGGCACCCCACCCGGCTCCGCGGATCCTGCACGCACGTCGACCCCATCCCGCGCGTCCCGAGACCCATCCCGCGGCCCCACATCTGACGCCGCGTCAGGCTCGGACTCCCCCTGACCCGAGCGCGCGATCTAGTGCGGTGACCACCAACGTTCGCCGGGTCGGTGGCATCGGAGGCCACATCGTTTGCGGTCTCGGGACCCGGTCAAGGTTGGTGGTCACCGCACTAGCCGTAGAAGAGGCGTTCGAACACGGCACGGGCGCGACGGGTGCGGCGGCGATGCGCGTCGAGCAACTCCTCGCCGTCGACCCGTTGATGGTCGAACAACCGATCGTCCAGGGCACGGCCACCGCCCAGACGACGCTCACCGGCGCGCGCCTCCGCCGCCTGCCCGTGCGAGCCGTGCCCCCCTGTCCCTGTCCCCGAACCCGCTGCCCCAGCCCCCGATCCCACCGTCCCTAATCCCGCCGACCCCGATCCCACCGTCCCTAGTCCTGCCGACCCGAATCCCACCGTCCCTAGTCCCGCTGCACCATGTCCCCCTGCCCCAGAACCCGCCCTGCTCTGCCCTGCCGACCCCGCCCCGGAGGCTCCATGCCCTGAGACCCCAGACCCAGAAACCGACCCACTTCTGCCGACGCCGGCGCCCGACATGCTCCGCTCGTCCCAGACG
>NZ_DASZGI010000238.1:0-19724 GCF_035938995.1 Actinocrinis sp.
GCGGGTGCCGCACGTGGTGCTGGCGGTGAACAAGATGGACCTGGCCGGCTACGACGAGGCGGTGTTCGCGTCGATCGCGAACGAGTTCACCGCCTACGCGAACCGCCTGGGGGTGCCGGAGGTCACCGCGATCCCGATCAGTGCGTTGAACGGGGACAACGTGGTCGACCCGTCCTCGTTCATGGACTGGTACGGCGGCCCGACCCTGCTGGAGCACCTGGAATCGGTGGACGTGGACCAGGACCCCGCCGCACACCCGGCCCGCTTCCCGGTGCAGTACGTGCTGCGCCCGCAGACCGACGGGTTCCGCGACTACCGCGGCTACGCCGGACAACTGGTCTCCGGGGTGCTGCGCCCCGGCGACCAGGTCGTGGTGCTGCCCTCCGGGCAGTGCTCCACCATCGCCGGAATCGACCGACTCGGCACCCGCGACGTCCAAGAAGCCTTCGCCCCCCAATCGGTCACCCTGCGCCTGACCGACAACCTCGACATCGCCCGCGGAGACATCATCGCCCCAGTCGACGCCGCACCCCTGATTACCAAGGACATCACAGCCACTGTTTGCCACCTGGCCGACCGAGCACTGCTTCCGGGCCACAGAGTCCTGCTCCGCCACGGAACGATGACGGTTCCGGCCGTCGTGCGTCGGCTGAACTCGAAGCTCGATATCGACAGTCTCGCCTCCGAAGCGGCACCGCTGTCCTTGCAGGCCAACGAGATCGGGCAGGTCACCCTGCGCACCGTCGTGCCGCTGCCGCTCGACGACTACGCCGACAACCGCCGCACCGGCTCCTTCCTGCTCATCGACCGCGCCGACGGAATGACGCTCGATGCCGGAATGGTCACGCTCGCGGACGTCGCCCTCGCACCGGGAGAGCTGCCGTGACGCGCCGTCCGACGGCCGTCTTGGCCGCGCTCGTCAGCACCTTGATCATGACTTTGACTGCTTGTTCGGTGGGTTTCGGCGGCGGTTCGGCGGCCCCGGTCGCGGCGGCCGGAAGCGAGACGCTGCGCCTCGGCTACTTCGCCAACCTGACCCACGCCACCGCGCTCATCGGCGTCGACGGCGGCTACTTCCAACACGCCCTCGGCTCGACCCGGCTGAGCACCGAGATCTTCTCCGCCGGACCCGACGAGATATCCGCCCTGCTGACCGGTGCGATCGACGCCGCGTACGTGGGGCCCTCGCCCGCCATCAACGGATACGTGAAGAGCCACGGACAGGCCCTGCGGATCATCGCGGGCGCCACGACCGGCGGCGCCGAGCTGATCGTCAAGCCGTCCATCACCTCGGTCGCCCAGCTCAGAGGAACCACGCTGGCCACGCCGCAGCTCGGCAACACCCAGGACGTCGCGCTGCGGTACTTGCTCAAGCAGAACGGCTTCCGCACGGCGGTCACCGGCGGCGGGGACGTGGCGATCGAACCGACCGCCAACGCGACGACCCTCACCCTGTTCGCCGCCGGCCGGCTCGACGGGGCCTGGCTGCCTGAGCCCTACGCCTCCCAAATGGTCGCCGAGGGCGGGCACATGCTCGTCGACGAACGCTCACTGTGGCCGGGCGGCCGATTCACCACCACCGATCTGGTCGTGTCCACCACCTACCTGGACGCGCACCCGGACGCGGTCGCCGGTCTGTTGCGCGGCCAGGTCGCCGCCAACACCTGGGCCGACGCCAACCCGGCGCAGGCTCAGACCATTGTCAACGCCGCGCTGAAGAAGCTGACCGGCAAGGCTTTGACGCCGACCGTCATGTCGCGCGCGTGGTCGGAACTCGCGGTCACCAACGACCCGCTCGCCGCGACCTTGGAGGCCGAGGAGGCGCACGCGGTCTCCGTCGCCCTGGTCAAACTGGCCGACCTGCACGGGATCTTGGATCTCGGCCCGCTCAACGCGGCGCTCCAGACGGCCGGACAACCACCGGTCTCAGCGGCCGGATTCGGAACGTAGCAGAGCCCGAAGCGCGCGGCGGCGGTTTCCTCCGCCGCGACGCTTCACAGATCAGGCAGCCAGAGGACGGAGCGGACGGAAGTGACGACGCCCGATATCGCGGGAGTGGCCGAGGCCATCCCCCACCACACGACACCGCACGCGGCCGAGTCGGCCGACGCGGTCCGGTTGACCGGGGTCGGGAAAACCTTCGGCCGCACCGATGACGTCCCCGTGCTCCAAGGGGTCGACCTGCGCATCGCGGCCGGGGAGTTCGTGTGCGTGATCGGCGCCTCCGGCTGCGGAAAGTCCACGCTGCTCACGATTATCGCGGGGCTCGAACCGGCCAGCGCCGGCGAGGTCGCCGTCCCGGCCGGCCGCGCCTCGCTGATGTTCCAGGACTCCGCCCTGTTCCCCTGGCTGACCGCCGGGCGCAACGTCGAGCTCGCGCTTCGGCTGCGCGGCCTGCCGCGCGCCCAACGCCGCACCGAGGCCGAGGAACTGCTCGCCCTGGTCCGCCTGCACGGCGCCTACGACAAGCGGGTTCATCAGCTCTCCGGCGGCATGCGCCAGCGCGTCGCCCTCGCCCGCGCGCTCGCCCAGGGCAACCGGGTGCTGCTCATGGACGAACCCTTCGCCGCTCTCGACGCGATCACCCGCGACGCCCTGCACGGCGAGCTGACCCGGATCTGGCGGGAGACCGGCATCGCCGTGCTCTTCGTCACCCACAACGTGCGTGAGGCGGTGCGCCTCGGCCAGCGGGTGATCCTGCTGTCCTCCCGCCCCGGCCGCATCGCCCGCGAATGGAGCGTCGACATCCCGCAGCCGCGCCGCATCGAGGACACCGCGGTCGCCGAACTCGCCCGCGAAATCACCGCCGACCTGCACCGGGAGATCAGCCGCCATGGCGACGACCACTGAACCGCCGGGCCGGTCGCCCGCCGACGACGGCGATCTGGCCGAGCTCGAAGCGGGTCTCGACGCGCTGGAGTCGTTCAGCACGCCGCGCATCAGCCTGCTGACCCGGCTGCGCCGCTCCGTGCTGCCGCCGGCCGTCGCCGTCCTGCTCTTCCTCGGGATCTGGCAGCTGGTCTGGGCCCTGCACGTGAAGGCGGACTGGCTGCTGCCGTCCCCCGCGGAGACCTGGCGCGAGGCCGCCGGGTCCTGGAGCCAGTGGGACGTCGGCACGGCGGTCTTCAACAGCGTCTACCGCGGCCTGTCGGGGTTCGCCGTCGCGATGCTGATCGGAACCCCGATCGGCCTGACGGTGTGGCGCTTCCGCGTCGTGCGCACCTCGCTCGGGCCGATCCTCTCGGGCCTGCAGAACCTCCCCTCGGTGGCCTGGGTCCCGATCGGCATCCTGTGGTTCGGGATCAGCCCCGCCACCATCTACATGGTGGTGCTGGTCGGCGCCGTCCCCTCGATCGCGATCGGCGTCGTCTCCGGGCTCGATCAGGTGCCGCCGCTGTACCTCCAGGTCGGCCGCAACCTCGGCGCGCGCGGGTTCTCGGCGGCGCGGTACATCCTGCTGTCCGCCGCCGCGCCCGGCTACCTGGCCGGGCTCAAACAGGGGTGGGCCTTCGCCTGGCGCTCGCTGATGGCCGCCGAGCTCATCGCGGTCGCCCCGCAGCTCGGACCCGGGCTCGGGCAGCTGCTCGAGCAGGGCCGCAACAACACCGACGCCGGACAGTCCTTCACCGCGATCCTGCTCATCTTCCTGGCCGGCATCGGCATCAATGCCCTGATCTTCGCCCCGCTGGAGCGCCGGATCCTGCGCGACCGCGGACTGACCGGGAGGCGGGCATGACCTCGCACCTCTCCGAGACGGGACTGCGGGCGCTCGCCGAGGAGGCGGACGCGCTGCTTCGCGACGCTCCCGCGGCCGCTGTGGTCCGCTGGGCGCGCGGGACTTTCGGCGCTCGCGTCGTCGTGGCGTCCTCGATGGCTGACACGCACCTGGTACACATGGCGCAGGCCGCCGCGCCGGGCATCGACGTCCTCTTCCTGGACACCGGCTACCACTTCCCGGAGACCATCGGCACGCGCGACGCCGTCTCCGCCGCGTACGACGTCAGCGTCCTGACGATCACGCCGCTGCGCACAGTCGCCGAGCAGGACGCGCAGCACGGCCCCCAGCTCCACGACCGCGACCCCGACCTCTGCTGCGCCCTGCGCAAGGTCGAGCCGCTCGAGCGCGGCCTCCTCCCGTACGACGCGTGGATCACCGGCATGCGCCGCGAGGACGCCCCGACCCGCGCGGACATCCCGGTGATCGGCTACGACGCCAAGCGCAACATGGTGAAGATCTCCCCGCTGGCCACCTGGACACAGGACGACGTCGACGACTACATCCGCGACAACAATGTCCTGATCAACCCGCTCTACCTCGACGGATACACGTCGATCGGCTGCGCGCCGTGCACCCGCCGGCCGCTGCCCGGCGAGGATCCGAGAGCCGGGCGCTGGGCGGGACTCGGCAAGACGGAGTGCGGATTGCACACCTGACCGCCGCACCACTTGATCGTCACAGGCACTTGAACGTCACAGGCACCTGACCGTCGAGGATCGACCGGGAGTCCGCACCGATGTACCACGGCACTGTCATCGCCTGGCTGGGCGCCGACCTCGCCCTGCTCATGCTGATCACCGCGTGGCCGCTCTCCCGCCGCTTCGACGAGTCCGACCAGGGTACCGACCGGTTCGTCAAGCTGCCCCCGGTGCGCCGGCCCTCCATCCGGCGGGCCCTGTGGTTCCTCGGCATCGCCGCGGCGGCCTGCGTGCTGATGGTCGCGCTGCACCACCCGAGGCCCGCGCAGTCCTACTACCTCCTCGTCGACACGATCCTGGCCAAGGCCCACGCCGACGCGACGTCGATCTCGCACGGGCTGCCGCCGCTGATCCCGGTAGCAGAGCTCTGCTATCTGACGTCCATCGCGATCACCGCGCGCGCGACGCTCGGCCGCAGGCTGATGATCCTCGCCCACGCCCCGCTGTTCATCGCCGTCTCCGTGCTCGTGGACTGCTTCGCCGTGCTGGCCTCGGACGCCGCGCACCTGCCGCTCGGCCCGATCCCGATCCTCGACTTCATGCTCCAGTACACCGTCGGGTTCTTCCTGCTCTACCGGCTGTCCTTCACCACGTTCCGGCTGCCCAAGCCCACGACGCTGCCCAATCTGCGGCACGGCGACTGGCGCGACAACACCCTGCTCATCCTCTGCATGATCGGCTCCTTCGGCATCGTCGGCTCCTTCGCCCTCGCGCTGGCCGTGTGGCTGAAGAACGAGCCGATCGTGATCGTCGTCGTGCTGGCCAGCCTGCGGGTCGGCATCAACGACGCGATCTGCCTGCTGCTCGGGCTGATCCGGCTGCTCGGCGACCGAAAACCGGTGCTCGGGGCGGAACGCCCGGCCCTGGAGGTCATCATCCCGGCGTTCAACGAATCCGCCGGGATCGAACGGCTTTTGCGCTCCATCGACCGGGCCGCCGCGAACTACGGCGGCCCGGTCCGGGTCGTCATGTGCGACGACGGCTCTACGGACGACACCCGCGCCCTCGCCGAGGGTGCGATCGCCGCATATACGCACGCGACCGGCGAAGTGATCGAGGGCACTCACGCCGGCAAGGCGAAGGCGCTCAACCTCGCGCTCTCGAGGTGCACCTCAGACTACGTATTTCGGCTGGACGCCGACTGCGCGGTCGATCCGAATGCCTTCGTGTATGCGATCCCGCACTTCCTCTCCGATCCGCGGGTCGGCGTCGTCGGCGCGCTGACTACGCCCAAGGAGCCGTACGGCACTTGGCTCGACCGGATGCGCGGCCTGGAAGTGCTCGCCGTCTACGGGTTCTCACTGACGCTGCTCTCCGAGGTCGACGCGGTGCCGTGCATACCCGGCACCTTCTGCGCCTTCCGCCGCGAGCCCGCCGCGGAACTCGGCGGCTTCGTGCACGGGATGTTCGGCGAGGACGCCGAGTTCACCTGCGCGCTCGCCCGGCTCGGCTGGCGGGTCGTGCTCGATCCGCGGATCAGGTCCTACGAGGACGTGCCGAAGAGCATCAGGGAACTGCGCGTCCAGCGGTACCGCTGGGGCCTGGGCGGCATGATGAACTTCGCCCGCTACACCCCCTTCGGGCATTCGGCGCCCGGGCCGCGGTTCTGGTTCCAGCTGCCGCGCAGCATGGGCACCCGGTTCCTGGCCCCGATGAACTTCATCCTGATGATGACGACCCTGCTGTACGCGGCGTTCCAGCCGTCCGTGCAGCACAACATCGCGAAGTTCGCGGCCACCTTCTTCATCGCGCAGATCCCGGGCCTGATCACCCGGCTCAGCGTCACCGTCTACTACCGGCGCTGGCGGCTGCTGCCCTGGGTCCCGCTCTGGATCGTCTTCGTACTGCTCAAACGGTTCTTCCAGCTCGAATCAGTGCTCGGCTGTGGCACCCGCGCGGTGCGCCCGCCCCTCCCGCTGCGCGGGAGATATCCGACCTGGCGCGCCTTGCTGCGACCGGCAAGCCCGTGATCGCAATGAATACACGAAAGGGAACACAGCATGTTCACAGGCAGCATCCTGAGCCGCCGCGACGCGCTACGGCTCGGCGCCGTAGGCGGCGGTGCCCTCGCTGCTCCCTCGGCGCCGAGAATGACGGCTGCGAGCAAGTCAGCAGCCGCACAGACCGTTTTCGACGTGACTGCCTACGGCGCGGTGGGCGACGGCACGACCGACGACACCACGGCGATCCAGAACGCGCTCAACGCCGCGGGGAAGGTCCCCGGGTCCACGGTCTCCTTCCCTCCCGCGTCCGGCGGCTGCTACCGCATCTCCGGAGTCACCGTGCCGGGCGGGATCGGGCGGCTGACCGGCGAATCGGTCCTCTACACCAAGAACGCGCCGTTCGTGACGACCCTGACCGGCTCCGTTCTGGCGCCGATCAACGCGACGGTCGCCGACCTGCTCAAGATCGGAGTGTGCGGCAATGGAAACGTCGTCAACTCCAACCCGCACGGCCTGACCGTCGAGGGCCTCGGATTCCTCGGCACGACGCCCGCGCCGATCGCCGCAGTCCCCAATCTCTGGGGCGCGACGGTCATCGACACCTCCGACGTCACCTTCAGCAACTGCCGGGACATGTACTGCGGCTGCCCGGCGTTCGCCGGATATCCGACCGGCGGCACCGGTGCCGGAGGGTTCGTACGCCTGCTGTCGTCGGGCACGGACATCTTCTTCTCGGTCAACGCCCAGATCCGGTCCTGCAGCTCGTACGGCGCGGGCCACTTCGTGCTGGCGGACGGCCTGTCCGCGAAGTTCCCGGGCGGCGGAAGCACCGACGGCCGGATCAGCAACTGCCAGGTCAACGGGCACAACCTGGCCGTCTCGCTCGGCCCCTTCGAGGCGGGCGCCGGCGGGTGGTTCATCACCGACTGCCACTTCTCCTCGCCGCTCGGTACCGGGCACGTGAACTACGGCCAGGCCGGGAACCCGTGGACGCTGCGCATCGCGAACACGTACTTCGACGTCTGCAACGGCGTTCCGCTGTCCTGCGGTGGCCGTGGCCTGCAGTTGGTCGGCAACTACTTCAGGGGCCTGGGCAACACGACCGCGATCCAGTTGACCGACAAGTTGGGCACGGTCGGGCGCGACCCGGGCGCCCTGATCTCCGACAACGTGCTCGACCTCGACGGATCGACCACCCTGGTCACCTTCGCCCAGATCCTCGGTTTCACCGCGGCCGGCTTCCCGACCCACGGAGGGGGCGTCTACCAGAACAACCTGATCCACAACCACGGCGCCCCGATGCCCAAGGGCTGGGTCGGCCCATACACCGGCTCGGAGGGCGCCGCGATCGCCAACGCGTCGACGCCCACGCTGACCCTCGCCAACGGACCTCAGCTGTCCGCCTGATCGCCTGAACCCGCATCCCGGATGAACATGCGGCCAGGCGATCGCGCCTGGCCGCACACCGGTCCTCTAGTCGCGGGCGTGCTGGTGCGCCACGACCGCGAGCTCCACCCGCGAGGTCAGGTTCAACTTGGCCAGGATGCTCGAGACGTGGGACTGCACGGTGCGCCGGGAGATGAACAGCCGGGCCGCTATCGCGGGATTCGAGTTGCCCTCGGCCACAAGCGCGGCGATCTTGCGCTCGGTCTCGGTCAGTGACTCCCAGCCGCTCTTCGGACGGCGGCGCGGATTCGGTCCGGTGCGCCGCACCCCCAACTGCCGCAGCCGCTGCTCGGCGCGGCCCGAGTCCCAGCGCGCCTCGAGCCCCTCATAGAGGTCGGCCGCGGTCGCCAGCTCGGTCCGCGCCTCGACGAGCCGTCCCGCGCCGGCGAGCAGGACCGCGGCGTTCTCGGCGGCGTAGGCCTGATACAGCGGGCGGCCCGCGGTGGCGTAGTCGCGCTCCGCGCTGAGCATGAGTTCCGGGTCGTTGTCCGCGAGCGCTCGGCACAGCGCCGCGGTGGCGCGCATGCTGGGCACCGGGTCCGGGCCGGCGAGCCGGGCCACGTCCTTCGCGAGCTGTTGTGCCAGCTTGCTGTCGCCGAGCGTGGCCGCCAGGCGCGCCATGTCGGGCGCGACGTAGTGCAGGCCGCGGTGCCTGCGCAGCTTGTCCGCGCCGACCCAGGCTTCGAACAGCAGGTCGAGGGCCTGGCGGGGGCGGCCCTCGGCTTCGTGCACGCGAGCCTCCGCCCATAGCCGGATGTAGCCGTAGAAGGCATCGCGGTGGACGGCTCCGGGGGCGTTCAGCAGGCTCACGGCGTTGTCCAGGTCGCCGCGGTGGAGTGCGATCAGCGCCGCCTGCCCGCGCATGCCCCAGCCGCTGTCCAGCGCTCGTAGCGGTCCCACGGCTTCGACGGCGTCGAGGCCCGCCTTGATCTCGGCCAACGCGTCATCCCAGCGGCCGACGAGGCAGTGCACCCCGGCGGTGCCCAACCGGTACCAGGACCAGTAGAAGCTGCCGTGCAGCTCGGCCCGGCGCGTGCCGGTCTCGAAGGTCTCGGCCGCCTCTGTCATGCGGTCCAGCTCGACCAGGCAGAACGCCCGGTTGAGCATGGTGCCGGCGTTCCATTCGGGCAGCGACTCCCGGTCCGTGAGCGCCGCCCGCGCCCGGTCGGTGTACTGGATCGCCTCGCCATACTGCCCCTGCATGAAATGCAGACAGGACATGTAGATCAGACCATAGGCGTGGACCACCTTGTCGTCCACGGCCATCATCCGCCGCGCGGCCGGCTCCTCCGCGGGATCGAGCGCGCCGAGGGTGAAGCGGCACTGCATGGCGAGGAACTCGAACCGGGCCGCCTGGGGCACGGTGAAGCCGGGCGTCCGCATCGCCTCCTCCGCCTCGCTGATCGCCCGGCCGAGCCTGCCCTGCTGGAAGCAGGAGTGGACCAGCATGGCGCGCAGCGCGACCTCCTCCGTGCGGTCGTCGTCCCCGGCGGGGAGCGCGGCCAGCGCGGCGCGGGCCGCCTGCTCGGCGCGATCCGGCGCGCCCACCCACAGCAGCGCCCGCACCAGTTCGCGCCGCAGCGTCCCGGCCCGCGGGTCCCCGGACTCGATCCGGGCCAGCGAGCGCTCCAGCAGCTCCACTCCGGCCTGCGGCGCCCGGGCCACCAGCGCGTCGGCCGACCCGAGCAGCCAGTCCATCATCCGGGAGTCCAGGGCCGCGTCGTCGGCGAGGTAGCGGACCACCCGCTCCACCGCGGCCCCCGAGTCCGCCAGGGCATGCGCCGCCTGAGTGCGTAGGCCCGCCCGCATGGTCGCCGGCAGGCTCTCGCTCAGCGCCTGCCGGATCAGGTCGTGCCGGAACACCAGCTCGCCGCCGCTGTCGGCGAGCAGCCCGGCCTCCACCGCGTCCTCGATGACCCCGTACAGCTCCACCGGCGACCTGTCCAGGATCACCGCGAGCTCGGCGACGTCGAGCCCGGCGCCCAGCGCCGCGGCGACCTGGAGCACCCAGCGGGCGGAGCGGGGCAGGAAGTCCAGGCGGCGCATGATCACCCCGGCCAGCGACTCCGGAAGCAGGACCCGGTCGGGGTCGAGCGCGTCGGGGCGGGGGTCGGAGTGCGCGACGCCGTTCGCGACGGTGATCCGGCCGTCCCGCTTCAGCGCGGCCACCAGCTCGGTCACATACAGCGGGTTTCCGGACGCCCCGGCCACCAGCTCGACCAGGCCGCGGTCCGGACGGGCCCCCAGCTGCTGCTCGACCAGCGCCGCGATGTCCGGCACGGGCAGCGGTCCGAGCCGCAGCCCCTCGCCGCCCTGCGCTTCGAGGCTGTCGACCAGCTGGACCAGGTCCTCGTTGTGCGGGACCGAGCGGGTGGTCAGTCCGAGGACGAGCGGCTGGTTCGCGGTCGCCAAGCCGATCCGGTGCACGGCCAGCAGGCTGGGGCGGTCCGCCCACTGGGCGTCGTCGAGCAGCAGCGCCACCGGTCCGGCGGCGCACAGCTCCTCGAGCAGGTCGAGGATCATCTCGATGACCGCCAGCTCCCGGTACGCCGCGGAACCGTCCGGCTCCTCGCTGCCGCGCAGCACTTCGGCTATCCGGGCGACCGCGGCCGGCGGATCCGGGCCGTCGAGCCCGAGGCAGGAACCGAGGGCGGCGAACGGCAGCCCGGTCTCCATCTGCCGGGCGGCGCCTCGCAGGACCCGCACGCCCGCATCCCGGCATTCCTGGTCGAACGCCTCCAGCAGCGCGCTCTTGCCAATGCCGGGCTCTCCCTCGATCCAGAGGGCGCCGCCGCGACCGCGGCCGACCCCCTTAATCAGGGTTCGAATACTGTGGAGCTCGCGTTCCCTCCCCGCCAACGGTGCCCGCGTCATAGATCAAGGGTATGTCGTGACCATGTCCGGAGGCGACGATTCCGTGAGAAAACGGCAGCGGCGCAGCGTGTCTCGAGTCCGCGTACGGCCACGCCGGTTCGGCGGGCGCGGACTCACGGGTTCAGCGGGCGGTCAGCGGGTGCTCAGGCTCCGGCCTTGACCACGCACCAGACGACTTTCCCGCCGTCCGGCAGCAGGTAATAGCCCTGCTCTTCGCTGAGGTTGGTCACGATCATCAGTCCACGGCCGCACTCGCCGTCCGCGGACAGGTCGGTGTCGAGCACGTCTTCGGTGCGGTGCGGCGCGGTGGTCCCGCTGTCGAAGACTTCGACGACGACGGCGCCGGGCTCCTCCTTGAGGTTCACGCAGACCTGGGCGCCGCAGCGGGGGCAGCGCGCCGGGGTTTCGGCCAGAACGGACTCGGGTACGCCGTGCAGCAGGGCGTTGGTGACTAGTTCCGAGATGAGCAGGCTGACGGTCTCGGCGGTGTCGGCGTCCAGCTCCCATTCGCGCAGGATCTCTCCGCCGCGCCGACGGGCCCAGCCGGCCGCGACCGGCAGGACGGGCAGTTCGATGTGGTCGCCGGGGTGCTCCGCGGTGGTCGTGGCGAGGCCTCCCGCCACGCCGCTCGGCCCCGGCTTGCGTTGGCTGCGCCAGGGATCAGCCGGTTTGGGCATCATCGTCGCCGCCCGGCAGGGTCGGCAGGTTCGAGCATGATTTTGCGCTCCAGTGCGGGTCAGGGCAGGGCTCGCTGTCTTCGCCGGCCCGCAACGCGTATCTCGTTTCGGCCGTCTTGACTCTGCGTGACGAGGACGGCGACGGTCTCCAGCGTTAGCCAGCCGGGCAGCGGGTGTCATCCGCCAGATGGCGGAGATCGCGCAGCGCGACCGGGCTGGTACGGAGGGCGTTTCACCCCGGCGCGCCAAATCCGCCATGTGGCGGATGACGGCGCACGTCGAGCGCACGAGTCTGGTGCACGCCGCCGCCGCCACGGGGATCCGCCGGCTGCGACCCCGTGTGGACCGTGGTGGCGGCGGTGATGGAGGCGTTGCATG
This sequence comes from Actinocrinis sp., assembly GCF_035938995.1. Classification (GTDB taxonomy): domain Bacteria; phylum Actinomycetota; class Actinomycetes; order Streptomycetales; family Catenulisporaceae; genus DASZGI01. Next base: position 11,795 of record NZ_DASZGI010000238.1, read on the forward strand.
ACTTACGGGACGACGCTCGACGCGATGTCGACCGGACGCTCGGTACTTGTGCGTGACGGGGACGGTGTCGTCGCCGTCATGCACACCCTCGACTTCGACACGATCGCCGACATGGGCTTTCAGCAAGCCTATCCGCGGGAGGCCGCGGTTCTGGCCGGGGTCGACAACACGCGGATCGCATGCCCGCGCAGTTATGTGGTGGCCGCGGGCGGTTGGATCGTGGCGAGCGTGCGCGGCTTCGTACCCGGCGTGGACCTCGCGACGATGCTCGCCGGGTATCCCCGGGGCATGGACGTGCAGACCGCTGCCGTCATCACCCGGGATGTGCTGATCGGGCTTGCCGCGCTGCACCGGCTCGGAGTCGCGCACCACACGGTCGGCGCCGAGCGCGTCGTCGTCGGCACGGACGGTACCTGTGTCCTGGTCGAGGTCGGCGTAGCTCCGCGCGTGGTCGGCCGGGGGTGGGAGGGCGACGTCGGGGCGGATCTGCGTGCGGTGGCTGAACTGTTCGCCGCGTGCCTTACCGGGAGGCGCGCGCCGACCCGCGAGCCTGCGCACCGCGAGCAGTCCGCCACGCGGCCCGCGGTGGGCGCGGCGCTGGTCGACTATCTCTGCACCCTATTGACCGGCGTCGGGCTCATGCACATCCCACCCGAGGACCGCGCGTTCAGCGTGCTCGTCGAACTCGAATCCGCGGTGGCCGAGCATTTCGAGGCCGGATGGGACGAGCGCAGCCGCGACCGCTTGGCCGCGCAGGTGGCCGCGATACCGCCGACCGCGCTGCCGATGGTGGGCAGCGGCGTCTAATCAGCACTGTCTAATCAGCGCCATCTAATCGGCGCCGCATAATCAGCGTCTGCTCTACGCTCCGACACACGAGCGCAGGTCCGTGCCGCCCCCACGGCGGCGCGGCCCGGCCCTTTCGGGGCAAGGCGGTGGCAAAAGATCGCGCGGCGGGGAGGAGTTCCCCGCCGCGCGACGTGCGGCCACCATCGGGCCCGGGCCGACGCTGAAGCGCGTTCGCGCCGGCTCAGCTGATCGTGAGGGTGAAATCGGTGCTCAGCTCGGTTCCGTCGGCGGCCTGGGCCGTCAGGTGGAAGTCCCAGCGGCCTTGGGTGAAGGTCGTGTCTCCGAAGTAGTTGTTGCGGGTGATCGGCATCGGCACCACGTCGCGCATGGAGATGGTGCGCGTCGCGGCCGAGCCGTCGCGATGGACGGTGACGGTCGGCGGGCCGGACATGGTGATCGCCGCGTTGCGCTGGTCGGTGAAGAGCACGTGCAGCGTGTTCCGGCCCGGCCGCGCCGGGGTCAGATAAGCCTCGAGCTGACGGCCTCCGGTCAGTTGGATGCCGTAGAGCATCACCATCCGGCCCATGGTCATCTGCTCGATCTGCTGCGGGCTGAGCGCGCATCCGACGGTGAACGGAACGTCCTTGTGCCCCTTGGGCAGGTTGAGGTCCGCCTTCACGGCCCACTGCCCGGTGAGGCCGATCTCGTCGCCGATCGCGGTCAGCGAGCCGTCCGTGGTCGGGACGAGGTCGAGCGTGGTCGGCGCCACGTCCGGCCGGCTGGGCAGGCTGAAGGTGAGCGTCACCGGAGTGGTCAGCGCGTGACCCGAGGCGGCGTCGTACGCCCGCAGGGTGAATCGGTTGGTGCCAGGGTAGCCGGGGCTCACCTCGAGGCTCGCGCGTACGCCGGCCGTGCTGGCGTCGACGGTCAGGTGCGGCGGGGTGGGCTGTGATGCGGCCGCTTGTGCGAGCGAAGGCGGCAGCGAGGAGCTGAGCGTCGCCGCTGCTACCAGGGCGAGTGCGCCTAGGCCCAGTTCCACCGTGCCGACGCGTCGCAGCGGGGTGAGGCTGTTCGCGGCCGCGGGCACGGAGCGATATCGGTTGTAACCGCCGAGCGTGGCGAGCGCGGCCACCAGGCCGAGCTTCACCAGCACCAAGCGCCCGAACAGCGTGTCGGCCAGCGCCGTCCACGCGCCGACCTCGTCGAGCGCCCGCACCACACCGCTCAGCACGAGCGCCAACAGCGAGTACCCGGCGACTTTCGAGAACCGCCGCACCGCCGCGGCCTTCAGCGGCGACGCCTCGGCGCCCAGCGTGAGCAGCAGCGCGGCGAGCCCGCCGATCCAGGTCGCGAACGCGGCGACGTGCAGCCACTGCATCACGATCTCGAAGTCGGCGTTGTTGCCGGACGCCGCGTGCGTGGTCAGCACGTGCGCGGCCGTCGCGCCCGCGGCGAGCACCAGGCTGATCCCGAGCGCCGCCCGGCGACGCGCCGTGCCCAGTCGTAGTGCCACCGCGATGCAAGCAGCCGCCGCGGCGCCCGGGATCGCCTGCGCGAACAGTCCGAGACCGAGCGAGGTCGAGGCCAGTTCGCCGAGCCCGATGTGGTCCGAATTCGCCTGCGCCCACCCGGTCACCGCGAGCCCGGCGAGCAGCGTGCCGCCGCCGCCGAGCGCGAGAAGCAGGGTCCGGCGCCCGCTCGTCGGGTATCCGAACAGCGCGATCCAGCAGCCGCCGGCCAGCAGTCCGAGCCCGGTGTCGAAGATCCACGTGCCGGTCACGGTCGCGGGGCTGGCCGAGCTCGGCGCGGAGACGAGTGCGGGCGCGGGTCCGGACATCGCCGCGTACGCCACCGGCCCGACGCCGAAGGTGAAGGTACCGCTGCTGTGGTGTCCGTCGTCGCTGGACACCGTGTGCCACTGCACCGTGTAGACGCCGCCGCGCAGCGTCGGCAGCGGCACGGTCAGCTGGAGCGCGTTGCCCTTCACGATGTGCGACGGGCCGCTGTTCACCTGGTGCCCCTTGCTGTCCACGACCTGGAGGCCGGAAAGCTTGGGCACGATCTCCTCTGAGAAGGTGACCGTGACCGCCTTGGGCAGCTCGGTCAGGCTTTGCCCCGCGGACGGGTCCGACGAGACGACCAGGGCATGCGCGGAAGCAGCGGGTGCGGTCAAGAACCAGACCGCACCCGCTGTCAGCACCGCGCCGACGAGAGTGAGCAGCCGGCGCGGTCGCATCACTTCACCGGCGCGTAAGGGCGCATCATCTCGTTGTCCTCGTGGTCGAGGATGTGGCAGTGCCACACGTATCCGGGACCCGTGGTCGGATCGAACGCGAACAGGTTCTCGCCCGGCCCGACGTCGCCCACCGGGACGTCGACCGGGGCCCAGCGCACCAGGACCCGGGTGACCGCGCCCGGAAGGATCTTGATGGTGTCCTTCCACCCGGCCTCGTTCGGCTCCGGCAGGGTCACCGGCCCGTTGAGATACGGGGCGAACGCCGGATTGCCGCCGAGCGCGCCGTCGGCGTTCGGGGTCAGGTAGTCCCCGGGCGGGCCGTAACCGGGGATGATCACGCCCTCCGGGTAGCTCACCTCCCCGAACGTCCCGTCGCAGTTCTGCCCGGCGAATGTGCCGCCCGGGAACTCCCCTGCCCAGGCGTTGACGTAGTTCGTCACGTCCACACTCTGCCGGTTGAGCAGCTGGAACTGGATCAGATGGATGTGGATCGGGTGCGAGTCCGGGGTGGTGTCGAGGAACTCCCAGATCTCGGTCGCGCCGACCCGGGGCAGCTCGGTCAGGTGGATGCCCTGCCCGCCCGTGTCCGGCTGCGAGCCCGGGATCGGGATGCTGGTACCGTCCCGCAGGCCGGTCCACTTGGAGTTGTTGAGTACGTCGATCATCGGGCCGTTGCTGGTCGCGCCCACCGCGCAGTCGACGGTGTCCTGCTCGAAGATCACCAGCTGGCGGCGCGCGGCCACGTTCACGCCCGAGGCGACGGTCCCGGAGACCGGGTCGACGAGCCGGACGATCTGCCGCGGCTGGCCGGCGCCGCCGCGCAGCGGGCCGTCCGTCGCCGGGTTGTAGGTCGTGTCGGTGCTCGAGAGCGGGAGGACCACGTCGATGCGCATGATCTGCCCGTCGAGGTCCGGGTTCGGCGGGCCGCCGCTCGGATATGGGTACAGCCCGTCATTGGTCAGGATCAGCTGCTTGCCGGCGAGCCCGGCGAAGTCGACGATCACGTCGGCGCGCTCGCCCGGCGCGATGAACAGCTTCAGCGCGTTCGGGTCCGCCGGATCGTTCAGCTTCACCGGGGCGTCGAGCAGGCCGCCGTCGGTGCCGATCTGCCAGAACGGTACGGCCGAGGGCGGCGTCGCGCTGCTCGCGTTCGACTGGTCGGTCAGGTTCATCGAAAGGAACCGCGCGTTGCAGCCGTCGACGAAGCGGAAGCGGTAACGCCTCGGCTCGACCTGGAGCACCGGCCAGGTGCGGCCGTTGACCACCATCGCGTCGCCGAAGAACTCCGGGATCCAGAAGGGGTGGGTGGCCGGGTTGGTCGGCGGGCCGTTGAGGTCGGCGGAGGTGTTGGAGCCGTCCGGGAAGCGCAGCTGGCCGTTGGTGTCGAACAGCCGGTCCTGGATCATCAGCTCGATCTCGTACCGGCCCGCCGGCAGCCGCAGTGGGTTGTTCGCGAGGCCGGTGTCGTACTTGTCGCGCATCAGGTAGAAGGCGGCGAGCCCGGAGAACACGTTGAGCCGGGTGATGCCGAGCGCGTGGTCGTGGAACCAGAGCGTCGTGCTCGGCTGCGTGTTCACGTACTGGTAGACAGTGGCGTTCCCGGCGGTCGGCACCGCCGAGACGTAACCCTTGCCGTGGATGCCGTTCGGGGTGAACCACGCCTCCGGCGCGCCGTCGTACTGAGAGGCGACCTCGGCGCCATGCAGGTGCGGGACCGATGGCACGTCGCGCGTGTACGGACCGCGCGCGCCCATCTGGCCGTACGGGTCGGCCCAGTGGATGGTCTGGTCGACGGTCAGCAGCGGCTGCACGTGCGACCGCGAGCCGCACGGCAGATCATTGACATAGTTGATGGTGGTGCTGCGGCCCTGGAACGCCTCCACGCTGTATCCCGGCCAGTTGGCGGGGCGGTTGCCCACCTGGTATCCCCACAGCCAGGTGCCGGAGGAGTAAGCCTTCGGATACATCGACTGCGGCAGCACGTGCTGGGGGAACTCGGTGAACGTGGTGGTGAACGACGACGCATTCACCCGCTGTCCGGCGAACGTCACCAAGGGGGTGACGTACTTGGGTATCGAGCTGCTCGGCAGCGGCGTCTGCCCGCGTGCCGCCGAGGCGACCGCGCGCGGTGGGCGCCGCACCAGCGCGTCGGCCGAAGCGATCGCGGCCGCTCCGGCCGCGCCTGCGATCAGGAAATTGCGACGATTGAGACGCGGTGCGCGTCCTTCGTCTTCTTCGAGTGATGACGACATCGGGCCTCCCCGGTAAGACCACTAAATGAGCAGTCGTACTTCGCTCGGCAGCGTGCTGCGCCGAGCTAAAACACCGGTTGCGCCACGCCAGTGCCCGAGCGCGACTACTATCGCGCACCGTAGATGCAGTGGGGGATGGGGTCAAGCGAGTTTCGGCTGCCGAAATCCACTAGTCCAGTTCAGGCGCACAGCCAGATCGAATACCTGTTCGGGTGTCTTCTCGGACGCGTGGTGAGGAATGTCGCGGTCACGACATGGCGTAGTAGCCGGGCTTCCGTTGAACCATCAGGGCTCTGGATCCGTCACCCGGTCCGTCGGCGGGCAGATCTCAAGCGCCGCACGCAGCGCCCGGGCCTCCGGCTCGGAAAGCTGCTCGAGGAAGTGCACGAACGCGGCTGCCTGGTTGTCGCTGGTCGCCCAGGCGTCGCGCATGAGCCGAGCGGTGTAGGCCTCGCGCGAGGCGACCGCCTCGTACGCGTACGCGCGGCCCCGCGGCTCGCGGCGCAGCCAGCCCTTGTGGTGGAGCTTGTCCATGACCGTCATCACGGTCGTGTAGGCGATGGTGCGCTCGGCCTTGAGCTCCTCGTAGATGTCGCGGACCAGGACCGGGCGGCCCAGCCGCCAGATCCGCTCCATGACCGCTGACTCCAGATCACCGAAGCGCTTCACCGGCGACACACCCTCCCACACACCTCGACTCCGCACGTCCGGCGTGGCATTCGCCATCGTAGGCGGCATACCCCCGATGGCGCAGCCGATCGACGACTGCGTGCAGCGACGAAACGCGTACCTGTTGTGTCAGGTGCCCCGTTGCCTTTAGTCTCACGGCGAAGAAAGCAGCACATCACAGCACCAAAACCGGGAGCCACGGGTGAGTCCGAGCGTCGCTGCCGTCCGGACCGCGGACCGGCTGTCATGATCACCGCCCTCGCACTCGGGGGCTACGCGGTCCTGGTCGCCTTCGGCGCGCCCCGGCTCCTGCCGCGGCTCTGGCACGGCTGCCGGGCCCCGCGGCGCACCGTCGCCCTGCTGCTGATCCTGGCATACTCACTGCCGCTGTCCGCGATCACCGGAGGCATCGTCCTCGGCGTCACGCTCCTCGACGCGCTGGCCCGGATCGACCCGGCCGTCGACGCCTGCGCCGACCAGTTGCCGATCAACGACGAGACCTCGGTCGCCCCGCTGCTGGGCACGATCGGCCTCGGCGTCGCGGGACTGCTCGGCGCCCGGATCTTCTTCTGCTTGTTGACGGCGATGGTGGCCGCGCGGGTCAGGCGCCGCGCGCACACCGACGTGCTGCGGCTCGCCGGCCGCGACGACCGCACCCTCAACGCGACGGTCCTCGACCACGCGCAGGCCGCCTCGTACTGCCTGCCGGGGCGCCGCGGCCGGATCGTGGTGACCACGAAGGCGATCCAGCTGCTCACCGCGGACCAGCTCGGCGCGGTTCTCGCCCACGAGCGCGCGCACCTGCGCGGCCACCACCACCTGCTGCTCACCTTGGCCGCGGCGCTGCGCCGCGCGGTACCCGGAGTGCGGCTGGTCGCGTACTGCGACCGGGAGGTGCGGCGGCTGGTCGAGCTGATCGCCGACGACGCGGCCGCGCGCGACCACGGCCGGCTGACCGTGGCGACCGCGTTGGCGGTGCTCGGCTCCGGCCACGTGCCCGGCGGCGCGCTCGGGGCCGCCGACGAGGGCCCCGAAGCGCTGGCCCGGATCTCCCGGCTGTCCGGGCCCGCGGTCGGCATGAGCCGGCGCGGCACGGTGCTCAGCCTGGCCGTGGTCGCCGCGTCGATCGCCGTCCCGCTCGCGCTCGCGCTCGGATCGATCGCCGTTCTGATGCGGCACTGCCCGCCCTCCACCGACGACGAAAGCCCCGGCTCGGCGATCATCAGCGTGCGCTAGGAGAGCGGCCGCGTTCGTTCGGAGGTGTCTGTTCGGACACTGCCGCCGCGCTCGTGATCGCGTCGGGGCCGTGCCCTTCCCAGCGCCCCTCTTAAGCCCATCCTGCGCACCGCTTCGTAGCTCAATCTTTATCAACGGACATTCGCCTGTGGGGCGCGACGGCGTGCGCCGCCGTCGCGAGAATCAGCCGCAGGTCGCGGCTTTCGCGCAGACTCCCGGAACCGGCCGTGGCGGTCTGGTTGCGCCGCCCCGAGGCAACCCTAAGAGAGCTTCAACCGCCCGTTATCCCGCCGATCAGGCATTGACCGGCGCACTGGTCTAGTCCAATGTGTACCCCACCCCCCGGCCGCGATACGGCACGGACCGCCGGCGCACGGTCCGTCTTGCCCCCCGCTGCCTCGCGCGCAGCGCGGGCCCGGGTCGCATCCGCAAGGAGTCGGGCAACACGAATGGAGACAGTGTTGAGGAGAAGGCATTTCGTGGCGGTTGGCGCGGTCGCCGTCACGGGGGTCACTATCGGCGCCATGGTGACCCTGGCGGCGTCCAGTAATGCCGCGACCAACGCTTTGGGCAGCAACTGGTACGGCTCGGCGCCCTATGTGTTCGTCAACGACCCGGCCACCCCGGACGTGGGCGCGGTCATGGACGCCACCGGCCAAAAAGCGTTCGAGCTCGCGTTCATCCTGGACTCCGGGGGCTGTACGCCCTCGTGGAACGGCAACGACAACGTATCCACCGACACCTCGGT
>NZ_DASZGI010000239.1:0-29246 GCF_035938995.1 Actinocrinis sp.
CGCGCCAAGGCCACCGGTACCACCGGTGATCAACACCGTGCCGTCGCCGTCCAGCGGGGCCGGCACGTTCAGCACGACCTTGCCGGTGTTGCGGCCCTCGCGCAGGAACCGGAACGCGTCGGCACCGCGCCGCACGTCCCACGTCCGGATCGGCGAATGCTCGACCGCGCCCGCCTCGAACAGCGCGACGATCTCGCGCAGCATCTCCTGGATGCGGTCGGGGCCGGCCTCCATCAGGTCGTACGACCGGTACCGCACGCCGGGGTGGTCGCGGGCGACGACCGCCGGGTCGCGCAGGTCGGCCTTGCCCATCTCGATGAACCGGCCGCCGCGCGGCAGCAGGTCCAGCGAGGCGTCCACGAACTCCCCGGCCAACGCGTCGAGCACCACGTCGACACCCGCGCCGCCGGTCGCGGCCAAGAACTTCTCGCGGAAATCCAGGTCGCGCGATGAGGCGATCCGGTCGTCGGCGATACCCATGGCCCGCACCGCGTCCCACTTGGCCGGGCTGGCGGTGGCGAACACCTCGACGCCCCAGTGGCGGGCCAGGTTGACCGCCGCCATGCCGACACCGCCGGCAGCGGCGTGCACGAGCAGCTTCTCCCCCGATGCCAGGCCCGCCAGGTCGACGAGGCCGTAGTAAGCGGTCAGGTAGACCACCGGCAGCGCGGCGGCCTGCGCGAAGGTGAAGCTGTCGGGCATCGGCACGATGGTGCGGCGGTCGGCGACCGCGATCGGGCCGAACGCGTCCAGGATCAGGCCGAACACCCGGTCGCCGGGCGCCAGGTCGGTGACGCCCGAGCCGACTTCCAGCACCACGCCGGCCGCCTCGCTGCCCAGCGGCGCATCGCCCGGGTACAAGCCCAGCGCGATCAGCACGTCGCGGAAGTTCAGGCCGGCCGCGCGGATGCCCACGCGCACCTCGTGCACGCCCAGCGGGCGGTCGCCGGTGGACGGGATGATGGCCAGTTCTTCCAACGAGCCCTTGCGCTTGCTGCCCAGCCGCCAAAGGCCCTCGGTCGGGCTCTCGGTGCGCATCAGCCGCGGCACCAGCAGGTCGCCCGCGCGGACCGCGATCTGCGGCTCGTCAATGCCCAGCACCGTGCCCCAGTCGGGCAGCCCCGCGCCGTCGGCGCCGTCGCCGTCCAGGTCGACCAGCAGGAATCGACCGGGGTGTTCGGACTGCGCGCTGCGCACCATGCCCCACACCGGTGTGACCGCCAGGTCTGCGGCCTCGTCGCCGACCGCGACACCGTTGCGGGTGACCACCACCAGCCGGGCGTCGGTCAGCCACTCGCTGGCCAGCCAGCGCTGCAACAGGCTCAGCGTGGTCGCACCGACCGCACGGCCCGCGGTGGCCGCGTCCAGCGCGCCCGGCGGCGGGTCGATGGCGACCAGCACAGTCTCGGGCGCGGACGCACCATCGACGATGGCCTTTTCGAGCGCGGCCAGGTCGTCGAACCGGTTGCCGGACGCGGCGTCGCCCAGCGCGTCGAAGTCGCCGAGCACCGCGAACTGGGTCGACCCGGCCGGCTTGCGCTCAGCGTCGGCCACACCCACCCAGTCCAGCCGGAACAGCGAGTTCTGCTTGCCGCGCTGCGCGCCGGCCAGCTGCGTCTGGTCGACCGGCCGCAACGCGATGGTCTCCACCGCGAACGCCGGCGTCCCGCTGGGGTCGACCGCGTCGATGCGCAGCGCCGAGTCGCCCGCGCTGCTGATCCGCACCCGCAGCTGCTTGCCGGTCACCTGGCCCAGCCGCACGCCCGACCACGAGAACGGCAGGTCGGCCGCAGACCCGGCGTCCTTGTCCACTAGGCCGCCGTGCAGGGCCGAGTCGAACAGCGCGGGGTGGATGGCGAACCCATCGCCGCCCGCGTCGTCGGGAATCGCCACCTCGGTGTACAGGTCGGTGCCCGACCGCCAGGCCGCGCGCAGGCCCTGGAACAGCGGACCGTAGTCGTAGCCGACCTCGGCCAGCCGCGGGTACAGCGTGTCGACGGCGACCGCGTCGGCCCCGGCCGGCGGCCACACGGCCGGGAACGCTGGCATCGGTTCGGCGTCGGCGACCAGCCAGCCGCGCGCGTGGCAGGTCGCGGCGCGCTCGCCGTCCTCGCCCGCCGCCTCCGGCCGTGAGTAGACGGCCACCGCGCGGCGGCCGTCCTGCTCGGCGGGCGCGACGGTGACCTGCACCGCCAGCGGCGCGTCGTCGGCCAGCACCAGCGGCGCTTCCAGGATGATCTCGTCCACGGCCGGGAAGCCGGTCTCCCGGCCGGCCGCCAGCGCCAGTTCGACCAGCGCGGCGCCAGGCACGATCACCGTGCCGAAGACTGCGTGGTCCTGCGTCCACGGCTGGGCGTCGGCGCTGATGCGACCGGTGAACAGCCACTCGTCGCGGTCGCCCACCTGGGTCCCGGCGACCAGCACCGGGTGGCCCAGCCGGGCGAGGCCCGCCGCGGCCGGGTCGCCGGACGCGCCGGGCATCAGCCAGTACGGCTGGCGCTGGAACGCATAGGTGGGCAGCGCGATCCGCTTCGCGCCGCTGCCGGCGTAGAACGCCTGCCAGTCCACGCGCACGCCGGTCACGTGCGCCTCGGACAGCGAGGTCGCGAACCGCTCCGGACCACCCTCGTCGCGGCGCAGCGAGCCGACCGCGGCGACCCGGTCGGCGGCGTCCAGCGCGGCGATGCTGTCCTCGACGGCCATGGTCAGCACCGGGTGCGACGACGCCTCGATGAAGCAGTTGGCGCCGTTGTCGATCAGCGCGGCGACCGCGGGCGCGAAGCCGACCCGGCCGCGCAGGTTGCGGTACCAGTACGCGGCGTCCAGCTCCGCGGTGTCGACGAAGCGGCCTTCCAGCGTCGAGTAGAACGGGATCCGGCCGGACACCGGCGTGATCGGCCCGAGCACGTCGAGCAGTTCGGCCTCGATCGCCTCCACGTGTACTGAGTGCGACGCGTAGTCCACCGCGACTTTCTTGGCGCGGATGCCCTCGGCCTTGCAGGCGGCGACCAGCGTGTCCAGCGCGTCCGGCTCGCCGGCCACGACCACCGCGCTGGGGCTGTTGACGGCGGCCACCGAGATCCGGCCCGCGTACGGCTCGATCAGCTTCTCCACCGCGTCCACCGGCTGGGCGACCGACACCATGCCGCCCTTGCCGGCCAGCCGCTCGCGGATGGCGCGGCTGCGCAGCGCGACCACCCGGGCCGCGTCGTCCAGCGACAGCCCGCCGGCCACATAGGCCGCCGCGATCTCGCCCTGCGAGTGGCCAAGCACCGCGGTCGGCTCGACGCCTGCCGACTGCCACAGCTTGGCCAGCGACACCATCACCGCGAACAGCGCGGGCTGCACCACGTCCACCCGGTCCAGCGGCGGCGCGCCGGGCACGCCGCGCAGCACGTCGACCAGGTTCCAGTCGAGGTAGCCAGCCAGCGCCGCCGAACACGCCGCGATCTCCTCGGCGAACACCGGCGCGGCGTCCAGCAGCCCGACGGCCATGCCCGCCCACTGCGCGCCCTGGCCGGGGAACACGAACACCGCGCTGCCGCCGACCGGCTGGCCGTCCAGCACATTGGCGGCCGGCTCGCCCGCCGACAGCGCCTTGAGCCCGGACAGCAGGCCGCCGCGGTCGGCGGCGATCACCGCGGCCCGCCGCTCGAGGTGGGCGCGCGCGGTCGCGCAGGAGTAGCCGATGTCCAGCACGGACAGCTCCGGCTGGGCGATCATCAGCGCACGCAGCTGGTCGGCCTGAGTGCGCAGGGCCGCCTCGCCGCGCGCGGAGATCAGCACCGGCACGGCCGCGGGCGGCGTCGCGGCGACGGGCGCAGCGGTTTCGGCTGGGATCTCGGTCGGCGGTTCCTCCACGATCAGGTGCGCGTTGGTGCCGCCGACACCGAACGACGACACGCCCGCCCGGCGCGGCCTGCCGTCGCTGGCAGGCCACGGCCGCGCCTGCGTCAGCAGCGAGACCTCGCCGGCGGTCCAGTCCACGTTGGGCGAAGGCGCGTCCACGTGCAGGGTGCTGGGCAGCGTGTCGTGCCGCATCGCCATGACCATCTTGATCACGCCCGCCACGCCCGCCGCGGCCTGCGTGTGGCCGATGTTGGACTTGATCGAGCCCAGCCACAGCGGACCGTTGACCCGGTCGCGGCCGTAAGTGGCCAGCAGCGCCTTGGCCTCGATCGGGTCGCCGAGCGGAGTGCCGGTGCCGTGGCCCTCCACGGCGTCCACGTCGGACGGTGCCAGGCCCGCGTCGGCGAGCGCCTGCTTGATCACCCGCTCCTGCGACGGGCCGTTGGGCGCGGTCAGGCCGTTGCTGGCGCCGTCCTGGTTGACCGCGCTGCCGCGGATCACCGCGAGCACCTGGTGGCCGTTGCGCCGGGCGTCGGATAGCCGTTCCAGCACGAGCAGACCGGCGCCCTCGGCCCAGCCGACGCCGTCGGCCGCGGCCGCGTACGCCTTGCAGCGCCCGTCCGGCGAGACGCCGCGCTGTCGGCTGAACTCCACGAACACGCTGGGCCGGGCCAGCACCGTCGCGCCGCCGACCAACGCCAGCGAGCACTCCCGCGCGCGTAACGCCTTGCCCGCCACGTGGATGGCCACCAGCGACGACGAGCACGCGGTGTCCACGGTGACCGCGGGGCCCTCGAAGCCGAACGTGTAGCTCAGGCGTCCGGAGGCCACACTGCCCGCGGACGCGATCGTCAGGTAGCCCTCGACCTCGGCGCGCCGGTCGCTCTGCCCGGCCACGAAGCCGTAGTCGGAGTACATGATCCCGGTGAACACGCCGGTGTCGCTGCCGCGCAGCGCGGTGATGTCGATGCCGGCGTCCTCGAACGCCTCCCACGCGGTTTCCAGCAGCAGCCGCTGCTGCGGGTCCATCACCGCGGCCTCGCGCGGGCTGACGCCGAAGAAGTCCGCGTCGAACTCGGCGGCCCGGTCGACGAACCCGCCGCCACGGGTGTACGAGGTGCCCGGGTGGTCCGGGTCCGGGTGGTACAGGTGCTCGACGTCCCAGCCGCGGTCGGTCGGGAACTCGGCCTGCGTGCCGACGCGGCCGCCTGCGACCAGTTGCCACAGCTGGTCGGGATTGGTGACGCCGCCCGGGTAGCGGCAGCTCATGCCGACGATGGCCAGCGGCTCGCTGGCCCGCTCCTCGACGTCCTTGAGCTGAGCCCGGGTCTCGTTGAGGTCGACGGCGAGCTTCTTCAGGTAGCGGACGAGCTTTTCCTGCTGCTGCGGGTCGTTGGCGTCAACGCTCATTGCCATGTCCTCTGCGCTGATGATCCGGGCGGGGGAAGGGTCTGGTCACGAGCTCACGCCTCGCCGAACTCGGCGTCGATCAACGAGAAGACCTCGTCCATGGAGGTGGCGGCCTCGATCGCCACGCTGGTGCGCTGCGTGCCGCCGTCGGTCAGCGCGGCGAGCAGGGTGCGCAGCCGGCCGGCCATGCGGTCCCTGTCGGCGGTGTCGATCCCGGCGAGCAGGCCTTCGAGCCTGGTCAGTTCCCGGTCGATCGGCGGTTCGACGGGCGCGGCGGCACCGAGGTGGGACAGCAGCAGGTCCGCGACCGAGACCGCGGTCGGGTGGTCGAAGACCAGCGTCGCGGGCAGCCGGACGCCGCTGGCCTGGTTGAGCCGGTTGCGCAGTTCGACGGCGGCCAGTGAGTCGAAGCCGAGTTCCTTGAAGGCGCGCGACGGGTCGATGCCGCCCGGTGACGCGTGCCCGAGGACGGCCGCGACCTGCGCGCGGACCAGGTCGAGCACGATGCGCGCCCGCTCCGCTTCAGTGACGCCGGCCAGCCGCTGCGCCAGCGACACCCCGGTGTCGGCTGCCGCCCGCTTGGGCGGGGTGGGCACCAGGCCGCGCAGCAGGGCGGGCAGTTGCCCGGCCCGCGCCTGCGACCGCAGGCCGCCGAGGTCGAGTCCGGTGGGCGCGAGCAGCGCGGCGTCGATGCCCAGGGCCAGGTCGAACAGCTCGAGGCCCTGCTCGGTGGCCAGCGGCAGCACACCGATCCTGGCCAGCCGCACCAGGTCGGCTTCGGCCAGCTCGCCGCCCATGCCGCCGGACTCCGCCCACAGGCCCCACGCCAGCGAGACCGCTGACAGGCCGGCCGCGCGCCGCGTGGCCGCCAAGGCGTCCAGGAAGGCGTTGGCCGCCGCGTAGTTGCCCTGGCCCGCGGTGCCGACCAGAGCCGAGATGGACGAGAACAGCACGAACGCGGCCAGCCCGCGGCCCTCGGTCAGCTCGTGCAGGTTCAGCGCGGCGTCCACCTTCGGCCGCATGACCTTTTCTAGCTGCTCGGGCGTCAGGGCTTCCAGCACACCGTCGTCGAGCACACCCGCCGAGTGGACGACTGCGGTTAGCGGGCGATCCAGCGTGGTCAGCAGTTCGGCCAGCGCCGCCCGGTCGGCCACATCACACGCGGCCACAACCGCCCGCGCACCAAGCGTCTCCAACTCAGCCACCAGCTCGCTGACACCAGCCGCCGCCGCGCCGCGCCTGCTGACCAGCAGCAGATGCCGCACACCATGATTGGCAACCAGATGCTTGGCGAACACCGCGCCAAGACCCCCGGTACCACCAGTGATCAGCACTGTGCCGTCCGGGTCGAGCGGGGTCCGTGGCGCACCGGACTCGTCGGCGCGGACCAGCCGGGGCACCAGCACCCGGCCAGCGCGGACGGCCAGCTGCGGCTCGTCCAGGCCGACCAGCGCAGCCCAGTCGGGTTGGTTTGCGCCGTCGGTGTCCACTAGCACGAAGCGGCCGGGGTGCTCGGACTGCGCGGTGCGCACCAGACCCCACACCGGCGCCAGCGCCAGGTCGACCGCCTCGTCGCCGACCGCGACGCCGTTGGAGGTGACCAGCACCAGGCGGGCATCGGCGAGCCGGTCAGCGGCGAGCCAGCCTTGCACCAAGGCCAGGGTGTCGCGGGCGACCGCGTGCACCGCGGCCGCACCCGTGCCAGTTGCTGTCGGGATCGGCGCGAGGACCACGTCCGGCACGTCGGCGCCCGCGGCGATCGCCTGGTCCAGCGCGGCCGGGTCGGCGTACTCGCCCGAGGCGCCCAGGACCACGCTGCGCAGGCCGGCCGGGGCGGCCGGTGTGACCGGCGTCCACTCCACCGCGAACAGCGCCTTCGAGCCGCCCCGCTGAGCGGCCGCCAGCTGCGCCGGGTCGATCGCCCGGATGGCCAGCGAGTCCACCGACACGACCGGCGCGCCGTCCTCGCCGACCACGTCGATGCGCAGCGCGGACTCGCCCGCCGGGCCGATCCGCACGCGCACGCGCTTCGCACCGGACGCCGCCGCACCCAGCCGCACGCCCGACCAGGAGAACGGCAGGTCGGCGGTGGCACCGGGGGCCTTGTCCAGCACCGCCCCGTGCAGGACGGAGTCGAACAGCGCCGGGTGGATGCCGTAGCCGTCAGTCGCGTCGGCGTCCAGCTGGACTTCGGTGTACACGGTTTCGCCGCTGCGCCAGGCGACTCGCAGGCCCTGGCACAGCGGGCCGTAGTCGTAGCCCACGTCGGCCAGCCGTGCGTAGAGCGCGTCGATCGACACCGGCTGCGCGTCGGCCGGCGGCCAGGCCGCGGGCAGCACCGGGAACGGCTCGGCTTCGGCCACCAGCGTGCCGCGCGCGTGGCAGGTCGCCTCGACCGGAGAATCGGCCGACTCCGCCGCGGGCCGCGAGTAGATCGCGACCTCGCGCTTGCCCGCGTCGTCGGCGGGCGACACGGTGACCTGCACCTGGCGGGCAGCCTCGGCGACGACCAGCGGCGCTTCAAGCACAAGCTCGTCCACCACCGGGCAGCCGACCTGTGCGCCTGCGGCCAGCGCGAGTTCGACCATGGCCGCGCCGGGCAGCATCACGGTGCCGAACACCGCGTGGTCGCGAATCCACGGCGCGCTGTCGGTGGCGACCTGCCCGGTGAACACCCACTCGTCGCGGTCACCGACCTGCACGGCAGCAGCCAGGAGCGGGTGGTCCATCCGGCGCAGCCCCGCCGCGGCCGGGTCGCCGGACCGGGTGCGGGGCGCGACGAAGTACCGCTGCCGCTGGAACGCGTACTTGGGCAGCTCGACGCGGGTGGCGCCGGAACCGGCGTAATAAGCCGACCAGTCGACCGCCACACCGGAGATGTGCACCTGGGCCAGGAAGCCGGCGAACGTCTCGGCCTCGGGGTGCTTGGCGCGCAGCGCGGCGGCCAGCGCGATCTGCTCCTCGGCGAGCGACTGGCGGGCCATCGCGGTCAGCACGCCGTCCGGGCCCAGCTCGAAGAACCGGCGCACGCCGAAGTTCTCCAGCGTGCGTACGCCCTCCATGAAGCACACGGCCTGCCGGACGTGGTCGACCCAGTAGGCCGCGTCGGTCAGCTCCGACGACACCAGCTTGCCGGTCACGTTGGACACGATCGGCAGCTGCGGTTCGTGCAGCGTCAGCCCGTCGGCGACGCGGTGGAACTCGGCGAGCATCGGGTCCATCAGCGGTGAGTGAAACGCGTGGCTGACCTTCAACCGGGTGGTCTTGCGGTCGGCCATCCGCGGCAGCCACTCGTCCAACGCGGCCAGCTCACCGGACACCACGACGGCCTGCGGCCCGTTGACGGCCGCGACCGCCAGCCGGTCGCCCATGTCGGCCAGCGCGGCGACGACCTCCTCCTCGGTCGCTTGGACCGCGGCCATGCCGCCGCCCGCCGGCAACGCGCCCATCAGCCTGCCGCGCGCGGCCACCAGCGTGCACGCATCGGCCAACGAGAGCACCCCGGCCACGTGCGCCGCCGCCAACTCACCCACCGAGTGGCCGATCAAGTAGTCCGCGCGAACGCCGAGAGACTCGACAAGGCGGAAAAGACCCACCTCCACCGCGAACAGCGCGGCCTGGGTGAACTCGGTCTCGTTGAGGAGCAAGGCCTCCGGCGAACCCTCCGCGGCGAACACCAGTTCCTTGAGCGGTCTGCCGAGCTTGCCGTCGAACTCGGCGCACACCTGGTCCAGCGCGGCGGCGAACGCCGGGAATGCCGTCACCAGGCCCGCGCCCATGCCGGCGCGCTGCGCGCCCTGGCCGGTGAACAGGAACGCGGTCTTGCCGCCGACCTGCGAACCGGTGAACACGCCCGCGGCGGGCGCGGCGTCGGCCAGCGCGCTCAGGCCAGCCAGCAGGCCGGCCCGGTCGGCGGCCACGACCGCGGCCCGCTGCGGCAGGTGCGCGCGGGTGGTCGCGGTGGACAGGCCGATGTCGGTCAACGCCAAGTCCGGCCGGTCGGACAGGTGCGCGTGCAGGCGGGCGGCCTGCGCACGCAGCGCGGCGTCGCCCTTGGCCGACACCAGCACCGGCACCCCCGGCACCACCGGCGGCAGACCCGGACCGGCCTGCGCGGCCACCGTGACCGGGCCGTCGGCGGCGGGCGTCGCCGGCTCGTCGGCGGGCGCCTGCTCCAGGATCACGTGCGCGTTGGTGCCGCTGACCCCGAACGACGACACCGCGGCGCGGCGCGGACGGCCGTCGGCCGGCCACGGCTCGGCCTCGGTCAGCAGCTTGATCTCGCCCGCTTCCCAGTCCACGTGTGGCGACGGGGCGTCGATGTGCAGCGACTTGGGCATCGTCTCGTGCCGCATCGCCATCAGCATCTTGATCACGCCGCCGACGCCCGCAGCAGCCGACGAATGGCCGATGTTGGACTTGAGCGAGCCCAGCCGCAGCGGTCCGGTGGTCCGGTCCTGGCCGTAGGTGGCCAGCAGTGCCTGCGCCTCGATCGGGTCGCCGAGCTTGGTGCCCGTGCCGTGCCCCTCAACGACGTCGATCTCTGACGGCGATAGGCCAGCATTGGCCAGCGCCTGCCGGATCACCCGCTCCTGCGACGGGCCATTCGGCGCGGTCAGGCCGTTGCTCGCGCCGTCCTGGTTGATCGCGCCGCCGCGGATCACCGCGAGGACCGGATGGCCGTTGCGGCGGGCGTCGGAGAGCCGTTCGAGCAGCAGCAGCCCGGCGCCCTCGGCGAAGGCGGTGCCGTCGGCCGCCGCGGAGAACGCCTTGGCGCGGCCGTCCGCGGCCAGTCCGTTCTGCCGGCTGAACTCCACCAGGTTGCCCGGGTTGGCCATGAGGGTGACCCCGCCGGCCAGGGCGAGGCCGCACTCGCCGCGCCGCAGAGCCTGCGTGGCCAGCTGGATCGCGACCAGGGAGGAGGAGCACGCCGTGTCGACGGTGATCGCAGGGCCCTGCAATCCGAAGGTGTAGGCGATTCGGCCGGAGGCGACACTCAGCGCGGTGCCGGTGAGCAGGTGGCCGTCGGCGAGGCCGGTGGGCTGGTGCAGGCGCGGGCCGTAGTCGGTGGACATGGCGCCGACGTAGACGCCGGTCGCCGATCCGGCCAGGCCGGCCGGATCGAGGCCGGCCCGCTCCAGGCATTCCCAGGCGGTCTCCAGCAGCAGCCGCTGCTGCGGATCCATGGCCAGCGCCTCGCGCGGGCTCAGGCCGAAGAACGCGGCGTCGAACCGGTCGCCGTCGAGCAGGAATCCGCCGTGGCGAGTGGCGCACGAGCCGGGCCGGTCCGGGCCGGAGCCGAGCAGCGCGTCCATGTCCCAACCGCGGTTCGCGGGCAGCTCGCAGATCGCGTCGGTGCCACTGGCCACGAGCTGCCATAGGTCCTCGGGCGACTCCACGCCGCCCGGATAGCGGCAGCCCATGGCGACGATCGCGATGGGCTCGCCCGCGGAGCCGGATGCCGGTCCCGCGTCGGCCTCCGTCTGCGTTTGTGTGGACGGCGCGCCGCCGAGCGCGTCGTGCAGGTGGCCCGCGAGGCGGTTCGGGGTGGGGTAGTCGAAGAGCACTGTGGTCGGCAGCCGGAGCCCGGTCGCCGCTTTGAGCCGGTTGCGCAGCTCGACGGTCGCGGCCGAGTCGAAGCCGAGGTCCTTGAAGCTGCGCTGTGGGTCGACGGCGCGGCCGCCTGTGTGCCCGAGGATGTCGGCGGCCGCCGCGAGCACGAGGTTGCGCACCTCTGGCAGGCTCGCCCGTGCGGCGGCTGGGACGGTCGTCGGCGCTACCGGCTCCGGGGCCGCGTGGAAACCGACCAGGGCGGTCGGGGCGGGGGCCACGCCTGCCAGCCAGTACCGCTCGCGCTGGAACGCGTAGGTAGGCAGATCCGTGAGCTCGGCTTCGGGTGCGGCGCAGTGCCGTTCCCAGTCGACTTCGGCCCCGTGCACGTACGCTTCGGCGAGGCTGCGCCGCACGCGCTGCGGTCCGCCGTCCTGGCGCGTCAGGGTGCTGACGACCACGGCGGGCGCGTCCGCCGCCTCGATGCTTTCCTCGATGCCGGGCGCCAGCACCGGATGCGGGCTGCACTCGACGAACAGGCCGCAGTCCTCACGCAGTGCCCGGCGGACGGCCTCGGCGAAACGCACCGGCTGGCGCAGGCTGTCGAACCAGTACCGCGCGCCGAGTTCGGCGGTATCCAGAGGCGCGCCGGTGAGCGTGGAGACGAACACCGTGGGCACGGAGACCGGACGGATCGGCTCCAGTTCCTCCAGCAGCCGCTCGCGCAGCACGTCGACCGCGGGCGAGTGCGAGGCGTAGTCGACCGGGACGGTCTTGGTGCGCACCCCTTCGGCCTTCAGCGACTCGCTCAGCCGCTCCAGATCCGCGACCGGCCCCGAGATGACGACGGAACGCGGGCTATTGACTGCGGCGAGCGTCAGTGCCGGGAGGCTCTCAAGCCGTCGGGAGACGGCCTCGGGCGATTGCGCGACCGAGAGCATGCCGCCGCCGGAGACACCCCTGATGGCGCGGCTGCGCAGGGCCACGACCCTGGCGCCGTCGGCCAGGGAGAGCGCGCCGGTGAAGGTCGCGGCGGCGATCTCGCCCTGGGAGTGGCCGATCACCAGATCCGGCTCCACGCCCTCGGACCGCCAGAGCTCGGCGAGGCCGAGCATCATCGCCCACAGGGCCGGCTGCACGACGTCGACCCGGTCGAGCCCGGGGGCGCCCGGAGCCTCGCGCAGCACGTCGATCAGCGAGTAGTCGACGTACGGCCCGAGCGCCTCGGCGCACTCGGCCAGGCGCGCGGCGAAGACCGGCGAGGCGTCGAGCAGATCGCGGCCCATGCCGGGCCACTGCGAGCCCTGACCCGGGAAGACGAATGCCCGCGGCCCGGGGACGGTCGCGCCGGTGACCACGGTGCCGTCCGGCTGGCCGGCCGCGAGCGAGTCGAGGCCTGCGGCCAGCGTGTCCGGGTCCGTGCCGAGCAGCACGGCCCGATGCTCGAAGTGGGCACGAGTGCGCAGCAGCGAGGCAGCGATGGTGGCGGCCGGACGCGGGTCACCCTGGTCCGCGACGTGCTTTGAAAGCGCCGACGCCTGCGCGCGCAGCGCTTCGGCGGACCGGGCGGACAGAACCCAGGGCGCGGTGTCTGACCAGGGCGCTGTGTCCGACCAAGACGCAGTGTCCGGCCGGTCGGCGTCACGGTCCTGGGTCGGCGCGGGCTCCGCGGCGGGAGCCTCGGCCAAGACGAGGTGGCAGTTCGTGCCGCCCATGCCGAAGGCGCTGACCCCGGCGATGAGCCGCGTTTGCGGGCGCGGCCACGAGCGCGCGGAGTGCACCACGTCCAGACCCAGCTCCGCCAACGGGATGCGCGGGTTCGGGGTCTCAAAGTTCAGGCTGGGCGCCAGGTCGCGGTTTTCGAGGCAGAGCACGACTTTCAGCAGCCCGGCGATGCCTGCGGCACCTTCCAAGTGGCCGATGTTCGTCTTCACCGAGCCGACCAACAGCGGCTCCTCGCGATCCGCGGCGTGCCCGAGCGCGGCGCCCAACGCCGCTGCCTCGACCGGGTCGCCGACCGCGGTGCCGGTGCCGTGCAGCTCGACGTATTGCACCTCGGCCGGGTCGACGCCCGCGTTCCGGTACGCGAGCCGGATGACCTCCTCCTGGGCTCCCGCGTCGGGCGTGGCGAGCCGGTCGCCGCCGCCGTCGTTGTTGACGGCGCCGCCGAGGATCACGCAGCGCACCGGATCGCCGTCGGCGAGAGCGGCGGACAGGCGCTTGAGCACGACCAGCGCGCCCCCCTCGCCGCGGACGTACCCGTTGGCGCGCGCGTCGAAGGTGAAGCAGCGGCCGTCGGGCGAGAGCGCACCGAATCGGCCGACAACCGCGCCGGTCTCCGGCAGCAGGTTGAGATTCACGCCGCCGGCCAGCGCCAGGTCGGCCGTGCCGCGCCGCAGTTCCTCGCAGGCGGCCTGGACGGCCAGCAGCGAGGAGGACTGTCCGGAGTCGAGGGTCAGGCTCTGCCCGCGCAGGCCGAGGAAGTACGAGATCCGGTTCGCGATGATGCTGCGGTGCACGCCCGTGAGCGTGTGCGGGCCGAGCGCGTGCGCGCGCAACCGGTCGTGCAGGACGGCGTAGTCGGCGGCGATGGCGCCGAGGAAGACTGCGGAGCGGGTCCCGCGCAGCGAGGTCGGCGCGATCCGCGCGCGCTCGAGCGCCTCCCAGGCCAGCTCCAGCATCAGCCGCTGCTGCGGGTCCATCGCCGCCGCCTCGTTCGGCGAGATGCCGAAGAATGCCGCGTCGAAGCGGTCTACGTCCTCGAGGTACCCGCCCTGCCGCAGCTCGGCGGGGGCGTCCTCGGCGCTGCGCTCCGCCGGTACGTCCGCGATGGCCTGCCCGCCCGACTGCAGCAGGCGCCAGAACCGGTCGGGGTCGCCGGCCCCCGGCAGCCGGCAGGCCGTGCCGATGACGGCGACCGGCTCCTGCGCGCCGGGCCCCTGTGCCAGCGAAGACATCGACTCACCCACCGTCGGTCGGAAGTACGTGCGGATTATTTCGAGTTCTCTTTTCCCGGGCGATTCAGGAAACCTTTTCTCACGCCGAGCTTGAATTGCGCGCCAGCCGCCGGCCGGAGTGGTGAACACCGAGTCGCCTTACCGATCCTGTTCGCCCCGGTGTCGGTGCGTCAAGCCAGTTCATCTAGGGCTTCGGCGGCAGGAAGGCACTGGCAGGAACCTGTCAGCCGGGCCTCGTTGACGCCGCCCGGACGATTGTGGAATGGGTCGGGACATTGGTGCGGAACCACCGCGGCGGCACCTCATGAATCAGCGCTGAATGTACTGTAGGAATTGGACGTGGTGACGAGCGGCAGGTGCAGGTCAGCATTCGGGTCGCGCACCCGGAACTCCACGATCGCCCGCGGGAAAAGCGAGACCATTCCGAGGACCGCGTAGTACTGGTCGAGGTCGAACACCAGCTGGTAGATCCCGGGGTCGATGGGCCGGCCGCTCCACAGCGACAGCAGCCCGTCCGACCCGGTCTGCCCACAGGTCACCTTCCGCCATCCGCCTTCCGCACGCGCTCGCAGCTGGACTCCGACGTCTGTCGCCGCCACACCGTTCGCGCAGTCCACGACATAGACCGAGAGCCTCATCCGACTACCGCTTCCGCCCGAACTGGTTTTGTGCGGCGAGCGTCCGCCGTCCCGGTATCGCCCCGCCATCGGCCCGCCATCGGCCGATGGCGGCCGTCGCCGCGCCGATAGAGGCTCGAGACCGCCCGGGAAGCAGGACGATAGCCATCAGGCGAATGGTCGTTACCGGGATGCAGGAAACCTGCCGCGGCGCGGTCCGCGGCAGCCACCTCGAAGGGAATCGGCCATGACGATCAAGAGAACGCGTGGGACCGTCGCAGGGCTCGTGCTGCTCGCGGCCGTGTCGGGCGGGGTGGCCGGCTCGGTGCTGCACCAGAGCTCGCCGACCGGGCGTGCGGACCAGCAGGCAGCCGCTTACGCGCTGGCAGGGCCGCAGGACTGCTCCGGGAGCGGACAGAGCAACAGCTCGGGCTGCCCCGGGCCGAACAACACCAACTGGGGCTAAGCCGCCCGCTCCCCCGCTAAGCGCGTGACCGCGACACCTACGCGGTCTGGTCCACCCGGTCCACCCGAGTGGACTGCCAGGCGCCGCCGTGGACGGCGGACATGTGCGCCTCAAGCTCCTGCGACAGCGCGACTGCGCCGTCCAACCGCAGCCGGGAAAGCAGGTCGTGAGCCGACCGCCACGCCTCCAGAGCGTCGTCCGGCTCCCCGGCCGCCCGGTGTATCCGACCTCGCACATCCAGCGCCTTGGCCCGGTACAGGGCCGCGCCGATCTCATCGAAAGCGGTCACCGCACGGTCGGCGTGGAGCGCCGCCGACGGCAGATCCCCCGATTCGAGGGTGACCTCGGCGAGCGTCAGCGCGATCCGGCTGGCCACCATCCGCTCCCCGGCCTCCGCGGCCAGTTCGTCGGCCGTGGCGAGCATTTGCGCCGCCTCATCGAGTTCGCCTCGACGCAGATCGACCGTGCTGAGGCCGAGCAGGGCGTAGCACTCGCCGACCCGGTCCCGGGCCTCGCGCACAGCCTCCAGCACCCTGCGATAGGCGGCCGCGGCACGCTCGAGCTCACCGCGGCGCAGCAGCAACTCACCCAGACGGTGCTGCACCTGGGCACCGACCCTGCGGTTGCCCACCTCGTCGCAGATCGTCGCGGCCCGCGCGAGCAGCCCGTACGCCTCGTCCTGTTCCCCGTAGTCCAGGCGCAGCTGGGCGAGGTGCTGGAGCACGTGCGCCTCGGCCACCCGGTCCCCGACGCTCCGGAACGAGGCCAGAGCCTCCTCCCAGCGGGACAGCGCCGACTCCAGGTCGCCGTTCATATGGTCGAGGAAGGCCATGTTCCGCAGCACCAGGGCCGCGCCGTGACGGTCGCCGAGCCGCTGGTAGGCGGCGTATGCCTGCTCGAACTCGAGCGCTGACTCCTTCGTGCGCTGCTCGAACATGTGCAGGGAGCCCAGCGAATAGCGCATCGCGGCCTCGCCCCAGTCGTCCCCGGAGCGGCGGGCGGCCCTCAGCGCGGTCTCGTGGGTCTCGCGCCAGTCGTTGAAATAGCCGTGCGCTTCGAAGAGCGTCACCGCGTTCAGCGCCAGGTCCCAGGCGTGCTCGGACATGCCGCTCGCGGCCGCCTGCCGCACGGAGGCGACCAGGGACGCGCGCTCGAGGTCGAGCCAGGCCAGCGGACGGTCGAGCAGCCGTTCCACCAGGGACTGCGGCAGCGGCCACCGGCTCGCACCGCTCGGCCGCTGGAGGAAGTCGCCGGCGTACTCGCGCCGGTGCGCCTCCGACGCCAGTTCGAGCAGGGTGCCGAACCAGCGCTCCAGCGCCATCCGCCGCTGGTCCGCGCTCTCCTCGGCCAGGCGTTCGCGGGCGAACGGCCGCATGATGTCGTGGAACCGGTAGCGTGCCTGCCCGGCCGTGCCGCCCGGTTCGGTGTCGATGAGATAGGCCTCGGTCAGCGCCTCCAAAGCGTCCTGGGCGCGAAGCACGTCCACGCCCAGCAGCGGAGCGCCGACCCAGGAGGCGAAATTCGGGGCCTCCAACAGGGCCAGCCGGCGGAAGAGGCAGCGCGCGTCCTCGTCCAGCCCGTCGTAGGTCAGCGAGATGCTGGCCCGCACCTCCATCGCGCCGTGGTTCAGTTCGTCGAGCCGGTGCGACTCGTCGACCAGGCGGTCCACCAGGTCCGCGACGCTCCAGTGCGGCCGGGCGGCCAGGCGCGCGGCGCAGATCCGCAGCGCCAGCGGCAGGTCCCCGCAGAGGCGGCACAGCTGGTCGACCGCGTCGCGCTCGGCGTCGATGCGCGCCGGGCCGACGATCCGCGACAACAACTCGATCGCGCTGCGCCGGCTCAGCGCTCCGATCTCGAGCCGCCCGACAGAGGGCAGCCCGGTCAGCCGCCGCCGACTCGTGACGATCACCGCGCACTGGGCCGTGCCCGGCATCAGCGCCGCGACCTGCTGCTCCGTCATGGCATCGTCGAACACGAGCAGCATCCTGCGACTGCTGAGCAGGTCGCGGAACAGCTCCGCGCGTTCCTCCAGTCCGTCGGGCAGCGCCGGTCCGCTCACGCCGAGCACCCGCAGGAAGCGCTCGAGGATGTCGCCGGGACTGACCGCGCAGTCGCCGGCGCGCAGTCTGGCGAACAGCTGGCCGTCCGGGAACGACGAGGCCAGCAGGTGCGCCACGTGCACCGCGAGTGTCGTCTTGCCCGCTCCGCCCTGGCCGACGATGACGCTGACGCGCACCGCCTGTTCGCCGCCGCGCAGCGCGTCTTCGCCGCCCACATGCTTCATCAGGAGCTTGACCACCTGGCCGCGCCCGGTGAAGTCGGGGATGTCGGCCGGCAGCAGGCTGGGCGCGCGGCGGCGGGCCGGAGGCTCGGGCTGGACGCGAGCGGGCGCCGGGGCGGCGGACCGCGGCGCGGACGGCGCCGGGCCGGTCGGCTCGCCGGCCAGCATCTCCTGGTGCAGCCGGCGCAGCTCGACTCCGGGCTCGATGCCGAGTTCCTCCCGCAGCACCTCGCGGGTGCGGCGGTAGACCTCGAGCGCCTCGGCCTGCCGCCCGGAGCGGAACAGCGAGGTCATCAGCAGAGCCCTGAACCGCTCTTGCAGCGGGTGCTCCTCCACCAGCGCGGTCAGCTCGCCGATCAGCTCGCGGTGCCGCCCCGCCGCGACCGCGCAGTCCAGGCACTCGGCCAGGACCTCGAGCCGCCGCTCGTTGAACTGGGTCACCGCGACCTGCACCACCCGGCTCTCGATGTCGGCGAGCGCCGCGCCCCGCCAGAAGCCGAGCGCCCGGCGCAGGTCCACGGCCGCGCGGGACGGATCGCCGGCCTTCGACGCGCTCCTGCCGTCGGCCACCGCCGACTCGAACCGGTGCAGGTCCAGCGCCCCGTCGTCCAGACGCAGCCGATAGCCGGGCAGGCGGGTCTCGATCGGATCCCGGGCGGACGCCGCGAAGATCCGGCGGCGCAGATTGGAAATGCAGATCTGGATCTGTCCGCGCGCGGTCACCGGGGGATCGTCGTTCCACACCGCGTCGATCAGGCGCTCGACCGGGATCACCCGGTTGGCCTCGAGCAGCAGCATGGCCAGAATGGTCCGCTCACGCGGACCGCCGAGGTGGATGCTCTGCCCCTCATTGCACACTTCGAGCGGCCCAAGAACGCGGAACTCCACCCACTACCCCCTTGTTTAGGTGCCGCGACCCACGAACCGGCCGCGGCCTTCTTCAAGCGGTCAACCTCGGATCGGCGCGCGCAGCGGCGACCGACCGATTTCTCGGTGCGTGGGACGGCGACACGGAGTAAGTATCACGACACGCCGTGACGTAGTCCAGTGTCTACTTTGTGAGCAGTCGGTGTCCGCCGGAGGATTTACAAAAGGGCGCGCGGACGCACCGGGATCTGCTAGGCGGCACTTCAGCAGGACGGAGATTTCCCCCCGAAGCGCCGCCGCGACACCATCCCAGCAGCGTCGCGGCGCACGCAGTATATAAGATCATTGCTAAGAAGAGCCGCGCGCCAGGGCTGGGAGCGCTCTCGGGAGCGGTCCGCCACCTGGGCGGCAATCACCGCCAGTGGCGCCAGCACTGCCCGAAAGCGCTGCCCGTTCTGCCCTCAAGTCTCGTCCGACGCGGAACAGTGGTTGAACCTTCGAGCATCCATTGCCTACCGCGTCAGGGATAGTCGACGCGTTCTTTCCTCCGGCTTCTCTCAGAATCAGTTGACACGAAGCGCCGCGGAAGAATGCCACGAGCGAATCGCGATGCTTCTGCCCGGGTTCGCGATTCCGTCGCACGCGCTTACGTCGTGATCTGGAGATTATTCTCGTCACAGCCGTTGGCTGTAGACCGCGACCGGCAGTTTGACGCAGCCGAGGCTCTCGTACAAGTCCCAGGGCGTGGAAGACGCCCCCGCCGGTACCGATGCGGACCGCCTCGGCGTCGAGTAAGCGCATGTACCGACGCGCCGGGCCAGCTCCTCCTGGGTGAAATCGGCGACCCGCCGGTGCTCCTACGGAGGCATGCTCGCACAAGGCAGTCGTGAGTCCGCCGCGACGATGGTCTGCGGCGGTGATGGTCCACCGCAGCAGTGGTCCGCGGCGGTGAGATGGGCGATCTGCATCGGCGGGCTCACGCACGCCCAGAGGGGGCGGCGTGAGCCCGCCGTATTCGGTCGCATTCGAGGCGCGGCCGGCCCGCCCGACTGTGCTCTCTAGGTCTCGGCTCTCTGTGTCTCGTTACGCAGCGATCGCCGGGAGCAGCGTCTCCGTGTATCGCCACAGCAGGGACGAGTCGTGCACGTGGAAGGCGGCGCCGTTCCAGAAGGTGTTGCGGTGGCCCTGCAGCGCGTACAGCGAGCTGTAGAAGCCCCCTGCGATGTCGGCGGCGCTCACGGTCAGCTCGCAGGGGCTGTGGCTGGCGAAGCCGACGAAGTTCGGATGGGTGGCCGGCAGCGTTCCGGCGGCTTGGAGCCGGCCGATCGCCTCGACGATCATCGCGCGCGCGGCGCTGTCGCTGACGGTGTAGGGGGTGCCGAGCCAGGCGTCGAACAGGCCGGGGATGTTGCTGCCTGCCAGAACGTACACCGCGGGCAGCGGCGGCAGGTTGTAGGGCGTGTCCGCCGCGACGTTCTGCACGGTCAGCGTGTTCGGGACGCCGGGCAGGCTCAGCAGCGCGGCGTAGTAGTTGGCGTGCTGGAACCGGCTGAACAGCGAGGACTCGGTGGTGTCGAGGCCGAACGGCGCGAGCGCGTTCAGCAGCGGCGGAATGGTGATCACCACCTTGCCCGCCTTGATGAGGACCGGCCCCGAGGGTGTGCCGGCGAGCAGCGCGACACCGTCCCCGTCGCGCTCCGCCGCGATGACAGTGCTCTCCAACAGGACGTCCTGGCCGAGGAAGGCGCCGGCCTGCTGGTACAGGCGGATGTTGTCGTGATCCGGGGTGGTCAGGAACGAGTTGTTCAGGATGGACCCGACGACGTCGAGACCGAAGTACTTGAGTATGTAGACGGTCGGCAGGTTCAAGATGCCGTTGAAGAAGCCCTGTCCGTACTCGAAGGCGAGCTGGACGATCGAACCGAGGTTGTTGGCGGCGGCGAAGTCACCGAACGGTTGCAGCAACTCGGCCGGGACGGGGTCGGGCAGGTCCCAGCCGGTCGCGAGGTACGGATACTGCTGGAGGATGCCGTAATACTCTCCCAGTGCGATCGGCACCGGCGGCGTGTAGCCCGGGATCACCCGGCCGGTGCGGAAGTCGGCGAATGCGGTGGTGCCCGTGCCCTGGAGGATGTCGGTCACCAGCGGAACGCCGAAGCGGGCGAAGTACTCGCGCACGACCGGAATGTCGTGGAAGTCGCTCACGCCGAAGTCGGTCGTGAGCCCGGTCGCCGGGTCCCGGTAGGTGTTGACGTGCCCGCCGAGGTGGTCCTGGCTCTCGATCACCGCGACGCTCTTGCCCAGATCGCGCAGCCGCACCGCGGTGTACGTACCCGATGACCCGCCACCCACCACGACGACGTCGCGTTCGATGATATGGCTCACATCAGCGCTCGACGCCCAGGCCGCGGCGGGCCTGGCCGCCAGCGCCGTCGCGGCTGCGGCGGTGCCGACGGCCATTGTCCTCAGTGCCTGTCGACGTGTCGGCTGCATGACTTTCTCCCTCGAGGATCCCAGCTATGGGCGCGATTGGTTGACTCCTGCGGCAAACTCGCGCCGATAGTATGCGAGCGAACCTCATGTTGTCAGCGCCCTGAAGTTCGGCCGTCACTCAGGCAGCGCGTAAGCCCCCGCGGCGATGTCCTCGAAGAGCGTCGGGCCCGTCGGCGTCCAGCCGAGCACTTCCCTGGTACGCGTGCTCGTCGCGACGATGTCCATCCCGAAGAAGCGTCCGATCCAGCCGAAGTGGGACTCGGCGTCCTGCGGCGCGACCGCCGCCGTCGGCAGGCCCAGGTAGTCGCCGAGGGCGGCGGCGATGTCGCGGGACGGGATGCCTTCCTCGGCCACCGCGTGCACCCGCGACCCCGCCGGAGCCTTCTCCAGCGCCAGCCAGACCATCCGCGCGGCGTCGGAGCGGTGCACCGCCGCCCAGCGGGTCGAACCGTCGCCGATGTAGCCGGCCACCCCGCGCTCCTTCGCGATCCTCGTCAGCGTCGAGGTGAAGCCGTGATCGCGCGCGCCGTGGACGGTCGGCGCGAAGCGAAGCGCCACCGGGCGCACCCCGCGCTCGGCGTAGGACAGGGCGAGGTTCTCGCTGCCGCCGCGCATGGAGTCGGCACCGTGGAACGGCGATGCGTCGTCCTCGGTGAGCGGCCGCCCGACGACACCCGAGGCCAGCCCGGAGGCGATCAGGAACGGCCGGTCGCTGCCCGCGAGCTCGTCAAGCATCCGCTGGACGGCGGCGTGCTCGCTGCGGCCGGCCGCGACGTAGTCGGAGAAGTCGTGCTTGAAGGCGAGGTGGACGACGCCGTCGGCGGCCGCGGCCGCTGAGGCGAGACTGTCGAGGTCGTCGAGGCTGCCGCGGTGAGCGGTGATGCCCTTCGCTTCGAGCGCGGCGGCCGAGTCGTCGGAGCGGGCGAGGCCGACGACCTTGTGCCCGTGGGCGAGCAGTTCGTCGGAGACGGCGGAGCCGATCCAACCGGAGGCACCGGTGACGAAGACGCGCATGATGTGCATCCTTCCGAGAGCATGACAGTTACTGACATCAAACGTACCACGTGATGTCAGCCGCTGCCATCGTTAGACTCGTAGGCATGGGCCGCTGGATGCCGGACGCGCAGGGGCGGATGATCCGCGCCGCGATGGAGTTGTTCGCCGAGCGCGGCTTCGAGCAGACCACCGCCGTGGACATCGCCGAGCGCGCCGGCGTCACCGAGCGAACGTTCTTCCGGCATTTCGCCGACAAGCGCGAGGTCCTGTTCGACGGTTCCGCGACCATGGTGCACACGGTGCACGAGGCGATCCTGGCCGCACCGGGCGACCTCTCGCCGCTCGAAGCTGCGCTGACCGGGATCGTCGCGGCCGGCGACCTGCTGGAAGAGCGGCGCGACCACGCCGTGCGCCGCTCCCGGATCATCGCGGCCAATCCGAGCCTGCAAGAGCGCGAACTGCTGAAGCTGGCCGCGATGGTCGACACGACGGCCGAGGCCCTGCGCAAGCGCGGTGCACCCGAGCCCGCGGCCGACCTCGCCGCCCACAGCGCGGTGACGGTCTTCCATGTCGCGTTCGCTAGCTGGATCTCGGAGCAAGCGCAGCCCAGCTTCGCCGAATGCGTCGCGCAGACCACAGCGGCGCTGCGCAAACTGATGTAGCAGAGCCCGGAGTCACACCGTCACACCGCCGCGTGAGGAGGCGTGCCGGGTCGGCTGTATCAGGTCAGATCAACTCATGACGTCGATGCCGTAACGGTCGGCCAGCCGCTCGACACTGACCACACTTCCGCTCAATGTCATCAGGTCGGGATCATCCGCAAGCGCGACGACCGCGCGCCCGACCCCCTCCATCGACTGCGAGTCGACCAGGTCCAGGTGCTCGGCGAACTGCATGACCCCCTCGGTGCGCACCAGCCCGGGATGCAGCGCGAGCGACGCGACTCCATGCGCGCGCAACTGCACCGCCGCCGCCAGCGCCAGGCGGTCATCAGCGCTCTTCGCCATCGCGTAGGCGGCGCAGTACGGAGCCTGCTCGGCCTCCGGAACGGCGAAGGAAACCGTCACCACCAGACTCCCGGACGTCGCTATCAGCAGCGGCGCACACAACCGCAAGGCGACGTAATGCGCACGCACCCCGGCGGCGAACATCGCATCGAACAACTCGACGGGCTGCTCCCACAGCGGGGCGTTCCACTCCGCCCACGCCCCGGCGTTCAGCCGCTCGTACCCGCCCCACACGTTGTTGACCAGCAGATCCAGCCGGCCGCACTCCGCGTCGATGCGCTCGGCCACCGCCGCGACCGCCGTATCGTCGCCGTGGTCGCACACCACCGCCACACCCCGACCGCCTGCGGCACTCACCTCCCGCGCAGTCTGCTCGACCGTGCCCGGCAGATGCCCGGTGCGCCCGGCCGCGCTGGACCGAGCAGTCACGTACACCACCCAGCCAGCGCGGCCCAGCGCCAGGGCAATCCCGCGCCCGACTCCCCGGCTGGCCCCGGTCACCCACGCCACCCGCTCGCCGCCGCTCCCCACCATGCGCGTCACGGGGGAGACGCTAACGTGCCGATACGACAGATCCGCGATTGCCCGTCCATCCCCGCCGCGGCGTATCCTCAGATCTTCCAGACGACGCCGGTCAGCTCCTCCGACAGCGTCCACAACCGCCTGGCCGTCTCGATGTTCTTCGCCGCCTCGATCGGCTGCACCTCCACCGGGTGACCGCGGTTCTCACCGAACCCTTTCGGGCCGTAGAACTTCCCGCTCTGCGCCTCAGGATCGGTCGCGGCATAGAGCTGGCCCAGCGCGCCCATCTCGACTCGCTGCGCGAGCAGCAGGTTGCCGAGCCGCATCATCTGCTTGGACAGCCCAGTCGGCCCGGAAGACTGAAGATTCGTATCCGAATACCCGGGATGCGCGAGGATCGAGCGCACCGGACTGCCTACCGCGCGCAGGCGGCGATCGAGCTCCAGGCCGAACAGCACGTTCGCGAACTTGGACTGCGAGTAATACCCGGCGGGCGAGTAAGAACGCTCGCCGGTCAGGTCGTCGAAGTGGATCGAGCCGCGCTTGTGCATGGTCGAGCTCACCGTGACCACGCGCGGATCGCGGCCTCGCGCGATGGTGTCGATCAGCAGGCCGGACAGGGCGAAGTGGCCCAGGTGGTTGGTGGCGAACTGGGACTCGAAGCCCGCGGCGGTCAGGCGGCGCGGCGGCATCATCACCCCGGCGTTGTTCACCAGCACGTCCACGGCGATCCCGTCATCCGCCAGCCCTTCGGCGAATCGGCGTACCGAGTCCGAGTCCGCGAGGTCGAGCAGGCGGTACTCCGCGTTCGCTCCGGGATGGGCGGCCTTGATCCGGGAGACCGCGTCAGCGCCCTTCGCGTCGGTGCGCGCGGTCAGCACCACCCGGCCGCCGTGTGCGGCGAGCCGCCGAGCCGTCTCGAAGCCGAGTCCGCTGTTGGCCCCGGTGACGACGAAGGTCCGGCCGGTCTGATCGGCGATCCGGTCTGCCGTCCAGCGTTCCATGTGCCCTCTCACTCCCACTCTCGATCGCTCGGCTCTTGCCGCGCTCCGCGCGCCAGCCTCTTTCGTGCACAGAATGCCTGCGGCGACACTCAGTGTCAACCAAGACCCACCGTGCCCTTAAGGGCACGAGACCGCATGGGAGTGCTACCGTGATCTGATGCGCTCCAGCCCACGGCTACTCGCCCCGATGACCATCGCGGAGCGAAAGCGGCAACTGGTCCGCGACCAACTCGGCGAGGCCGCGCTGCGCCTGCTGGCCGGCCAGGGCTACGAACAGACCACGGTCGACCAGATCGTCGCGGCGGCCGGAGTGTCCCGCCGCACCTTCTTCCGGTACTTCAAGTCGAAGGAAGACGTCGTGGTCGAGTCCGTCAGCGACCTCGGTGCGGCGATCCGCGGCGAACTCGCCACCCGGCCGGACCACGAGAGCCCGCAGGAGGCGCTCCGCGCGGCCTTCGCCGTCGCGATCGAGCAGATGGCCGAGGAGCCCGCGAAGTCCTTGCCGCTGATCCGCCTCGTGTTCGGCACCCCGGCGCTGCACCGCCGCTTTCTGGAGAACCAGTCCGTCCTCCAGGAGGAGCTGGCCGCCGAGCTGGCCCGGCGCGAAGGACTCGACGCGCGCGACGACCTCGGGCCCGCGCTGGCCGCGGGCGTCGCCCTGACCGCGTTTCAAGTCGCCGTGGAATCCTGGACCCGGCGCGACGGCGACGGCGACCTAAACGCCCTGGTGGACGAAGCCTTCGCGCTCACCAACCCGGGAGCGGCAACGCAGCGGCCGTCGGCGACGGCTGATTGAAATCCGGCACCCCCAAGAGCGAAACCCGCGCCGCGACGGGGGCACGAGGGCCCTCCCGGTCTCGGCCCGGTCGGCGCGTGCGCCTCGCACGCGCGTCTCGATTTACCTCAGTGCACCGCGCTAGGGCTTGCGGCCAAGTACCCTCCAAGCGCTTAATCTCAGTATAAGTCGGTAGGGTCGGACTCCGACGGTGCGCAGGAGCTCCGGCCCGGCCGGACGGGGCATAGCAGTAGCGACGGGATGGACATCATGACTAAGGGCACGCCGCCGGTGCAGAAGGGCGCGGTACAGCAGCCCGAGCCCGACGAGGCTCCCGGAGAGCTGGCTCGCAAACTCGGCAGGTTGTTCCTGCTGCATCCACACGACGGCAAGCCGTACACCGCCGCGGACGTCGCCGCGGCGATCAACGAGAAGGCCGGGAAGAACATCATCTCCGCGACCTACGTATGGCAGTTGCGCGTCGGCCGCGCGGACAACCCGACCGTGAACCGGCTCAAGGCATTGGCCGAGTTCTTCCACGTGCCGGCGGCCTACCTGCTCGGTGGGGACGACGAGCTCGACCGTCGCACCGAGGCGGAGTTGGACGACCTGGAGTTGATGCAGCATCACCGGGTGCGGCAGGTCGCTTATCAGATGGCCACGCTGGCCGACGACGGGCAGGCGGCCGTCCAGGATCTCGCACTGCGCATCGCCGAACTGCCGGAAGAGGGCCGCGAAGTGCTGCTGAAGGTGCTCGCAGGGCTGGAAGACGCCTCAAAGCTCGCCGCGCGCCTGTCGAACAACGACCGGGAGCGTGTATAGCGGAGCCGGTGTGTCGGCGAGGGCGCGTCGGGGGCGGCGGGCGCTCTTTTCCGGCGGACACGTGGGCAAAGAGTCATTGTCGACCGTGGCGGGACCAGTATGATGGTGCCGCCAGATCGAACAAATCTTCGAGCACTGCACGGGTAACACACGTTCTTGGGTGTTCGATCGGCACACGACGTTGCATGCCTGACACCCAAAGTAGCCAACCGGTATCAGCTATTTGTTCTATGCGGTTCAGCCTCACGCACGGGCGGGCGCGGGGCAAAGGTTCGGGGAGGGATGGGACAATGACAGACAGCTCCCGTAACCGCAGGCCACAGTACGAGGACTCAAATACGGACGCTGCTACGGGTTCGGTCCCGCACAGCAGGCAGCACAGCGAATCGATCGCGCGCGCGGGAGGACGCACGATCGACCCATTGGCCGTTTTGCACAACCTCAGGGCCACGCTCAAGGACTCTGGAGAGGTTGTTTTCGACGCGACCACGTTCGTCACGGCCTACGGACAGACCCGTGGGCGGGCTGTCATTGTGGAGGACGCCTGCCTATCCCGGCGTGGAGTGCTGGCCGAGACCTGGATCTGCGAGACCTACGACGTGATCCGCGTGGACCGGCAGGTGCCGCGGCGCAACCGCGACATGGTGATCCTTCTGCAGTGGGCGAACCTCCACTACACCCCCGCCGAAGGATCTGAAACGGCGGCGTCTTTCGAAGTCCTGGCGGCGGCCGTGGCGCACCACAACGCGGTACCGGGCCGTCCCTGACGCGCACCTTTGTCAACCAGCAGGGGCGAGCCCTGATCAGTAACTGATCAGGGCGCGACGTTCGGGGGAATGCACAGTTCGGAGTTGGCTGTGGGTGCCGCGCTCACCAGCACGGCACCCACGGCGGCGAGCGCTCCGCCGCCGTCCTCGGGCGGCGGCGGAGCGGATGATCGTGGCGTTCACGGGAGCTCAGTGCATCTCCGGCTGAGCGATCGTTTTCTTGTCGATGGCGCGCGATCCTTCATCGTACAAATGTTCGACTCCGCGTTCGACGGCAGCCGTGGTCTGAACGGACAGGCGCGCCTCGGCCGCCGCCGCCCGGCGCACACGGCGTGCCCGCAGCGCGGCGAGCACAGGGCAATGCCATGCGGCCTCGCGGTGCAGGTCGGCGATGGGCTCGCCGTCGAGCACAGGGCGACGCCGCGCGGCTGCGCGACGAAGGTCGGCGATGCGCTCGGCGGCGAGCGCGCTGAGCAGCGGAGGGTAGGCCATGATCAACGCTCCTGACTCACGTTCTGGTAGAAGTCCGTCGATTCCAGTTCCCGCACGGCCGCGTACGCCTGATCGATCTGCCGCGTGGTGTCGGCGGTCAAGTAGACGGTGGCGGGGCTGGAGAGCAGGTCCACGGTTTGGCGCACCGCTGCGCCAGGCGCCGGGGTGTGGACGCATCCGGCTACTCCCGGGATCCGCAGCAGTTGCTCGATTGAGTCGTCGCCGATTCGACCGTTCACGGGGCACTGAAGGAACAGCTGCGTGACGGGCGCGTAAGGGTAGGGAGCGCTCGCGCGGGCGGCGTGGGCGCCGGCCGAGTCGAGCGCGGCCAGCACAGCGGCGTCGGTCTGGCTAGTGCCGATCGCCTTGTGCATGAGCGCGACCGAGTCACCGCCTTGCAGCCTCGCCCCGGTCTCGATCAGGACCGGCCCGCGGGCGGTCAGCATGACCTCGCTGTGCGCCGGGCCGTACTCGATGCCGAGAGCGTCGAGGCAGGCTCGCACGTATCCGGACAAGATCGGCACGCGCGCATCTTGCGGTGCGAGCAGATCCATCCGGTCGTAAATCATCCGCCCGTCGCCGAGGTCCGTTCGCCGGTCGTGCCAGACCTCGACGAGCCGGTGGACCCCGCCGCGCGAGACGGTGTTGACGGCGTACTGCTCACCGCTCAGGTACTGCTGGACGATCACGGCCTCATTGCGCCGGCCGAAGAGGTTGCTCGCGTTCAGGACGTCGGCGGCGAAACCCGAGACTTCCGCCATGCTGTGCGCGATCGTCACCCGGTCGCTGGCAGCGGAATCCGCCGGCTTGACCACCAACGGCCAGCCGCCCAGCTCGGATGCGCACTTCTGGGCATGCCCGACACTGAACGCACGCATGGTCCGGGCGTGCCGCACACCGGCGCGAGCGAGTGCGCCGGCCATGGCGAACTTGTCGCGCCGCGCCGTGGAGCTGGACGGGTCGTTGCCGGGCGCGCCGAGCCGGGACGCGAGCCGATCGGCGACCGGGACAGCGGACTCGGAGCCGGCGAGGACGTGGCAGACCTGAAGCTGCTTCAGGTACCGGGCGACCTCTGCCGGATTCTCGTCGTAGTCGATGACTGCGGCGTACTGCTCGCTGCGCAGTCGGCCGGGCCACTCGGAGGGCGGAGCTATCGTCAGGACGGCCACCGCCTCGAAGCCTCGCCTGGCGAACGCGGCGGCCAGGTGCTCGCCGGTGGAGTAGGGATCGACGATCGCCACGCGGCCGGTGTCCACTGGAACGCTCCCGGATAGCAGAGCAGAAGCGGGTCTATGCTGGATCATGATGTGCGTGTTCATCTATTACCTCCCGGTTCAATGGAGACAGGCTGGACTGAGCGGTGTGGGCGTGGGCACACCACCGCAGGTACGAGCAGACCGGCCATAGCGAGCAGCAGCGCGGCGCCGGGCCATCCGGCACCAGGCCGCAGCACGGTGCCGGCAAGCACGGCAGGTCCGGCGGCCATCGCCAGCCCTTGCCCGAGGCTGAAAAACCCCTGATAGGTGCCGGTCGCCTCGGTCGGGGCGAGGCGATAGCTGAGCGTGATCGATCCGACGGCCTGGCAGAGCTCTGCCGCAGCCAGCGCCAGCGCGGCGAACGCCACCAGCACCGCGGCCGTGGCCGGGGCGCGGCCGGAGGCTGCCGCCAGGGCGAGGCACCCGGCACCGGCCGCGATCCCCGCCACCGCCATCGCACCCGCCGCGCGGTGCGTGGCGGCCGTGCGCCGGCTGGCCGTGGGCTGGAGGGTGGTGACCACGAGCGTTGAGATCAAGGCCGATGCCCCGACCATCGCCCGCGGCGCCCGGGTGTGCCCGACCACCCACAGCGGCAGCGCGAACTCCGCGATGCAGAACTGCACCGCTGTTACGGCCCAGAGCCCCGTGAGCGTGACATAGCGCCGATCACGCCACGGCTGCCCCCGGCCCGAACCGGGGTCCGAGTGCACGACGTCGGCGGCCGGATGACGGGCGCGCACCAGGACGGCGAACAGGGCGGCCAGGGCGAACGCCACCCCCGCGCCGAGCAGCGCTAGCCGGTAGGCCCAAGCCGTCCCCCACGTCGCGGCGAGACCGGTGACCGGGGTGGCGAGCGCGTAGCCGACGTTTCCGATCCGGTAGAGCCGCGCATTCGCTCGAGCCGGGTCGTCGGGATCGACCAGCGCCGCGAGCGCCGCGCGGGCGGTGTACGCACTCTGGCATGCGGAGCCGTAGAGACAAGCGACGCCCAGCGCCTCAGGCACAGTGCGTACGACGACGAAGCCGAGGGCAGCCGCAGCCAGCGCCGCGAGCGCGATGGCGAGGACCACCTGCGGCCTACCGCGGTCGCACGCCCGCCCGGCCGGCACGGCCGC